>DAISXL010000089.1:0-9401 GCA_036825855.1 Yoonia sp.
ACGGCGCGGCCTTTGGGCCGGTTTCACGCGATCCGCACCGGCTATGCGCCGCAGGACGAAACGCTGGTGCTGGATACGCCCATCGCGGCGGACCTGATGGGCTGGTACAACGCGCGGGTCGCGGAAGGCGATGCGCCCTATCTGTTCCTGCGGTTCTGGGAACCGGCAGCGACCCCGATGGCCACCGGCACGGCGACCGGCGCTGCCGTGCGGCTGGCCGAGACTGGCGTGATCCTGAATTTCGCCGCCGCGGGCAATCCGGGCGATTACTGGACCTTCAGCTTGCGGGTCAACGCCAATGACACGGTCTATCCCAAACGGATGCTGGACCCCGGCGGCCAGCCACCCGACGGGCCGCAAAGGTCGGCCGATCTGCTGGCGCTGATCCACTGGACGGTCAGGGCCGGTGTGGTCGTGGGGCATCTGCACGACTGCCGCCAGCGCATCCGGCCTTTGTGGAAACAGCGCGATTGCTGCACCTTCAAGGTGGGCGACGGGCTGGCCAGTTTCGGCGATTTCGACAGTCTCCAGCAGGCCATTGACGCGCTGCCGCACGAGGGCGGGCAGATCTGCCTTTTGCCGGGGCGTCATGCGGGCGGGGTGCGCATCCTCGACCGCCAGAATGTCACGATCACCGGCTGCGGTCGGCGCAGCATTGTGCTGCCGACCGGCAGCGACGATCCGGTCTTCCGCATCGAGGACAGTCTTGCCGTCACGCTGCGTGACCTGATGATCCTTGACGACACCAGCCTTGCGGTCGGTGCGGCGCGCAACCGTGCCCTGACACTGGAAAAAGTGACAACGCGCGGGCGCGGATCGGCCGTGGCGCTGCTGGAGACCGAGATGCTGCGCCTGCACGCCTGCCGCTTTCTGGCCGAGGCGGAACCCGCGATCATTCCGGCGGCGGCTTTCGACGCGCTGCGCCCCTTGGCGATTGTGGGCGGCGAGGATCTGGAGATCCGCGACTGCGAAATCCGCTGTGCACCGGGCGATCTGGCGCTGCAATCGCTGGGCGGCTTGCAGGTTGCATCCGACAGCACACGCATCTGGATCGAGGACAACGTCATTTCCGGCGGGATCGGACACGGGATCACGCTTGGCCATGTCATGCGGCTGAACGCGACCGACCTGCCTTACGACCGCGCCGACGAGGTGCGCAAGGCGGCCGAGGCCATCCGCAAGGCCGCCGAGGAGACATCGGAATGGCGCAACAACGGGCGATCCTCGTCCATGTCCGGCGATGATATTGCCCGCGCCACGTCAAACCCCGCAGCGGCAGAGGCGATCAGGGAAATCCTGCAGGACGCCACCATCAAGCTGGAGGAAAACGCCATCGGCGTGGCGACGGTCGCGGTACAAGGCTGTCTTGGAATCGACCCTCGGGTGCCGCAACCGGACCCGCAGGAGGATGACCCCGATTGGGAAACCTATTTTGTGGGCGGCGATGTGACCGACATCCATATCGTCGACAACCGGATCAGCGCCATGGGCGGATCGGGCATCGCGACACCCGCGTGGAATATCTCGACCCGCAAGCCCTTTGGCGTGTTGCAGATCGAAGGGCTGGTGATCGACCGCAACCATATCCACGACTGTTGCCGCGTCGCGGTGGCGACCACCCTGCAACCTGCCGAAATCCAAGAGATCGGCTTTGGCGGCATCGCGCTGGATTATGTCGTGGGCGCGCGGATTTCCGGCAACCTGATCGAACGGATCGGGCTTGACGTGCGCACGCCCAGCGTCGGCATCTACCTGCGCGAGGTGGTGAACGGCCATATTCACGACAACGTGCTGCGCGCCATCGGCCGCGTCGAACGCAGCGAGAACCTGAACATCTCGGGCATCGCCGGCGGGATCATCGTGGACCAGTCCCGCCCTGAATATGGCGATCCGGTCACCTTGCCTGTGCGCGGCAGGGGGAAAATGGGGATGCAGGAAAGCAAGAGACGCTATGTCGACAGCTATGACGGCAGTATGCGGATCAATGAGGACGAGCCCATCAGGGGCGAACCGTTTGCCGTGCCGCGCGGCACGGCGCTGCGGATCCAGAACAATGCGGTCGTGGTCAATTTCGGCCTGTCGCTGGATGTGCGCGGCGTGGGGTCGATGCAGATCACCGACAATCACCTGACATCGCTGGCCAGTCGCATCAATCCGCTGCGGGCGCGGCTGGGGGCGAATGTCAGCGTGGTCAACACCGAGTTCCCGGCGCTGGAATTGCTGACTTTTTTCATCGCGATCTTCAAGGCCATCGAGGATTTCATCTCGGACTACGATTTCTCCGAAATGCTTTTGCGGCTGATCGGGCGGGTGATCTACCGGCTGTCGCTGATGCGGCATTTCGAGGTGATCCAGTTCAACGACAACCACACCTATCTGGAAAGCTTCGCCACAGGCGAAAACCGACTGTCCTGTACGGCGGTGATCTCGCCTTTTGACATCCAGGTATCGGACAACGTGATGAAAAGCCTGCATCTGGATAATACGACCTTCGCGCATCTGCTGGGGGCGGGGTATTATTCGACACAGGTCTACGCCAACCGGATCGATACCCGCCCCAATGACGGGGTGAATGCCGCGGCCCTGACCATCGGGACGGGCAATACCACGATGTTGAACCACGCCAGCCAGCAGATCCTGATGGTCGCACTTTCATCGGCCATTACGGCCAGTGATGGCAACCTGACCCCCTGACCCAGAGGTGACCCATGTCCAGCAAATCGCAGCCTCCTCGCCCTGACCAGATGCTTCGCGACCGCCTTGCGCAGGTCGAGGATACGTTTGCCGCAACCGACGCTTTCGAGGCGCGCAAGCGCGCGCAGGCCATCTCTGCCAGTGATGCCACAGGCGGTTGGCAAGGTTTTGCGCGCAGGCCCGGTTATGGGGCCGCACGCGCGCGCCATGATACCGCCCTGCGCGCCGATCTTGCGCGCATGCAACTGCCCGAGATCGCGGCGGCCGTGGCGATGGTGCGGCAGATGACAAGCCCGCTGCCTGCCGACACCTGCCGGATCTATGGCGTGATCACGGGCGCGGGCAGCGACGGGCTGACAGTCGCCGCCGTCAAGCCGGGGGGCGCGCTGCTGCTCAGGACCAGCGTTGCGGCGGGCGGGCAATACAGCCTTGATACGCGCTGCACGGACAAGATCGTCACGCTGGAAATCCGCGACCGCGCGGACAGGCTCTTGTTGCAGGACGGCGCACCGCTGGTGCTGATGGAAGGCACGATGATGAGACGCAACTTTCGCATCGACCGCTGCGGCGATCTGGTGCCTGACCGCCCGTCAGAGGACAGCCCCTTGCGGCAGATGCCCGATGTGGTGGGCGAAACGGCCTCTGATGCCGAGGCGCGGATCGCCAAGTTGGGACGCTTTGCGCTCAGCTTCAAGGACGCCCATGATCCGGCCTCCAAAGGCCGCGTGATCGCGCAGGACCCCGCGGCGGGCGACCCGCTGAAGCCCGACAGCGGCATCGTCCTGACCCTGTCGCGCGGCCCTGTCCCCGAGACGAAAATGCCCGATCTTGTCGGCAAGACCCCTGATGCCGCACGCAAATTGCTGGCGGACCTGCCTTTTGCGGCGCTGGCGCTGGATTATGTGGATGATCCCGACAGTGCCGGCCGGATCGTCCGGCAAGACCCCGCAGCGGAGGCACCGCTCGGGGCGGATACGCGGATCATGCTCTGCGTCGGGCAAGCCGCGCGACTGATGCCCGATGTGACCGGCCAGACCGAGGCCAGCGCGCGCAAAAAGCTGGTGCCGGCTGTCGCTGCCTCGGTCACTGTCACCTACAGCCCCGAGGGCAAAACCCCCGGCCATGTGACCGCGCAAGACCCAGCGGCAGGCAAATCCGTAGGCCCGGATACGGTGGTGGCGCTGACAGTCACCGAGGATCACAAGGACAGCCCCGCGATGCCCGATCTGATCGGCCTGACCCGCGCCAAGGCCGAGGCGACCCTTGCCCGCCAAGGCCAGTACAAGACCGACATCCGCATGCAGACCGATGCCGCGGCCAAAGGGGTCGTGGTCGCGCAGGACCCTGCGGGTGGTGCACCCCTGTCCGACGGGGCGCAGGTGACGCTGACGGTCTCGAGCGGGCCAGAGGACGACCTGCGCCTGCCCAATCTGGTTGGCTTGACCGACAAACAGGCGCGCGCGGTACTGGTCCCGCATCTGACCGACAAGATCGAGATCAGGACCGTCAGCGCGGATGCCGCCACAGGCACGATCACTGCGCAATCGCCCAAGGCCGGCACGGCGATCACGCGCGGCGACGCGGTCACGCTGGATGTGGCGGGGGTCGCACCCGACACGGCGACAGTGGCGATGCCCGATCTGCACGGGATGACATCGGCGCAGGCGAAAAAGGCGCTGCGAACCCTCGGGATCACAAGCCTGATCTTTGACGCAACCGAGGCGCGGCGGCGCGGCTGGCAGGTGGTGCGCCAGCAACCTGCCGCCGGGCGCAAGGTGACGGCGACACAGGATGTGCGGCTGAAATTCGGGCCAAAGACCTGATCCGATGGACAGGCGGCTGGCCTCCAAACCGCAGCAGACAGCCGAACCTGCGATCCCGCAGACGGCCGATGCGGCACTGCGCCAGTCGCACCATCCGGTCTATATCGCGCCGCGCAGCAGCCAGTACGAAACCGAAGCGCAGCGCGCCGCCGCCCGTTTCGGCCAGCGGCCCGTCGATTTCCAGCCCACCCCGCTGGGCGCGTCGGGCCAGCGCAGCCCGCTTGGGCCGGACCTTGCCCACAAGCTCACGCGCGAGCTTGACCGCGGCGGGGCGGCCTTGCCGGGGGATGTGCGCGGGCGGCTGGAACGGCATTTCCACGCCAATCTGGACGGCGTGCGGCTGGTGGACAATGCCGTGTCCGATGAAATCGCGGCGGCGGTCGATGCCAATGCCTTTACCGTGGGGCAGACGATCTTTCTGGCGTCGGGCACCTTTGCGCCCGGCGATCCGCGCGCGGAACGCATCCTTGCGCATGAGGTGACCCATGCCTTGCAGGCCCAACGCGGCGGCGACGGCGCGCTGGTCATCCAGCGCAATGGTCCGGGTGCGCCTGTGGTCAGCGATGTCTGGACAGGGACTGGAGCCAACAGCGGCTATATCCTTGATTTCGCGCAGAATATCTACACGATGCCGGAACTGAAGCTGCCCACGATCAACGGCAAGATCAAAGGCAAGACCGCGCAGGACGGGATCACGACCACGCGGCTTGCGACGCCGTTTTCCTATACCACCCGCGGCGAGGAACGGGAGACGCGCCAGCGCGCGATCTGGATGGAAGAGATCAACGCCAACAAGACGGCGATCACGGATTACATCGACACATTGGCCGCCAACCCCGCATCGGCCACGGATACCAACCCGTTTTACTATCTCAAGATCAGGGCCACAGACCAGATCGTGTCCGGCACCAAGGACGACCTGCTGGCGCGGCAGGAATTCCTGATCCCGACATGGAACAAGGCGGGCGAGGCGAAGTTCTTTGACGCCGATCATTATGTCGAACACCAGTTGGGCGGGCAGGATGCCATCGCCAATATCTGGATGCTGGACGGGTCGGTGAACCGCGCCGCAGGCTCGACCATCCGCAACACGGTCCTCGACGCGATCAACGATCTTTACCGCCGCGCGCGGGCGGACAATTTCTTTGCGGGCGCAAATGCCACGCGCGACACGCTGCAATTTGCCCGCACGCCGCGCGATCAGGCGCTGGTGTTCCGGCAGGTCACTGCGGGCGACAGCCTTGGCGGCAACGTCGATTACTGGACGGTCGATCACGTCAAGGAGGCCAAGCATTTCCGCTATAACAACCGCAACCTTGTCACGGCGCTGACGCTGGCGGAACTGACCGAACTCGGGCTGGTTGCAGGGCCGAACGGGGCGCCATCGACGGTCTTGTGGTTTCTGAGCCAGTCGGGGTCATTTTACAGGCCGATCGATCTGCGCGACCCGACGACCCCCAAATGGCGCGGCAGCCCGATTGTCGGCAATGACGCCTTTATCAAGAACTTCACCGTCGAGGCAGTAACGGTCAACCCCGGCTTCAACCCTGCCAACGCCGCCCCCGAAGCGGTGATGGGTGGGATCACCGGCCGTGTCGAAGGCGGCGTCGGCACATATATCGACCGCGTGACCAAGCAAACAGTCCGCGGCAAGCGCGTGCGCGTCGGCGCCGATATCACCCTGCCGCTGAAGTATGACCGGCGTTATGGCTATGGGTCCTATATCGACAGGGACGGGGTGCGCCCTGCCCTGATGGCCGCACGTGCCGAGGTCAAAGGCGCAAGCCCGCTGACCATCAACGACGCGGGTCTCAGCGATAACTGGGCGATGGAATTCGGGGCGACGCTGACCTCGTCCCATCCGCTGTTCACCGGGTTCGAGGCGTCGCTTGGCCTGACGGAACACGGCATCCAGCTTGACGTGGATATCCCCACCGACCGGCTGGATTTCGGCTTCTTCCGCGTGACCGAGGCAAGCCTGTCGGTCGCTTACGGCGACGAGGGCCTGCTGTTCGGCGGGTCCGCCGCCTTCGAGGTGCCGCAGATCGGGCGCGGGCGTGTGGCGGCCATGGGCACGGTGATCGACGGGCAGTTCGATTTCGACTTTGATTTCGTCGATCCCGCGACGATCCGCGTGCGCTACGAGAATGAAGCCTGGACCTTCGGCGGCGAGCTGGGGATCAGCGAAGGTGTGATCCCCGGCCTCAAATCAGGGCGCATCACCGTGGGCATCGACGAAGAAGACGCGCTGCAATTCGATGGCACGGCCGAGGTGCAACTGCCCGGCCAGACCCAGCCCGCCGAGATCACCATCGCCTATTCCGAGGCGGCTGGCGTGACCATCGGCGGCACGGTCAATTTCGACACCTCCGCCTTTCCGATGATCCAGAATGCGACCGTCACGGTCAACGCCACCTATGATCCCGAAACCGGTGAATGGGTCTTGGGCGGCACCGGCACGGCGGCTTTCGCCTTTCCGGGGGTGACTGGGTCGCTGACGGCCACCTATGCGCGCGGCGGCATCGTGATCCGGGGCGACGGCACCGTCGCGATGGGCAATGCGACAGGCACGTTTTCCTTTGCCACGGGCAATTTCCCGCTGAACGCGGATGGCGAATTCGACACGACCGCAGAGCCGACCGAGGAGTTCGACGCCTGGGGGTCGGGCAGCGTGTCGATCACCTTTGGCCCCTATCTGACCGGCACGGCGGGCATCGCTTATACCCCAGAGGACGAGATCGTGATTTCGGGCGGCATCGCCCTGCCCCCGTCGATCACCCTGTTCGAGGCGCGCGAATATGACCGCAATCTGGTCCGCTTTCCACGGCTGGAATTCCCCATCTTCGGCGTCACCATTCCGGTCGTGGGGTCAATCGGCGTGTTCGGTTTCATCGCGGGGTCAGTGCGCGGCTTTGCCACTATCGGGCCGGCCACGCTGGACGATACGGCGGTCGATGTGACCTATACGCTGGGCGATCCCGACAGCGCGATCATCCACGGCGAAAGCCATCTGAATTTCGGGATGGAGGCGGGGCTGGAACTGGCGCTGTCCGGCGGGCTTGGCCTTGGCGCGGCCATCGCCGACCTGACCGGAGAGGTGGGCATCACCGCCGCTTTGCTGCTGAACGTGGATGCAGGCGCCGATCTGGATGTGAACTGGACGCCGCTTGCGGGGCTGTACATCGACATGGCGCTGCGCGGGTCCGCCGCACCCAGTTTCCGGGTCGGCGTGTTCGGGCGGGTCGCGGCCAGCGTCGCCGTCTATGGCGAGGTCTGGTCCGAACGCTGGGACGAGACGCTGGCCGAATTCGGGTCGGGGCTGGAAATCGGGATCGTCCAGCCCGCGACATGGGACGAGGAGAACGGCCTCGACCTCGATTTTGCAAACGCGACCTTTACCTATCCCGATTTCGACATCGAAGAGATTTCCAGCAGCATCATGGACCGGATCGTCTGATCCTTACCCGATCCGCCCTTCCTCGACCGCGTGACAGGCGACGCCGTTGATCACCTTTGGCACGTCGCGCTTGCAGCGGTCATTGGCGAACGGACAGCGCGGATGGAAGGCGCAGCCCGACGGCGGGTCGATAGGCGATGGAATTTCGCCTTCGACCTGTTTGCGCCGCCGGCCTGTCATCTCGATATCGGGCACGGCATCCAGCAGCATCCGCGTATAGGGATGTTTGGGGGCATCGAACAGCGCGCCCGCCTCGGCGACTTCCGCCAGACGGCCGAGATACAGCACGCCGATATCGTTCGCCATGTGCCGCACGACCTGCAGGTTATGCGAGATGAACACATAGGTCAGGCCGAAATCCTTTTGCAGGTCCTTCATCAGGTTCAGGATCTGCGCCTGCACGGACACGTCGAGCGCGGAGGTCGGCTCGTCGCAAACGATGAAATCGGGGGTGGCGGCAAGCGCGCGCGCAATCGCGATGCGCTGGCGCTGGCCACCCGAAAACTGGTGCGGGAATTTCACGCCATCCTCGGGGGCAAGGCCCACCAGAGTCAGCAATTCGCCCACGCGCAGGCGCTGGTCACGGTTGCTCATCCCGCGTTCGAACACGCGCAGGGGTTCGGCCACGATATCGACGACCCGCCAGCGCGGGTTGAGGCTGGCCAATGGGTCCTGAAAGATCATCTGGAACCGGCGCCGCAGGGCGCGCGCCTTGGCCCCTTTCAGCCCGTCCTTGAGCGAGGTGCCGTCGAACACGATATCGCCTTTGGTCGGGTTCAGCAGGCCCACGATCAGCCGCGCGATGGTGGATTTGCCTGACCCGCTTTCGCCGACAAGGGCAAAGGTTTCGCCCTGCTTGACGGTGAAACTGACATCGGTAACGGCGTTGACATAGCGTTTGCCGGTGCCTTCGATCTTGCGGTTCAGCCAGGGCTGCGACACGTCAAAGCGGCGCGACAGGCCGCGGACATCCAAAAGCGTCTTGGTCATTCTGCGCTCTGCCTTTCTGCGGATGCGGTCGTGCCGTCCTGCGGCGGATAAAGCCAGCAGGCCACACGGCGGCCGGGGGCGGTTTGCACGGCCTGCGGCTGGTCCATGCGGCATTTGTCCATCACATGCGGGCAGCGCGGGTTGAAGGCGCAACCGCGCGGAATGGCCGACAGGCGCGGCATGGATCCGGGGATCTGGGTCAGACGGTCAAGGTTCGCGCCCAGACGCGGGATCGCCCCCATCAGGCCGGAAGAATAGGGGTGCTGCGCGTCCTTGATGACATCGCGCACGGGGCCGATTTCGGCGATCCGGCCCGCATACATCACCGCCACACGGTCGGCGGTTTCGGCGATCACACCCATGTCATGCGTGACCAGCATGATCGCGGCCCCGTTTTCGGCGCAAAGCCGTTTCATCACATCGATGATCTGCGCCTG
>DAISXL010000090.1:0-9094 GCA_036825855.1 Yoonia sp.
CATTACAACAACGCGATGCTGCGCCGTTTCCTTGATACCTTCGGGTTCGAGTATGAATTCTATTCCGCGCGCGAATTCTATCGCACAGGCCAGTTCGACACGATCCTGTTGCGCGCCGCCGAACGCTATGACGACCTGATGGCGGTCATGCTGAAATCCCTGCGCGAGGAACGGCAGGAAACCTATTCGATCTTCCTGCCGATCCATCCCGAAACCGGCCGCGTGCTCTATGTGCCGATGAAGAATGTCGATGCGGTGCGCGGCGAGATCACCTTTGACGACGAGGATGGCCGCGAATGGACCCTGCCGGTCACGGGCGGCAATGTGAAACTGCAATGGAAGCCCGATTTTGGCGCACGCTGGGCTGCACTCGACGTCGATTTCGAGATGTACGGCAAGGAACATGCCACCAACACCGCGATCTATGACCGGATCTGCGAGATCCTCGGCGGGCGCAAGCCCAACCATTTTTCCTATGAACTGTTCTTGGACGAGAACGGCCAGAAGATTTCCAAATCCTCGGGCAACGGGATTTCGATCGACGAATGGCTGACCTATGCGGCGACGGAATCGTTGAGCTATTTCATGTATCAAAAGCCGAAAACCGCAAAGCGGATGCATTTCGACGTGATCCCCAAGGCGGTGGATGAATACCACCAGCAGTTGCGCGCCTATGCCGATCAGGATGCCGCGGGTCGTGCCAACAACCCGGTGTTTCATATCCACGGCCATAACGTACCCGCATCCGACATGGTCGTGCCCTTTGCGATGCTCTTGAACCTTGCCTCTGTCTCGGGGGCCGAGGACAAACATACGCTTTGGGGGTTCATCCGCCGCTATGCGCCCGACGCGTCGGCGGAAAACAATCCTCAGATGGATCAGGCGGCAGGGTTCGCCGTGCGGTATTACAACGACTTCGTGAAGCCCGACAAAACCTATCGCGCGCCCAGCGATCAGGAACGCGCGGCGTTGCAGGATCTTGTGGCGCGGTTAAAGGTCTGGGATGGGCCGGTCGAGGACGAGGCGCTGCAGACGATGGTCTTTGCTGTTGGCAACGACCACGGGTTCGATCCATTGCGCAGCTGGTTCACAGCGCTTTACGAAGTGCTGCTGGGGGCGTCGCAAGGCCCGCGCTTTGGCGGGTTCATCGCGCTTTATGGTGTGACCGAAACCATTGCCCTGATCGAGGCCCAGCTCTCCCGCGAGGTCTGAGGGTCCGCTGGCGCGGAGCCTCCGGCGGGGATATTTGGCCTCGGAAGATGGGGGATGTCGTGCGAAAATCAAACTGATCGGCCTTTTGCTGCGTATCTTTCACAGGAGAAACGCAGGGAGAGGACGATGAAGGGCATTTTTGTATTCATTCTGGGGCTCTGGCTGTCGGCCACCGCCCTTGCTGCACAGGACAATGCAGCGATCGAAGGCGTGATCGGCGACCAGTTGCAGGCCTTCAACGACCGCGATGTGGCGGCGGCTTGGTCCTATGCCAGCCCCAATATCAAACGGCTGTTCGGCAACGATGGCAATTTCGGCGCGATGGTCCAGCAGGGCTATCCGATGGTCTGGGACAATGCCGATGTGCGGTTTCTGGAACTGCGCGATGTGTCGGGGTTTCTTTGGCAGAAGGTCATGATCCGCGACGCGCAGGGCGCGCTGCATATCCTTGACTACCAGATGGTCGAGACGGCGGATGGCTGGCAGATCAATGGTGTGACGCTCTTGCCTGCACCTGACGTTGGGGCGTGAGGGTGTAATCCTTTACATTCTGGGTGCTTTTGCCAAGATTTTGCCATAAATGAACGCTAGATTAACAACTGCACCGTGTGGTTTGCGGTGTAATGTTTCCTGTGTTCATGAGGTTATTATGGTCAAAAGTCCTTTCAATACGGCTGCTTGCGCAGTCGTATCTTTTTATGTGCGTTGTCGTCAGGGTTGCCCGCACCCGCCATCGCGCAGCAAACCGCCCCGATCCAACTCGAGTCGACAGATGGTGGCATGTCGATTTCAGGCACGCTGATCGGCTTTGCCGACGGCGAATATGTGGTGCAGACCGAGACGCTGGGCATCCTGCGGATCAAGGCCGATAACGTCGTTTGCAGCGGCATTGTCTGTCCCGAGGTCGTCACCGGCCCTGAATTCGGCATCCACGGGTCGCGCACCGTGGGCACGACCCTGATCCCCAACCTGTTGCGCGGCTATGCCGCCCATGTGGGTGCCAGCTACGAGATCCTGCAGACCGAGGACGAGGCCAGCCGCATGATCCGGCTGACCAATGCCGATGGCACGCCGCGTGCGATCATCGATCTGACCACGCCGGGGTCAGGGGCCGCCGTGCCTGCGCTGATCGAGCGGGTGGCCGATATCGGGCTGACCGACCGTCGTTTCAACACCGCCGATCTGGAAGCGGTGACCGCCGCCGGCCTCCCTGATCTGCGCGATACCCCGCATGAAACCGTGCTGGGCGTCGACGGGATCGTGATGATCGTCAACACCGCCAACCCCGTCCGCAACCTGACATCGGATGAAATCGCACGCATCTGGTCGGGCGAGATCACCAACTGGCTGACGCTGGGCGGGGGGGATGTGCCGATCAGCGTGCACAGCTATGCGGTCGGGTCCGGTGACCGCGAAGTCATGATGAACGGCCTGGTCCGGCCCGAAGGCCGTGACGAACTGGCCGAGGTCACGCGCCACGGCCCCTATCAGGATCTGATCGATGCGGTGATGGCCGAACCCGGTGCGATCGGCTTTGTCGGCCGCTGGCTGGCGCGGACCAACGACGTCAAGCTGCTGGATATCCGCGAAGTGTGCGGCCTGCTGTCGGACCCGTCCGATTTCCGCATGAAGATCGAAGGCTACGCGCTGTCACGCCGGATCTATGCCTATACGGTGCCGGGCCGCGCGATCCATCCCGAAGCGCAGGCCTTTCTGGACTGGACGCTGACCGCAGAAGCGCAGCAATACGTCAAGGAAAGCCATTTCGTCGACCGCGAGCTTGAACGGATGCGCCTGGAGGATATGGGCATGATGCTGGTCCATACCGCCGCCGTCGAACCCGATTTCAGCGGCCCGCAATATTCCGACATGATGCAGCAATTGCGCGGGGCCGACCGGCTGAGCGTCAATTTCCGCTTCAACACCGGATCGAGCGTGCTGGATGTCGAATCGATCCGCACCCTGCGTGAATTGGGCGAACGGATGGAAAGCGGCGAATTCGACGGGATGGAGGTGCTGCTGGTCGGTTTCGCGGATTCCATCGGCGAGCGAACCCGCAATACCGCACTGGCGCAGGCCCGTGCCGAGGCTGTCCGCGAGATCCTGATCGAGACGCTGCAACCCGCGACCGTCGACAGGTTGCAGCTTGTCCCGCTGAGCTATGGGGAATTGCTGCCTTTGTCCTGCAACGAAACCGACGAGGGCCGCGAACGCAATCGCCGTGTCGAAGTCTGGCTGCGCCTGCCGGACAGCCGCACCACGTTGCGCTGATCCTGACCGCAAGCGACCCGAAAAGCGCCAGCATCGTCTGGCGCTTTTTGCGTTGCATGCCCCACCGTGACGGTGCGCTCAGCCGCTGTTCAGCCCCCTGCGGTATTCCCTTGGCAGTTGCGCAGCACAGCCTTTGGGGATCATCCATGAACAAAGCCATCACCGACGCCATCGTGTTCAACCCGTTGCCTTTTGCGGCGGGCCTTGGGGTCTGGTCCAGCGGCGACGGCACGCCGGGGTCCGATACCTATGCCGTCAGCGGGTCGGGAGTGTTCGTTGCGGCGGATCAGGATTTCGCAGGCTGTCTGGAAGTGCTCAAGCTGGGGCCGGTCGCGCGGGTGCGTTACATGGGCGAAACGCCGGTACTGCCCGGCTGCTATCTGCGCGTCACCGCGCGGGTCAAGGCGGTGGCGGGCCCTTTGCCGGCCGTGCGCATCGCGGGCTGGCCGGGGCGCGCCAACGGCACCGTGCTGCCCGGCGTGCCGACCACCGGCCCTGCGACGCAACTGACCGCCTATGGCGCGGTCGTCACCGTCAGCGCGATCATCGCCACCGCCGCGCGCACCGGAGTCGATCTGGTCTGGACCGGCGCGGATTACGGCCATCTGGGGCTCGACCTGACCGGGCCTGTCGGCGGGCTCGTGCGCATTGACGACATCACGATCGAGGACGTCAGCAGCGTCTTTACCCGCGATCTGGTCAGCCTTGTCGATGTGCGCGACTTCGGCGCCAAGGGCGATGGCGTGACCGATGATGCCCCTGCCTTCATTGCCGCCGATGCCGCGGCGGCCGGGCGCACGGTGATCGTGCCTGCGGGCGATTACCTGCTTGCGGGCAGCGTCACCATGCAGAACACCACCCGTTTCGAAGGGCGCATCATTCAAGCCGCCGAGCACCGCTTTATCTTGCAGAAAGGCTATGATTACGACGCCTATCTGGATGCGTTCAAGGACGAGGAGACGGCCTTCAAAAAGGCCTACCAGGCGCTGATCAACTTCGCCGACCACGAATCGCTGGACCTGTGCGGGCGACGCATCCTGTTAACCGCGCCTGTCGACATGCAGGCCTGCGACCCCACCCGGCTGCGGTTCGAAACGCGCCGCGTGATCCGCAACGGCCAGTTCCAGCCCGATGACAGCGCTGCATGGGATACCTCTGTTGTGACGTCGCAGGCGACCTATGCCGCCGCCAACGACCGGCAACTGACCAATGTGACGGGGATCGCCAGCATTCCGGTGGGCGCCCTTGTCACGGGGGCGGGTGTCGGGCGTGAAGTTTACGTCATGGCGGTGGATATCCCGCAGGCCCGCCTGACGCTCAGCAATCCGCTTTACGATGCCGAAGGCACGCAGGTGTTCACCTTTACCCGCTTTCGGTATCTGCTGGATTTCTCTGGCTATGAAAAGCTGAGCCAGTTCATTCTGTCGGATATCGAATTTCAGGGGTTGGGTATCGCCAGCGGGATCATGATGGCGCCCGATGGGCTGACCTTTCACATCCGTGATTGTTTCATCAACCGGCCCCGCAATCGCGGCGTGACATCGCCCGGGATCGGCTGTCAGGGGATGATGATCGACCGGTGCCAGTTCATTTCCGACGAACAATCGCTGCCGGTATCGGCCCGCGTCAGTATCGGGTTCAATGCCAATGCCAATGACGTCAAGATCCGCGACAACCGCACCAACCGTTTCCTGCATTTCTGCGTGCTGGCCGGGTCGGGCAGTCTGATCACCGCCAATCACTGGTTTCACGGCGACGACCAGCCCAACAGCGTGCGCAAGGGCGGGATCATCCTCACCCTGCCCAATCCGCGCAGCATTTTCACGGGGAATTACTGCGACAACAATTTCATTGAATGGACCAATGAACATTCCAGTTCCCCCGCACAGGGATCGCAGTTCTCCTTCGGCGGGCTGACAATTACCGGCAACAATTTCACCACCAGCGATGTGGCGCCGTGGTTCACCTTTATCGTCATCAAGCCGTATGGCCCGGGACATTTCATCAACGGGTTGGCTGTCGTCGGCAATGTGTTCCGGTCCTTCAACGGGCGCATCGACCGGGTGGAACGCGTGGATACGACTTTTGCTGACCTCGATTTCAGCCGGACGCGCAGTTTCGAATTCACCGCCAATACCTTTCACAACGTCGATTTTCCCGTCGCGAACCCGGCTGTGCTGACCCATACCCAGACCACACCCGCCGCGACCTGGGTGATGAATACGGGCGAATCGCTGCCGTTCGGCGGTCGCGCGCGGCAGGTCGATTTCGTGATGCCCAGCGGGGCGATCACCACGGCGGCCAATGCCACCATCCGTGAATTGCCATGGGCCGAAGGCGAAAAAGGCACGGCGCTGCGGTCTGTCCACCTGAACTGGAGCACGCCTGTCCGAGGTTCGGTCCGCTATCAGGTGCGGATGGATTGATGGGGTGATTTCCGCGAAAGATGCCTGATATTTAGGCAGGTGACTGCAAAATCGCGGTATTTCGGGCGGAGTTTTTGCACCACCGCTGGCCCTGCGCCGCCGATCCTTGGCACAAGAGGCCAAGGAAAGGCGGCGCATGACTTATACCGCACAGATCGACATGGACCGGGCCGTGCCTTTGCAGCCCCGAGCGCAAGGCGCCTTGCGTCTTGTGGCCAAGCGCCGTGGCGCGCAGAGCGTGATCGCCGACCTGCGCCAGCAAGGCGCGCTCAAGGCGCTGTTTCCACGCAGCTATGGCCGCACGCTGGATGCGGTTTTCCTCAACACATCGGGCGGGCTGACGGGCGGCGACCGCATGGCGCTGGACGTCGTCGCAGGTCCGGGCGCGCATGTCGTGCTGTCCTCGCAGGCGGCGGAACGCGGCTATGCCGCGCTGCACGGCCAGGTGGCGCGCGTCGATGTGACCCTGCAGGTGGCAGAGGATGCGCGCATCGACTGGCTGCCGCAGGAAACGATCCTGTTCGATGCCGCAGCGCTTGACCGGCGGATGACCGTTGATCTGGCGGGGTCCGCGCAATGCCTGATCGTGGAACCGGTGATCTTTGGCCGTGTCGCGATGGGTGAAGTCGTGCATTCCCTGCATCTGCGCGATCACTGGCGCATAAGGCGCGACGGCGTGCTGGTCTTTGCCGATGCGATCCGCCTGACCGGCGATGCCGATGCGCTGCTGGCGAGCGCGGCGATTGCGGGCGGGGCAGGGGCGATGGCGACGCTTTTGCTGGCGGCCCCTCAGGCGGCGGCGCTGGTGGGCAGGCTGGATTTGCCCGATACCGCCGGTGCCAGCCTTTTGGCCGATGATCTGCTGTTGATCCGGCTTTTGGCGGCGGATGGTTTCACCCTGCGCCGCGACCTTATTCCCTTGATCGAGGCGCTGTCCGCAGCCCCCATCCCCCGTGTCTGGAGATTGTGACCCATGCAACTGACCCCGCGTGAAAAAGACAAATTGCTGATCGCGATGGCCGCCGAGGTGGCGCGCAAGCGGCTCGCCCGTGGGGTGAAGCTGAACTATCCCGAAGCCATCGCGCTGATCACCGATGCGGTTGTCGAAGGCGCGCGCGACGGTCGGTCGGTCGCCGACATGATGCAGGCAGGGGCGCATGTCATCACCCGTGATCAGGTGATGGAGGGCATCGCCGAGATGATCCACGAGGTGCAGGTCGAGGCGACCTTTCCTGATGGCACCAAGCTGGTGACGGTCCATGATCCGATCCGTTGAAAAGAAGATGAGTATTTTTGGAAAAAAGAAGTTGGGGGTCATGCCATGAAACCAGGTGAAGTGATTGTGGCGGCGGGTGATCTGACGCTGAACGCCGGTGCTGAAGTGCTGGTCTTGCAGGTGGCCAATACCGGCGACAGGCCGGTGCAGGTGGGGTCGCATTTCCATTTTGCCGAAACCAATCCGGCGCTGGATTTCGACCGCGCGGCCGCGCGCGGCATGCGGCTCGATATCGCCGCTGGCACCGCCGTGCGGTTCGAGCCGGGGCAAAGGCGCGATGTGTCGCTGATCCCGCTTGGCGGCGCGCGGCGGGTTTACGGGTTCAATCAAGCCGTGATGGGGGATCTTTAACGATGCCAGCAACGATCAACCGCC
Organism: Yoonia sp.; assembly: GCA_036825855.1. GTDB lineage: Bacteria > Pseudomonadota > Alphaproteobacteria > Rhodobacterales > Rhodobacteraceae > Yoonia. The sequence goes on from DAISXL010000090.1 coordinate 7,561, forward strand.
GCGATTATGCCGCGATGTTTGGCCCCACGGTGGGCGACAAGGTCCGCCTTGCCGATACGGAATTGTTCATCGAGGTCGAACGCGATCTGACCGCCGAACTTGCAGGGCGCGCAACGACAGGCGGTTCTGGCCCCAATGCGCTGTACTACGGCGAAGAGGTGAAATTCGGCGGCGGCAAGGTGATCCGCGACGGGATGGGGCAGTCGCAGGTCACGCGGGCGGCGGGGGCGGTGGATACGGTCATCACCAATGCGCTGATCGTGGATTGGACCGGCATCATCAAGGCCGATGTCGGCCTGAAAGACGGGCGGATCGTCGCCATCGGCAAGGCAGGCAATCCCGATACCCAGCCCGGCGTGAACATCATCATCGGACCGGGGACCGAGGCGATTGCGGGCGAAGGCCGCATCCTGACCGCAGGCGGGATCGACAGTCATATCCATTTCATCTGCCCCCAGCAGATCGAGGATGCGCTCTATTCCGGGCTGACCACCATGATCGGCGGCGGCACCGGCCCCGCCCATGGCACGCTGGCCACCACCTGCACGCCCGGCCCGTGGCATCTGGGCCGGATGTTGCAGGCGGCGGATGCCTTTCCGATGAACCTTGCCTTTGCGGGCAAGGGCAATGCCAGCCTGCCTGCCGCGCTGGAGGAACAGGTGCTGGCGGGCGCGTCCTGTCTGAAACTGCACGAGGATTGGGGCACAACCCCTGCCGCCATCGACTGCTGTCTGTCGGTGGCCGATGCCTGGGACGTGCAGGTGATGATCCATACCGACACGCTGAACGAGGCGGGGTTTGTGGAAAACACCGTTGCCGCCTTGAAAGGCCGCACCATCCACGCCTTCCACACCGAAGGGGCGGGGGGCGGCCATGCGCCTGACATCATCAAGATCTGTGGCCAGCCCAATGTGCTGCCCTCTTCCACCAACCCGACGCGGCCATTCACCGTCAACACCATCGACGAACATCTCGACATGCTGATGGTCTGCCACCATCTGGACAAGAGCATCCCCGAGGATGTGGCCTTTGCCGAAAGCCGCATCCGGCGCGAGACGATTGCCGCCGAGGATATCCTGCACGACATGGGCGCGTTTTCGATCATCGCGTCGGACAGTCAGGCGATGGGCCGCGTGGGCGAGGTCATCATCCGCACATGGCAGACTGCCCACAAGATGAAGGTCCAGCGCGGGCAACTGGCCGAGGAGACGGGCAACAACGACAATATCCGTGTGCGCCGCTATATCGCGAAATACACGATCAATCCTGCGATTGCGCATGGCATTTCCGCCCATGTCGGATCAATCGAGGTCGGCAAGCGCGCCGATCTGGTGCTGTGGAACCCCGCCTTTTTCGGGGTAAAGCCGGAAATGATCCTGATGGGTGGGACGATTGTTGCCGCACAGATGGGTGATCCCAATGCGTCCATCCCGACGCCGCAACCCGTTTACACGCGGCCCATGTTCGGCGCCTACGGGCGGTCGGTGGAACATTCGGCCGTCACATTCGTCAGTGCGGCGGCGCAGGATGCGGG
>DAISXL010000091.1:0-2103 GCA_036825855.1 Yoonia sp.
TGCTGGAACACCATCCCGACCTCGGACCGGATCCGGTCCACGTTCTTGAGGTCGGAGGACAGCACCGTGCCGTCCACGGTGATCTTGCCTTTCTGGTGTTCTTCCAGCGCGTTGATGCAGCGGATCAGTGTCGATTTACCAGACCCCGACGGCCCCGCAATAACGATCCGTTCACCGCGCTGCACCGTCAGGTCGATGTCGCGCAGCACGTGGAACGTGCCGTACCACTTGTTCATGTTGCGAATTTCGATCGCCACCTCGTCCGAGACATTGGCAGCAACCCGCGCCGTCGCGGCGGTATCCAGTTCTACTTGGGCCATGATCGTCTCTCCTCAGCGGTGGTCGGTCCGGAGACGACGCTCCAGATACATTGAATAACGGGACATGAAGAAGCAGAACATGAAGAACAGCCCCCCCACAAAGATGTAAAGTTCCCAGTAGATACCGTTCCATTCACTGGTGGCGCGGATCGCATTGGTCAGGCCAAGCGGGTCGCGCAGACCGATGAACACGACAAGCGTCGTATCCTTGAACAGCCCGATAAAGGTGTTCACGATGCCGGGGATCGAGATTTTCAGCGCCTGCGGCAGGATGATCAGCCGCATCGATTTCCAGTAATCCAGCCCCAGCGAATCCGCGGCCTCGTATTGGCCCTTGGGCAAGGCCGCCAGACCGCCGCGCACCACCTCGGCCAGATAGGCAGAGGCAAAGAGCGTCACCATGATGATCACCCGCAAGAGCAGGTCGAAGGTGGTGCCGGGTGGCAGGAAATAGTTCAGCAGCGTGGACGCGGTGAACAGCCAGACGATCAGCGGCACGCCACGGATCACCTCGATGAAGGACACGCAAACCCATTTGATCAGCGGCATCGACGACTGCCGCCCCAACGCCAGCACGATCCCGAGCGGCAGCGACAGCACGATCCCAGATGTCCCGATGATGATGGCCAACATGAAGCCGCCAAACTGGTCAGACGAGATATAGGGCAGGCCCCATGGCAGCGCCGCGGTCAATCCCCCGAGCAAGTGAGACAACAATGACCCCATTCCGACGGGGTTCATGAAAAACACGACGAACACAACGATCGACACGATCAGTCCGCCGAGGCTGCCAATATAGGTGGACGCGAGCCGGCCCGCAAAGATCGTCAAGGCAAGCCCTGCAGCCACAAGCACCGGCAGCCAGACCGACCCGCCCCAGAGCAGGAAGAACGCAAGAAACGGATAGATCAGGGAAAAAATCAGCAGTTTGCGGGGCAGGTTGGAATACAGGATCGGCGCGATGGCGACCACCAGCAAAACAAGTGCAAAAAGCGGCCGCCAGTAGCCGAAAAAGAAGATCGCAGCATTGCTGACGTCGTCTTTCATGGCTGAAATGAATGCGACCTGCTGTGTGGCGTTGAAACCACCGCCGAACACGACCTCTGCACCGCCGGCCGCAGCCAGTTCTTCGGCATAGAACAAGCGCGCAACCAGCGGGTTATCGGTCGGGTAGAAACCGAACAGCATCTGCAACCAGCGTTCATTGATCACGGCCCAGCACGCAGCGCTTTCCAGACCGCGCGCATCGCGGATCTCGCGGCATTCGGTCAAGGATCCCGCATCCCAGATCCCGTTGTAGACCCAAGGCAAGGTGCCCGACAGGATCGACCAGACGACATAGATCGCAAGGATCGTCATCAAAGAGTTGAACCACCCGTTGAACAGATTTTCCCGCAGCCATTTGACAGGGCCGGCTGTGCCGGGGGGCGGGGCAGCTTGTGGCAGCATATCGCTGCGGACATAAGCGACCTTTTGTACGCGGCTCATCTCAGCGCTCCTTCAACTTGACGCCGGAATTATAGAAATTCATGGCCGATGAAATGATCAGGCTGGTGATCAGATAGAAAATCCCCAGCAAAAGAATGCCTTCCAGCTCTCGTCCGGTCTGGTTCACGGTGATCCCGCCCAAGGTGGACCGCGCATCCATATACCCGACAGCCAACGCCAGAGACGAGTTCTTGGTCAGGTTCAGGAATTGCGAGATCAGCGGCGGGATGATGACGCGCAGCGCCTGCGGGAGGATGATCAGTTGCATCGTGCGGTTGGGCTGCATCCCCAGCGC
>DAISXL010000091.1:2203-8970 GCA_036825855.1 Yoonia sp.
GCGAAAACGATCAGGATCCAGATCAGCAGCGGCGTATTGCGCATGCATTCGACGTACACTGTCATCACGCGGGCGACGAGCCAGTTGCTTGACAGGCGCAGGACACCAGCAAAGACACCGATGATGGTGGCGAGGATACAACCCAGCACCGCGACAAGCAGCGTGTTCAGAATACCGACAAGCGCCGCGCGGGCATGGGTGTCTTGCGACGTGAAGGGGATGAGTTGCTGGTTGATGTCATAACCGGCAGTCGTGCCCAGAAACCCAAAGCTGATATCCTTGCCCTTTGCGGCAAGATTGGTCACGGTGTTATCGACCAACTGCGCCAGAAACAGCATGATCAGCATGGCAGCGACCACCTGGATGGTCAGCGACCTGTAGCGCGCATCGTAAAGCAGCATGCTGATGCGGAATGTCTCGCGCGGGTGATCAGAAATGTCCGCCATGCGCAGCCCTCGATCTGGATACAACAACAGGGGGCAAGAAATATCTTGTCCGCCAAAAGTCAGAATGTCGGTTTAATTGATGAAGTAAGGGGCCCGACCATGGCCGGACCCCAAACGATCAGTGATTAGCGGAAAGGTCCGCCATACATCAGGCCGCCTTCGGTCCACTGTGCGTTCAGACCGCGAGCGAGGCCGACAGCGGTGCTTTCACCGATGTTCGCTTCGAAGATCTCGCCATAGTTGCCGCCGACAGCAATCGCGTTCACGGCCCAGTCTGCTTCCAGACCGATCATGGCGCCCAGTTCACCTTCGGTCCCCAGCAGGCGGTTGACCTCTGGGTTGTCGGTGGGTGCAGCGGCCAGCTCGGCCACGTTCGCCTGTGTCACGCCATACTCTTCGGCCGCGATCAGCGCATGGGTCGTCCAGCGAACGATATCGCCCCAATCGTTGTCACCATGGCGCACTGCGGGGCCAAGTGGTTCCTTGGAGACGACTTCCGGCAGAATCACATGATCACCCGGTGCTTCGAACGTCGCGCGTGTCGCGGCAAGACCCGAGATGTCAGTGGTGTAGACGTCGCATGCACCGGCAAGGTACTGCTGCTGGCCTTCTGCGTTCGTTGCGACCGGCACGGGCTCATAGCTGATGCCGTTTGAGCGGAAGTAGTCAGCAAGGTTCAGCTCCGTGGTGGTACCGGTCTGGATGCAGACCGTCGCGCCGTCGAGTTCGGTCGCCGAGGACACGCCCAGTGCGCGTGGGACCATAAAGCCCTGACCGTCGTAATAGTTGATGGCGGGGAAATCGAGCGCAAGGTCGGTGTCGCGTGTGAAGGTCCAGGTGGAGTTGCGGACCAGCACGTCGACTTCGCCAGCGGCCAGCGCGGTAAAGCGGGTCTGGCTTGTCAGCGGCACGAATTGGACGGCCTGACCGTCACCCAGAACAGCGGCAGCGATCGCACGGCACAGTGCCACGTCGAAACCTTCCCAGTTGCCGTTCGCATCGGGTGCAGCGAAACCGGCCAGACCTTCGTTCGAGCCACAAAGCAGGGTGCCGCGCGCCACAACGTCGTCAAGCGTCGCTGCGGATGCGATACCGGCGGTCATGCCAGCGACGGCCAGCGCGCCGATAAATACGGTTTTAGTCATTTTTACCTCTTCCTGAGTTTCCGCCGTTCGAGACGGCAGCCAATTTTTATACCGCCTCTTGCAAGGTGGTCACTTTCACAAAGGCAAAGCCCCTGTTCGAGTTTGCATAGATTGTCCGATGAAACGCCATGGGGTCAAGCAAAACTCGCATCTCTTGCCGCGAAAATGCTTTTAAAAAAGGCAATCTGCAGGACAAATGCACAGATAAATGCGGCAGCAGATCACGACAGCGCCAGCCGATAGAATCTTTCCGCATGCAGAAAGGCGGCCCGCTTGATGTCGGCGGCTGCGGTGGCCTCATCATCGGCGCCCCATTGCGAGATTTGCCAAGCCTCGTCGATCCGCGACAGGTCCCAAGCGGTTGCGGCATCCAGATGGTTGCGCATCACGGCAAGCGCCAGAACCAACGATCCCGACAGGCTGATCAGGTCATGCGCAGCGGCCAGTCCGAAATCATCCACCGCCTCCAGTTCGCGCTGCAATCTGGCAAGGCTTTCATCGGATTGCGCAACATGCATCACGCCTTCACCAACCAGCAGCCTGACCTGCAGGTCGCGTGCCGCCCAGTCAAGCAGCGGGTCCCATGCCGCGCGCTGGCGCAGGACCAGCCCTTCTGGCGCAGGCGCGCGATAGCACAACAAGTCGCTGTCACCGTATTCCGCCAAAAGGGCGATCACCTCGGCCCGCTGGGTGCGGACCTTGTCGATCGCCGCATTGGCGCTGCGCGTCACCGGCATGGTGCGCGGATCGACCAGACCTGTCTGCGCATCCCATTCCTCTGCCACCGCCTTGGCCATGGCCATCGTCGGCAGGATCAGCGCCGCCTTGGCCGGTGTTTTCACCGCACGCCCGTCCAAGGTGACGGTATAGCCGCCGTCGACCTGTTCGGGCGTCGCGGCTTTCCAGAATCGTTTCGGTTTCCAGTCGCTCATGGGTGTGATCCGGTCAGTTGGTCGATGGCAGGCAGAAGGTCGGCGAAATCGTCGATCAGCACGTCAGGGCGCAGGCAGTCGGCATCGTGATAGCCCCAAGACACCCCGATGGTGCGCACACCCGCAGCGCGCCCCATGTCCATGTCGAAGGTCGTATCGCCGATCATCACGGCAGCGCGGGCATCGATGCCCGTCTCGTTCAGCGCTGTCAGAATCATGGACGGATTCGGCTTGGACGGATGGTCGTCGGCCACCTGTTCGCTATGGAACATCCCGCGCAGCCCGTATTTTTCCAGCATCTTGTCCAGACCGCGCCGCGATTTGCCGGTGGCCACGGCCAGCAAGGTATTGTCCTGCCCGGCCAGTGCATCCAGTGCCGCCCGCGCGCCGGGGTAAAGCGGGCTTAGCTCGCCCTGCCCGTCCGCGCCGCGCAGGGCCATATAGGCATCCTTGTACGCCTGCACGAGACGGGGGTGCCTGTCCGGCGCCTCGTCCGGGCACAGCCGCGCCATGGCGACATCCAGCGACAGCCCGACAATCGACAACAGCCGCTTGCGGTCGGGCAACACCAGACCTTCGGCGGCAAAAGCCGCCGTCATCGCGGCGACGATTTCGGCCTGGCTATCGACCAGCGTGCCGTCCACGTCGAAGATCACAAGGCGCAGATCACTCATCGGGCATGTTGAACGGATCGACGGGGGCGTGGCCGACGACCCAGCCCACGAAATCCCATGTGTTCTGCATATGCTCTGGCAGGTCGGCGGTGATATGCAGCGTCTTGCCGGTGACGGGGTGTTCGATGGTCAGGCTGCGCGCGTGCAGATGCAGCTTGCGCCCGATCTCGCTGCCCATGCCGGCACCCCAGCCATCGCCAAGGTTTTCCTGCCCCGACCCGCCGTATTTGCCATCGCCGATGATCGGATGCCCGATCTCGGCCATATGTGCCCGCAGCTGATGCGTGCGTCCCGTCACGGGAACCAGCGCGCACCACGCCGCACGGCTGGCCAGCGTGTCCATCACACCGTAATCGGTGGCGGCCCGTTTTGCGCCTTCGGTGCTGGCGATGTCGTTGGGATGCACGCAGCGCATCTTTTCATTCTCGCCGCCTTTGCCGTGGCCGGGGGCCTTGACCAGACCGTATTTGATCGTGCCGGCACGCGGATGCGGCACACCTGCAACGGCAGCCCAGTAAATCTTGCGCGTCTCGCGGTGCTTGAGGTTCTCGGTCAGTTGCTTGGCCATCATCCGCGTTCGCGCGAGCAGCAAAACGCCCGAGGTGTCACGGTCTAGCCGGTGCACCAGACGCGGCTTTTCGTCGCAACCGAACATCAGCGCCTCGGACAGGCCGTCGACATGGCGGGTGGTGTTGGTGCCGCCCTGCGTCGCCAACCCATGCGGTTTGTTGATCGCGATGATGTGGTCGTCCTTGTAGATCACGCAGGACTGGATCAGCTTGGCATCTGCCTTGGTCACGCCGTGGCGCGCAAGGGTTGCGGCGGCGGCGGCCTCTTCCTCGGTCGGAAGCGGGGGAATACGGATTTTCTGGCCCACTTCCAGCCGCGTGCTGGTTTTGACCCGCCCACCATCGACGCGCAATTCGCCTTTGCGGCACAGCTTTTCGATGCGGCCTTGGGTCAGATGCGGGAACAGGCGGCGCAGATAGCGGTCCAGCCGCTGATCGCCGTCGTCGGGGCCGATGGTTCTGGTGTGTACACCGCTCATGTCGTCATTCCTTTGGCAAGCCACAGGCCCAATCCGCAGGCCGCAATTGATAAAACCACCGAGGCCAGCACATAGCCGCCCGCGGCCATGATGCGCCCCGTCTCGACCAGCCGGATGGTGTCGAGCGAAAACGCCGAAAACGTCGTGAATCCGCCCAGAACGCCCGTCATCACGAAAGGCGCCCAGCCCTGCAACCCGCGCGCGGCCAGCAAAACCCAGACCAGCCCGATGGCAAATGACCCCGCGACATTCACTGCAAGCGTGCCCATCGGAAAGGCCACGACCGATCCGACCAGATAGCGCAGCACAGAGCCGAAGGCGCCCCCAAGAGCCACAGAGATCACAGGTGTCATCATCGGCCTGCCTTGGCCTTTTGGCGCGGGGAAGTCAATTCTTGCCCCGCTTGGCGCGCAATCCGGCAAAGAAATCCACGCGTTTCTTGAGCTCACGCTCAAACCCGCGATCCACGGGCAGATAATAAATGCCGCGCTTCATGGTTTCGGGGAAATAGTTCTGCCCGCTGAACCCGTCCTCGGCATCGTGGTCATAGGCATAGCCCGCCCCGAAGCCCTGTTCTTTCATCAGCTTGGTCGGCGCGTTCAGGATATGGGCGGGCGGCGGTTCCGACCCTGTCTGTTTCGCGGCAGACATCGCAGCCTTGTAGGCGACATAGGCCGCATTCGATTTCGGGGCGAGTGCCAGATAAGTCACCGCCTGCGCGAGGGCCAGTTCACCCTCGGGCGATCCCAGCCGTTCATAGGTTTCCCATGATTGCAGACAGACCGCCTGTGCCTGCGGGTCAGCAAGGCCAATATCTTCAACCGCCATCCGCGTGATGCGACGGGCCAGATAGCGTGGGTCTTCACCCCCTGCCAGCATCCGCGCGAACCAGTAAAGTGCTGCATCAGGGTCGGACCCGCGCACGGATTTATGCAAAGCCGAAATCAGGTTGTAATGCTCATCGCCCGATTTGTCATATTTCACCGCGCGTTTCATCAGCCGCTTGGTCAGGTCATCGCGGGTCAGTTTCGCATCGGTCTTCCACGCCGCCACCTGTTCGATCAGATTGAGCAACGCACGGCCATCGCCATCGGCCATATCCAGCAGAGCCTCGCGGGCGTTTCCGTCGAGCGGCAGCGCGCGGCCCAGTTCCTTTTCGGCACGTTGGGCGAGCAGTTCCAGATCGGTCAGCGTCAGGCGGGTCAGGATGAACACCTGCGCCCGGCTCAGCAATGCGGCGTTCAATTCGAAACTGGGGTTTTCGGTCGTGGCCCCGACCAGCAGGATGGTCCCGTCTTCCATATGGGGCAGGAAACCGTCCTGCTGCGCCTTGTTGAAACGGTGGATTTCATCGACGAACAAGAGCGTGCCCTTGCCGTTCTGGCGGCGCATCTTGGCGGACTCGAATACCTTTCGCAGCTCCGGCACGCCAGTAAAAATGGCGCTGATCTGGACGAAATGCAGGTCGGTTTCATCGGCCAAAAGGCGGGCAATGGTTGTCTTGCCCACGCCGGGCGGGCCCCAGAACACCAGTGACGACAGCGAACCAGAAGCCAGCATCGTGCCCAGCGGCGCATCGGGGCCAAGCACCTGCTGCTGGCCGATCACCTCGGACAGATGCTTGGGCCGCAGCCGGTCGGCCAGCGGGCGGGGGCCTGCGGGGGCCGTGTCGGGGGCGCTGTCGAAAAGGTCGGGCATGGACGGATGATAGGCCTTCGGAGAAAAAGCGAAAGCCCCGCCAGACCGGCAGGGCTTTGCAAACATCAGGTCGTGAAGGCGGAATTAATCTTCCAGCGCTTCGAACTCAGCCAGACGGGCCTTGTCGGCCGCGCCCTTGGCATTTACGTCGCGGTCCACGAATTCGATGATCGCCATCGGGGCCATGTCGCCATACCGGAAACCGGCTTTCATGATGCGGACATAGCCACCCTGACGGTCCTTGTAACGAGGGCCGATGATCTCGAACAGCTTGGCTGTGTGGATGTCCTGCTTGAGCTGGGCATCGGCCTGACGGCGGGCATGCAGATCGCCGCGCTTGCCCAAAGTGACCAGCTTTTCGACGATGCGGCGCAATTCTTTGGCCTTGGGCAGGGTCGTCTTGATCTGTTCGTGTTCGATCAGCGAACCCGCCATGTTAGCGAACAGCGCCTTGCGGTGTTCGTGGGTCCGGTTCAGTTTGCGGTAACCGCTAGAGTGACGCATTTGGTGTCTCCTTCAGATTTATACTTTGTCCAACGGTCTGATGCGTGCCAGCCGTATTATTGGGGCGGGATTGCCCGGGTCTTCCCCACCTGCGTGGGCATTTCGGCGTGACGCGCCCCGGACGTGTTCCGGGGCTTCGTCGGTTCTGCGAGGTCCCGGATCAAGTCCGGGACTCGGATCAGTTAAAACTGATCCTCGAACTTCTTGGCCAGATCTTCGATGTTGTCCGGCGGCCAATCCTCGACGTCCATGCCAAGGTGCAGCCCCATGCCCGACAACACTTCCTTGATTTCGTTCAAGGATTTGCGGCCAAAGTTCGG
>DAISXL010000092.1:0-8838 GCA_036825855.1 Yoonia sp.
CTTGGCGCAGCCGGCCCGCGCGTTGTCGCGACGGCGCTGGTGCGTGACATCTACCAAGGGCGCGACATGGCGCGGATCATGTCCTTTGTCATGGCGGTTTTCGCGCTGGTGCCCGCGCTGGCCCCTACGCTAGGGCATTTCATCATTCTTGGTTTTGGCTGGCGCGCGATCTTTGCGGCCTTCATGCTGTTTTCCGTCATCACCCTGCTCTGGCTGCTGATCCGGCAACCCGAAACGCTGATGCCGGAAAACCGCCGCCCGCTCAGCATCACGGCGCTGACCACCGCCACAGGCCATATGTTCGCCCATCCCACGGCGCGTTTGTCGATTGCAGTGCAGACGCTGGTCTTTGGCATCCTGTTCATGGTCCTGTCCTCGACGCAGCAGGTGTTCGACGTGACCTTCGGCCAAGGCGCGCATTTCCATTACTGGTTCGGCGGCATCGCCATCATCGCGGCCAGCGCCAGCCTGCTGAACGCGCGGCTGGTGATGAAACTGGGGATGCGGGCGATCATCAAGGCGATGCTGACGGTGCAGATCGGCCTGACCATCGGGATGATCGCGATCACAGCGATGGACGGCCCCTATTGGCTGGCTTTCGGGACCTATGTGATCTGGGTCACCGGCAATTTCTTTCAGGCGGGTCTGACCATCGGCAACCTGAACGCGCTGGCGATGGAAGAAATGGGCCATATCGCGGGCCTTGCTGCCTCGATCATCGCCGCAATCAGCACTGTGGGTGCTGTGATGATCGCCGCCCCCATCGCGCTGATGTTCGACGGCACGCCGATGCCGATGGCGATTGGTGCGCTGGTCGCGGCTGTCATCGCGCTGTGGCTGACAACCAAGATCAAGCGGCCGGGCGAAGCCTGACCCCATCTTCCGAGCCTAAATATCCCCGTCGGAGACCGGAAAAAGCAGGGTTCTTACCCTGCTTTTTTCGTCTCTTCCGCCAGCTTGCCGGCCAGATCGCGGGCGATGTTGAACGCACCCTGGATCTTGTCGCGTTCCTTGTCCCAGTCGCGCAGCACGACGATCCGGTTATCCTTGACCTTGGCCTGCCCGCGCTGGTCGTTGATGAAATCCACCAGCCCCGCAGGCGAGGCGAATTTGTCGTTGTGGAACCGGATTGTGGCGCCTTTCGGCCCTGCATCCAGCTGGCTGATGCCCGCCTTCTTGCACATTGCCTTGATCCGCACGACCAGCAGCAGCGTGTTCACCTCGCGCGGCAGCGGGCCGAAACGGTCGATCAGTTCGGCGGCGAAACCTTCCAGTTCGACCTTGGTCGTCAGGTTCGACAGGCGGCGGTACAGGCCAAGCCGCACATCCAGATCGGGCACGTATTCCTCGGGGATCAGCACCGGCACGCCCAGATTGATCTGCGGCGCCCATTGGCCGTCGTCGATGATGCCTTCGGCGGCCCCTGACCGGATCGCGGTGATCTGGTCTTCCAGCATCTGCTGGTAAAGCTCGTAACCCACTTCACGCATCTGGCCGGATTGTTCTTCGCCCAGAAGGTTGCCCGCACCACGGATGTCGAGGTCTTGGGACGCCAGCGTAAAGCCCGCGCCGAGGGAATCGATCGACCCCAGCACCCGCAGACGTTTCTGCGCGGTATCGGTCAGTTTCTGGCGCGGTTTGGTTGTGAGATACGCATAGGCGCGGGTCTTGGACCGGCCGACCCTGCCCCTGATCTGATACAACTGCGAAAGCCCGAACATATCCGCCCGCCAGACGATCATCGTGTTCGCCGTCGGAATATCCAGCCCCGATTCCACAATCGTCGTCGCCAGCAGCACGTCATATTTGCCGTCGTAAAAGGCGTTCATGCGGTCATCAAGCTCGCCCGCGGCCATCTGGCCCGTGGCGCTGATGAACGTCACCTCCGGCACTTCATCGCGCAGGAAGGCTTCCATTTCGTCCATATCGGTGATGCGCGGGACCACGATGAAACTCTGCCCGCCGCGGTAATGTTCGCGCAACAGCGCCTCGCGCACGGTGATCGTGTCGAATTCGCTGACATAGGTGCGGATCGCGAGACGGTCGATGGGCGGCGTGCCGATCACCGACAGATCGCGCACGCCTGACAACGATAGTTGCAACGTGCGCGGGATCGGCGTGGCGGTCAGGGTCAGCACATGCACATCGGTGCGCAGCTGTTTCAGCCGTTCCTTGTGCTGCACGCCGAATTTCTGTTCTTCGTCGATGATGAGCAGACCAAGGTTCTTGAAGTTCACCGCCTTGGCCAGCAGCGCGTGGGTGCCGACCACGATATCGACCGTGCCTTTGGCGATGCCGTCACGGGTCAATGCCGCATCGCGGGGCGAGACGAACCGCGACAAAGGCCGCACGTTGACGGGAAAACCACGGAACCTTTCGGCAAAGCTCTGGTAATGTTGCCGTGCGAGCAAGGTCGTGGGCGCGATGATCGCCACCTGCACGCCCGCCATGGCCGCGACAAAGGCCGCACGGATCGCCACCTCGGTCTTGCCAAAGCCCACATCGCCGCAGATCAGCCTGTCCATCGGCTGACCTGATGCCAGATCGGTCAGCACATCGTCGATGGCGGACAACTGGTCGTCGGTTTCGGCATAGGGAAAGCGCGCAAGAAACTGGTCCCACAGCCCGCCTTCCGGTTCCAGAACGGGGGCCTTGCGCAGGGCACGTTCGGCCGCCACGCGGATCAGCCGTTCGGCGATCTGGCGGATGCGTTCCTTGAGCTTGGCTTTCTTCGCCTGCCACGCCCCGCCACCCAATTTGTCGAGCAATCCGGCCTCGTGCCCGTATTTGGACAGCAGTTCGATATTCTCGACCGGCAGGTAAAGCTTTGTTTCTTCTGCATATTCGATCAGCAGGCATTCATGCGCGGCACCCAGGGCGGTGACAACCTCCATCCCCATGAACCGCCCGACGCCGTGATCAACATGCACGACCAGATCACCGGGCGACAGGCTGTTGGCCTCGGACAAAAAGTTTTCGGCGCGGCGTTTGCGTTTGGTCTGGCGGATCAGCCGGTCGCCCAACACGTCCTGTTCGGAAATTACCGTCAGGCCGGGGGATTCAAACCCCTGATCCAAAGGCCAGACGGCCAGATAGACACCTGTTTTGCCGACGCGGGAAAAATCGGTGATGGCAATCGTCTCGCCCACACCTTCATCCTCGATCAAGCCTTCCAGCCGTTCGCGCGCCCCTTCGGAATAAGAGGCGACGATGACAGGGCCACCCGTACTGCGCGCCTTGATATGCGCGGCCAAGGCCCCGAAAAGGCTCAGGTTTTCCTGCTGGCGTTCAGGCGCGAAACTGCGCCCCATGCGCCCGCCTGCATCGATCACACCGGGGCCTGTCGCCTGTTTATGCGGCGAGAATTGCAGCACGCGGCGGTCGGCAACTGCGCGGGACCAAGCAGCATCGTCGAGGTAGAGCAGCTGCGGCGGGGCCGGCTTATAGACCGAATCCATCCGCCCCTTTTGCGTCAGCGCATGCATCCGCGTGCCGTATTGGTCGGCGATGCTGTCCCACCGCGCTACGCGCTGCGGGCCGATCTGGTCGTCAAGCGTGATGGTCGCCTTGGGCAGATAATCGAACAGGGTTTCCAGATCGTCTTGAAAGAACCCCAGCCAATGTTCGACCCCGGCATGTTTGCGGCCTGCGCTGACCGCCTCATACAACGGGTCGTCGGTGCCGGCCGCGCCAAATTCGATGCGGTAATTCTGCCGGAACCGCGTGATCGCGGCCTCGTCGAGGATGACTTCGGACACAGGCGCCAGTTCCACCTCGGTCAGTTTTTCGACGGTGCGCTGGGTCGCGGGGTCAAACCGGCGCGCGGCATCCAGCACGTCGCCGAACAGATCCAGCCGCACAGGGCCGGACTGCCCGGGTGGAAAGATGTCGATGATCCCGCCTCGCACGGCGTAGTCGCCCGGTTCCATCACATTGGGGCTTTGCGTGAACCCCATCCGCACCAGAAAGGCGCGCAAGGCGCTCTCGTCCAGCCTTTTGCCGACGGTCGCGGTAAACGCCGCCTCGCGCAGGGTGGCGCGGGCTGGCACGCGCTGGGTGGCCGCCGACAATGTCGTCAGCAGAATGAACTGGCCGGGCATCCCGTGGACAAGGGCCGCCAGCGTCGCCATGCGCGCGGCGGAAATGTCGGTGTTGGGCGACATGCGGTCATAGGGCAGGCAATCCCACGCAGGATAGACAAAGACCGGCACGGCAGGCGCAAAGAAGGCCAATGCCGATTGCAGCGCCGCCAGCCTTTTGTCGTCGCGCGCGACATGCAACACGGGCTGGCCCTTGGCGAGTTCGGCCAGGATCAATCTGGCGTCGAACCCTTCGGGGGCGCCCGCGACGGTGATATGGGTGCGATCAGACATTGCGCCGAGATATCCTGCGGCGGGGCCGTGTCAACCGCTCAAAACAGGAAGCGCTGGCTGAGGGTGACATACATCCCCAAAAGCGCGGTCAAGAACGTGGCCGCCATGGCGATCAGCTGAAGCCAGAACCGCAACCGGATCAGGGTCTTGACCAGAGCGGGGCCTGTCGGCCTCTCGGCGGCGATCCGGTGACAGGTCCGCAGCGTCAAAAGCAGGACAAGCGTCAATGGAAAGGCCAGACAGAACAGTCCCTGCGCCAGTTCCAGCCCATAGACAAAGCCAAGCATGCCTGCGGCGGCAAGGAAAAACGCCCCAAGCCCCGCCAAGATCACGGCAGGCGTGCCGCTGATCGTCATGAGCCTGCGCGTGTTGATGTCGACCAGCGCGGCCAGATCCTGCGCCGCCTGCCCGCCCTGCCTCCGCGCGGCCTGCACCATGTCGAACGGCACGCCGATCACCCAATAGGTGACGGTGGCCCAGGTCACGACAACCGCCAGCCAGTACCAGATATTGGAAAAGGTCCTGAAGTCGATCAGGTCAAGGATAAGGGCTGTCAGGTCCAAAGGTCACTCGGCAAGCTGTGGTCATGCGGGACACTAGCCGCCCGCGCGCGGATTGCCCAGACTTGTGATGCGCCATGATCCATGCGACCAAATGGCGAGTTTGCAGCAAAGGCCCGCGCCATGACCCCGATCACCCCCGCTTTTCCCACGACCCGCCTGCGCCGGATGCGCCGGACCCCTGCCCTGCGTGCCTTGGCGCGGCAGAACACGTTGACGGTCGATGACCTGATCTGGCCGGTTTTCGTGATGGAAGGGCGGGATGATGAAACGCCCGTCGCGTCCATGCCTGGTGTGATGCGGCGCACGGTCGACCGGATCGCCAAGGCGGCGATCGAGGCGCAGGCGCTGGGCATCCCTGCGATCTGCATCTTTCCCTACACGGGGATGGAGGCGCGGACCGAGGATTGCGCCATGGCGTGGGACCCGAACAACCTGACCAATCAGGCGATCCGCGCGATCAAGGATGCAGCGCCCGATATCGCGGTGATGACGGATATCGCGCTCGACCCTTACAACATCAACGGCCACGACGGGTTTGTCGAAAACGGCGAGATCGTGAATGACCGCACGGTCGAGGCGCTGGTCAAAATGGCACTCGCCCAAGCCGATGCGGGGGCCGATATCCTTGGCCCGTCGGACATGATGGACGGGCGCATTGGTGCGATCCGTGCCGCTTTGGAGGCTCACGGACATTCCAGTGTCACCATCCTGAGCTATGCCGCGAAATACGCCTCGGCGTTTTACGGGCCGTTCCGCGATGCGGTGGGCGCGTCTGCGGCGCTGACAGGGGACAAGAAAACCTATCAGATGGACCCCGGCAACAGTGACGAGGCGATCCGGCTGGTCGCCCGCGATCTGGCCGAAGGGGCCGATATGGTCATGGTCAAGCCCGGCATGCCCTATCTCGATATCTGCCGGCGGGTGAAGGACACGTTCGGCGTGCCGACCTATGCTTATCAGGTCAGCGGCGAATATGCGATGATGCAGGCGGCGATCCAGAACGGCTGGCTCGATGGTGAAAAGGTCATGATGGAAAGCCTTCTGGGCTTCAAACGGGCCGGTTGCGACGGAGTGCTGACCTATTTCGCGCTGGATGCGGCCCGCGTTTTGCAGGGCTGACGTATACCAAACATCAATCTTTTGACGCTATCCGGTCTGCACAAAGGATGTGGACCGGAGGTGTCAGTGTTGGGTTTCTTGCGCGCAGGGCATAAGGGCGCTGCACCGGATCCGTTGCTTGCGATGGTCGACCAGACGCAGGCGGTGATCCGGTTTCGGACCGATGGCACGATCCTCACGGCCAATGCCAATTTCCTCAAGGTGATGGGCTATGACCTGTCCGAGATTGTCGGCAAACATCACAGCCTGTTCGTTGATCCGGCGCAGGCGCAGTCGGCGGCTTATCACGATTTCTGGGACCGTCTGGCCAAAGGCGAACCTTTCACCGACCGGTTTCAGCGGCGCTGCAAATCCGGCGCGCTGATCTGGATCCAGGCGACCTATGCCGGTGTGCGTGATCCCGACGGGCAGATCCGCACGGTGATCAAGATCGCGAGCGACGTGACCGCGCTGGCCAAGGAAAAGGCCGCCTTTGTGCAAATATCCAAGGGGTTGGAGGCGTTGAAAGACGGCGATCTGGCATTTCGCGTGCCCGAATTCGGCCTCCCCGATCTGGACCGCGTCAGCGCGGTGTTCAATCAGGCCGTGTCCGAGGTCGCAGTGATCCTGCGCAACGTGGCCGAGGTGGTCGCGCGGGTGCAGAAAGTCACCCAAGACATGGAACAGGCGTCGGGTCATCTGTCCACGCGCACGACATCGCAAGCCGCGACGCTGGAACAGACCGCCGCAGCACTGGAAGAACTGACCGCGACAGTCCGGTCGTCAGGCGAAAGCCTGGACCTTGCGGAAAAGCTCGCGGGGGAAACGGTGGCCAGCGCGCAGCGGACAGATGCGGCGGTGCACCGCGCCGTCGATGCCATGGCCGAGATCAAGACGTCTTCGCGCGAGATCGCACAGATCATCGGTGTGATTGACGATATCGCGTTCCAGACCAACCTTCTTGCCCTGAATGCGGGGGTCGAGGCCGCGCGCGCGGGCGATGCGGGACGCGGCTTTGCCGTTGTCGCGTCCGAAGTGCGCGGTCTTGCGCATCGCGCGCAGACGGCGGCCAGCGAAATCAACGGCCTGATCACGCGCAGCGCGGATCACGTTACACGCGGCGTCGCGCTGGTGAACGATACCGGCGAGGCGCTGAAAACCATCGTGCAGCGCATCGGCGACATCAGCGGCGCCATGGTCAGCATCAGCACGGGCGCGCGCCAGCAATCGGTCGCGCTGCAGGACATCAACAGCGGTGTCGGGCATCTTGACGGCGTGACCCAGAAAAACGCGGCGATGGTGGACCAGATGGCGCAGGCCTATGCGGGGCTCTTGTCCGATGTTCAGACCCTGTCCCGTCAGGTTGCGCGGTTCGATCTTGGCATGGACCGGGCGCCCATGCTGCAGCGGGCAGGCTAGCGGGTAAGACGGATGTCGCCTTGCGCGAAAATCCCCCGTGGCGCAGCAAGCGCGTGACACTTTGGTCACAATCGCTTAAACTTTGGTCCTGAAGGGCGGCCAACGCCCCGTTTTGGCAAAGGGCAGATGGATATGAGCAGTATTTCTCGGCGTGGTTTCACGATTGGCCTGCTGGCGGCAGGCACACTTGCCGCCTGCAACAACGGTATCGGCACGGGCGGAGGTGCGATGATCGACGCGCGCGTCGATGCGACGCTGAACCAGATGTATGCCGAATATCCAGGCACGCGCGATCTGGCGGCGCGGGCGTCGGGCATGCTCGTCATGCCGCTGATCACCAATGCGGGGCTGGGCCTTGGCGGGTCCTTCGGGCGCGGGGCGCTGCGGGTGGGTCCATCGACGGTGGATTACTATTCGGCCACGTCGGGCAGTGCCGGATTGCAGATCGGCGCGCAGCAATTCAGCTATGTGCTGTTCTTCATGACGCCGGATGCGCTGTTAGAATTCCGCCAGTCGCCCGGTTGGGCCGCCAGTGCCAATATCGAATATGCCGTCAGCAACCAAAGCGACATGCTGCGCGCGGAAACCACGACATCGCTGTCGCCGGTGATCGCCGTGGTCTTTGGCCAGACCGGTCTGCGGATTGGCGCGACGCTGGAAGGCAGCAAATACACGCGCATCATTCCGTAATGCCCGCGCGACAAGGAATGTCGCAAACGGAATGCCGCACCCGACGACCGCTGCCATAATGCCCCAAACAGCAGGAGCAGCGCCATGAAAACCACCACCCGTGCCGTCATCATCGGAGGCGGCGTTGTCGGCTGTTCGGTCCTGTATCACCTGACCAAACTGGGCTGGTCGGATGTGATGCTGCTGGAACGGTCAGAGCTGACATCGGGGTCCACATGGCACGCCGCGGGCGGGTTTCACACGCTGAACGGCGACACCAATATGGCCGCCCTGCAAGGCTATACGATCCGCCTCTATCGCGAGCTTGAGGCGATCACCGGCATGTCCTGCGGGCTGCACCATGTGGGCGGCGTGACGCTGGCGGACAATCAGGACCGGTTCGACATGCTGGTCGCGGAACGGGCAAAGCACCGTTACATGGGGCTGGAAACCGAGATCATCGGCCCTGCGGAGATCGCCAAGATCGCGCCGATCACCAACCTCGATGGCATCATCGGTGGGCTTTACGACCCGCTGGACGGGCATCTCGACCCCTCCGGCACCACCCATGCCTATGCGCGTGCGGCCAAGATGGGCGGTGCCACGATCGAATTGCATTGCAAGGTGATCGAAACGAACCCCCGCGCGGATGGCACATGGGACGTGGTGACCGACAAAGGCACGATCCACGCCGAACATGTGGTCAATGCCGCGGG
>DAISXL010000093.1:0-8747 GCA_036825855.1 Yoonia sp.
TCCGCGCGTTCGCGCACGCCGGGCTTGGCCTGCACCATTTCCTGACTGGCGACCATTTCGCTGACGACCCAGCCCGCGCCGAAAGACGCGACAAGCTGGCGGAACGGCAGATCGGTGATCCCCGCCAGCGGCGCAAGGGCGACGGGCGGTTGCAACCGTACGCGGTCCAGAATGATGGCGGTACTGTCGGTCAAAGGATCTTACATTCGCCTAAAGGGTGTGCGTTGACGCTGAAATAGGCCGGATGCCGCGACATCACAACGCCCGAAGTGCCCAGTTGTCCCTGATAAATGGCATATGCCTAATAATTCATCAAACCGCCTGACAAAGAGACGAATTGCACCGCAGCGCGCAGCGTCTTACACACGGGCAAACCAGACAGGGCCGCCATGACCACCACCGCCATCATCGTCGCCGCAGGCCGGGGCACCCGCGCAGGCGGCGATCTGCCCAAGCAATGGCAACGGCTTGGCGCGCGCAGCATTGCCGCCCATGCGATGCAGCCTTTTGCGGATCATCCCGGTGTGGCGCAGCTCGTGCTGGTGCTGCATCCGGATGATATGGCCCGCGATGTCTGGCAAGATACGCCGCAAGCGACGGTTGTCGCAGGCGGGGCCACGCGCAAGGCCAGCGTGATGGCAGGCCTTGCCGCCGTGCCAGAGGGCACGACGCGCGTGCTGATCCATGACGCCGCCCGCCCGCTTGTCACCGCGCAGATCATTGACCGCGTGCTGGCGGCGCTTGCGACGCATCAGGGTGCCGCCCCTGCCGTGGCTGTGACCGACACGCTTTGGCACGGCGCGGGCGATCTGGTGACGGGGGTGCAGCCGCGCGACGGGCTATACCGCGCGCAGACGCCGCAGGGGTTCCACCTTGCGCCGCTCTTGGCCGCGCATCTGGCGCAGGATGATGAGGCGACCGATGATGTCGGTGTCGCCCGCGCGGCAGGGCTGGACGTGGCCATCGTGGAAGGCGATGAAAACAATATCAAGATCACGACGCCCGGCGACTTCGCGCGCGCGGCAAAACTGATGGGACAGGACATGGATATCAGATGTGGCAACGGCTATGACGTGCACCGTTTCGGGCCCGGCGATCATGTCTGGCTGTGCGGGGTCAAGGTGCCGCACGGGCGGTCCTTGCAAGGCCATTCGGACGCCGATGTGGGCATGCATGCCGTGACCGACGCGATCTATGGCGCGCTGGGCAAAGGCGATATCGGCCAGCATTTCCCCCCCTCAGACCCGCAGTGGAAAGGCGCCGAAAGCCATATCTTCCTGCGCCATGCTGTCGGTCTTGCCCATGACGCGGGCTACAGGATCAGCAATGTCGATTGCACGCTGGTCTGCGAATATCCCAAGATCGGCCCGCATCAGGGCGCGATGAAATCCGCTTTGGCCGCGATCATGGGGCTGGACGCGGACCGGATCAGCGTCAAGGCCACGACATCCGAAAAGCTCGGGTTCACGGGCCGCGAAGAAGGGATCGCGTCGCTTGCGACCGTGACACTGGTGAAACCATGACCCATCTGATCGCAACATTCTTTTACGTGGGCCACCTGCGCCCTGCCCCCGGCACATGGGGGTCGCTGGCGGCCCTGCCCTCTGCTTGGGCGCTGGTGACACTCGCCGGCCCATGGGCGCTGGTCGCGGGGATCGTTCTGGCCTACGGGCTTGGCCTTTGGGCGACAGGCGTGGAAACCGCAGGCAAGGCCGACCACGACCCGTCCGAGATCGTGATCGACGAGGTTGCGGGCCAGTGGGTTGCCCTGCTGCCCGTGGTGTTCGGTGCCGCAATGCGCGATGCCGACTTGCTGGCGCTCTGGCCCGGTTGGGTCGCGGCGTTCCTGCTGTTCCGGCTGTTCGACATCACCAAATGGGGTCCTGTGGGCTGGGCCGACCGGAAACACGGGCCGACAGGCGTGATGCTCGACGATGTGATCGCAGGCGTTTTCGCGGCCATCGGTGTCGTCGCACTTGCCGCACTGTTCCATCTGGTGATCCTGTGACAGCCGCGGCGATCCTGACCGCCGCAAAAGCCCGCGGTATCCTGATCGCCACCGCCGAAAGCTGCACAGGCGGTATGGTGAGCGCCGCGCTGACCGATGTGGCGGGCAGTTCGGCGGTGTTTGACCGCGGCTTCGTGACCTATACCAATGCCGCCAAAGTGCAGATGCTGGGCGTGCGGCAAAGCACGCTCGACGCTTTTGGCGCTGTGTCCGAAGAGGTGGCGGCGGAAATGGCGCAAGGGGCGCTGTCCCATTCGGCAGCAACGCTTGCGGTTGCGATCACCGGCATCGCAGGCCCCGGCGGGTCGGAATTCAAACCCGAAGGCCGCGTCTGTTTCGGTCTTGCCACGCCGGACCGCTGCACGACGCAGACGGTCGAATTCGGCGCCTTAGGCCGCGCGCAGGTGCGCGAGGCCGCCAAGGATCACGCGCTGGGGCTGTTGCTCGCCGCTCTTGCGCCGTAAAGCTCGTGCGCGCGGCGTTCAAAAGCGCGCACGATCCGCTGCATCGCCTCGTTGAAGAACATGCCCGCCGCCCCCTGCAACAGCCGGTTGCGGAATTCGAAATCCACAAAGAACGACACTTCGCAGCCGCCGTCCACATCGCGGAAATTCCACTGGCTTTCCATATGTTTGAACGGGCCGTCCAGATAGGCGGTGTCGATCCGCTTGATGTCAGGCCAAAGCGTGACCTTGGAGCCGAAGGTTTCGCGGAACACCTTGAACGAGATCACAAGGTCGGCCAGCATCACGATGTGATCGCCGTGATCGGTCGTCTTGCGCACGCGCGCCGCCGCCGTCCACGGCAGAAACTTCGGATATTTCGCGACATCGCCCACAAGGGCATACATCTGGTCGGCGGAAAACGGCAGAACGCGCGTTTCGGAATGTTGTGGCATGGCTTTGACCCTTCTGCAGGCGATGTCGGCCAAAACGCCGCCGGTTTCAAGGTCTGAGGCCCAGAAAGCTGCAGCATGGATTGTCGCAGCCTCGGATTTACGGCACAAGACCCCTGCCCAGACCGGAGACCCAGATGCCCGCCGACCACCCCCCTTACGTCATCGACCAGATGATCAGCGCCAAATCCATTGCGGCGCGGATCGAAAGCCTTGCCCGCGAAATCGCGACCGAATTTGCAGGCACCGACAAGCTGGTCGTCGTGGGGCTGTTGCGCGGGTCTTTCGTGTTCATCGCCGATCTGGTGCGCGAATTGGACCTGCCGGTCGAGGTCGATTTCCTTGAGGCGTCATCCTATGGCGACGGGATGGAAAGCAGCCGCGAGGTGCGGATCCTCAAGGACCTGCGCGGCCAGATCGAAGGGCGCGATGTGCTGGTGGTCGAGGATATCGTCGACACCGGCCATACGCTGGCGCATGTCACCAAGTTCCTGCTGTCGCGCAAACCTGCCAAACTGCGCACGATTGCGCTGCTCGACAAACCCGCGCGGCGCGAGGTGGATTTCAAGGCCGACTGGATCGGGTTCGAAATTCCCGACGAATTCGTCGTGGGCTATGGCATCGACTATGGCCAGCGCAACCGCAACCTGCCGTTTATCGGCAAGGTCCGGTTCACGCAATGAACCCGCTCTGGCTGATCCGGATGAAACGCTGGGTGCAGAACCCGCCCTCGCCCGCGCGGATCAGGCTGGTCGCGGCGATCATCGGGGTCTGCCTTCTGGTCTTTGCGCTGGAACGGATCTTCGGCTGGCCCGCGGCGCTGACGCCCAATGATCTGCGCGGGATGCGCTGACGTTTTCGTGGTTATGGTTTGCGCAATCCTGCGGTTAGCGTAGCGTCAACTTGACCGCTAACGGAGCGTATCTCATGAAAATCACGACCATCATCGTTACTGCGGCCCTCGGGCTGGGCGTCACCGCCGCCATCGCGCAGGTGGCCCCAAGCGAGGACCAGCAGCGCGTCATTGATGCGCGGCAAGCGCATATGGGGCTTTACGGGTTTTACCTGACCCCGCTGGGCCAGATGGCGCAGGACCGGATCCCCTATGATGCCGCTGTGGCCAGTGCGGCGGCCAGCAATCTGGCGGCGATGGCGGCGATCGATCAGGCGGCTTTTTGGGTTGATGGCACCGACAGTGCCAGTGTGACGGGCAGCCGCGCGCGGGCGGAAATCTGGACCGATGCGGACGGTTATGCCAGTGCGAAACAAGGCATGGCCGATGCGACGGCGGCACTTGCCCTTGTGGCGGGTGACGGGATCGATGCACTGAAAGGCGCTTTTGGCCCCGTGGGGCAATCCTGTGGCGCCTGCCACCAGAATTATCGCGCCCCGTCGAACTGATGGCCCGCTGGCCATGGATTGCAGGGCTGGCGGTGCTGGTCATCGGCGGGGGCTGGGGTGTTACACGGCCGGCACCCCTGCCCGCGACAGCGCTGGATGGCATTACTCCTGATTCCGCGCGCGGGGCTGTGACCTTTGCCATCGCGGGCTGCGCCAGTTGCCACGCGGCCACCGACGGCCCGCGCGATGTGCTGTCGGGCGGGCGGGCCTTTGTCACCGCTTACGGCACGTTCCATGCGCCTAATATCTCGTCTGACCCCGAACAGGGGGTCGGGGGCTGGTCGGATCTGGAGTTGGCCAGCGCCATCATGCGCGGTGTGTCACCGGACGGCGCGCATTATTATCCGGCCTTTCCTTATACCAGCTATGCCAAGGCCGATGTGCAGGACGTGGCCGATCTGATCGCGCATCTGCGCAGCCTGCCCGCATCCGACAGTCCCAGCCTGCCGCATGATCTGCGGTTTCCCTATAACATCCGCGCGGGGCTTGGCGCGTGGAAGGCGCTTTATCTGCGCGACGATTGGGTGATGGCGGCGCCGACGCCAGAGCTGGAGCGGGGGCGCGTGCTGGTCGAGGCTTTGGGCCATTGCGCCGAATGCCACACGCCGCGCGACGCGCTTGGCGGGCTGGACCGCAGCGCCTGGATGCAGGGCGCGCCCAACCCCAGCGGCGAAGGGCGCATTCCTGCGATCACGCCCGACGCACTGGACTGGTCGGCACAGGACATCGCGGCCTATCTGCAAAGCGGGTTTACGCCGGAGTTCGACAGCGCGGGTGGCAGCATGGCCGAGGTGATCCACGGCACGGCGGCCTTGTCGGATGACGACCGGCTAGCGATTGCGGCCTATCTCAAGGCGCTGCCTTGAGAGGGAGGGGCGTTGCCCCTCGCCCGGACGTTGTCCGGTCTCACCCCGGAGTATTTGTGGAAAAAAGAAGTCAGGCGCGGCCGAGTTTCTTGTTGCGCGCGTCCCGCAGGCGGGCGAAGTCGTCACCTGCGTGATAGGATGACCGCGTCAGCGGCGTGGCCGAAACCATCAGGAAGCCTTTGCCATAAGCGGCTTTTTCATAGGCCGCGAATTCCTCGGGTGTGACGAACCGGTCGACGCGGTGGTGTTTGGGGGTCGGCTGCAGATACTGGCCGATGGTCAGGAAATCGATATCGGCGGCGCGCATGTCGTCCATCACTTGCATGACGGCCTGTTTATCCTCGCCCAAGCCCACCATGATGCCCGATTTGGTGAACATCGACGGGTCCAGTTCCTTGACGCGCTGCAACAGCCGCAAGCTGTGGAAATAGCGCGCTCCGGGCCGCACCTCGGGGTAGAGGCCGGGGACGGTTTCGAGGTTGTGGTTGAACACGTCGGGGCGTGCGGCGACGACGGTTTCCAGAACAGACGGGTCGCAGCGGATGAAATCAGGTGTCAGAATCTCGATCGTGGTGCCCGGCGACTGGCGGCGGATCGCGCGGATCGTCTGGGCGAAATGTTCCGCCCCGCCATCCGCGATATCGTCACGGTCCACCGACGTGATGACAACATGGTTCAGCCCCAGTTTCTTGACCGCATCGGCGACGCGACCGGGTTCGAACACATCAAGCGCCTCTGGCGGTTTGCCGGTCGCGATATTGCAGAAGGTGCAGGCGCGGGTACACACCTCGCCCATGATCATCATCGTGGCATGGCCCTGTGACCAGCATTCGCCGACGTTGGGGCAGCCCGCCTCTTCGCAGACGGTGACCAGCTTGTGTTCGCGCATGATGTCGCGGGTGGTCTTGTAGCCTTCGGAGGTCGGGGCCTTGACCCTGATCCAGTCCGGTTTCTTGGGTTGCGGCGCATCCGCGCGGCGCTGTTTTTCCGGGTGCCGCTGGGCCGGAATTTTCAGATCGCGTGGGGACATGGCTTCGCTCCGGATTGTCATGCCCTACAGCTAGCGTCGCGCGCGTGATTTGTCCAATGGCAAGCACGGCCCGCATGGCGGACCTGTGTGCGGCGCATGGGGTCAGCCGATCATCGGGCCATAGCGGCCCTGGGTCTGCGCATAATGCCGCGCGAGCCGGTCAAGGGCGATGCGCAGCACGATCTTGCCCGACCGCGCGGACCAGCCCATGGTCTTTTCGGTCTGTTCCAGCCCTTCCAGCAGGCAGCAGCAGCGCAGCACCACATCGCCCAGACCGGGGCCAAGGTCGGCAAGCGCGGCGCGCACGCGGTCATGCGCGGCCTTTGCCCCCGGTGCGGCATCGGGGCGCGCAGGCGGCACCTGCCCCAAGGCCGCCTGATCCCAGCCCGCAGCCCCGCCCGTGGCAAGCTGCGCCAGTTCGAAATCCTCGCGCAGGCGTTCGCCCGTGGCGACCAGATCGCGCGACAAAAACAGCGCGCCGTCGCGGTCGCGCCGCCGTGCCAGCCCCACAAGCGGGCTTTCGGTGACGTGATAGCGCATCTGCCCGCGGGGGTCGTCATCCAGCGCGACCATGTCCCAGCCCGCATCATCGGGGGCGGACCCGCGTTTTTCGCCAAAGCCGCCGGCGCGGTTTTCGTCCTGTGCCGTCAGCCGGCGCAAGGCCGCGCGGCCGGTGTTGGTGATGAAATAGCGCGCGATGCGTGCCTCGGGATCGGTGCAGGCGATCCAGTCCTTCAGCGCCATGGCCTGCGCGATTTCGCGGTCCACGCTGGTTGTGCGCATCTGGTCGCCGGTCTGGCTTTGCCGGACCACCACGGCGGTGGTCATGTCGCGCGCGGCGGCCAGCACGGCCCCCGGTTCGCACAGGCGGCGCAGGATGCGGCGGGCTTCCTGGTCGATGCGCTGTTGTGTCAGGGGCAAGCCCTGGTCGGTCTCTGGCAGGCGGCTATCCAATGTCATTGGTCGTGTTCCCTTTGGCTGGTCGGCAGTTTCGGCGCTGGCTTGCGCCGACAGTGATCTGAGCGCCCCGTCGATCAGCAGATCGTCGCGGCGGATTTCCAGTTTGCGGACCTGCCGCAAGACGGTCGACGGATGGCAAGCCTGCGCACGCGCCAGCGCCCGGATCGACATGCCGGCCTCGGTGTGCACCAGATAGTTGCGGACCGCGTCAGGAACCCATGGAGGGTAGGTGTCAGACCGCTGTGGTCCCGGTCGTGCCGTCATGTTCCTTGTTCCTTTTCCCGTACCCATCCCGGTCCAGGTAAAGTCTGCTGTCGTGATATCCGTCAGAGACTCAACCTAAAAATGTATGGTTACCTAAATGTTAACGAAGCTTGAGGTGCGTCAACTATTGTTACCAAAGGATAAAGATTTCTGAGGGCAGCGTTCTTAACTTTTGCCAATCCGGCAACACCCGCACCGATTGTGCGATGGTCGGGTCAGGACACCCAACCCGAAAGGCCTGACCGATGCACGATGTGATGACCCTGATCCGCAACCTGCGCCGCCCCGCCCTGTTGGCACGTGCGGCGCGTTTCGGCGCGGATGACTACCGCCGCGAGGCGGTGCTGCCCCGCCTGTTGAAAACAGACACCCTGCCGCGTCCGGGAGCGGCGGTCATGGCCTTGCTGGAACTGGAAGCGGCGACAGACGCGCGCCGGATCGCGAAAGCGGGCGATTATTCGCCCGCCCGCCATGTCGAACTGCTGATCGCTATCTCGGGCGAGGCGCGCATCCTTGCCGCGACCGCACCGCGCGCGGTCTAGGCGAAAGCGTCGGGCATCGATGCCTTTTTGGCGGCCACATAGGCGCGCAGCCGCGCCTCGATCTCGGGGTCGAGGGGGGGCTGCTGGTAGGTGTCGATCATCTTCTTGACGCGGATGCTGGCCAGCGCGACGGTGTCGCGCGCGCCTTCTTCGTCCCAAGTCTCGAAGGGTTTGTAATCGAACAGGTCCGACCGCCAGAACGCGGCCTTGAAGTTGGATTGCGTATGTTCGCAGCCCAGAAAATGTCCGCCGGGGCCAACCTCGGCCAGCGCATCCATGGCCTGCCCGTTTTCGGACATATCCACGCCGCGCGCGAAATGGTGCAATGTGCCCAGCTGGTCGGCGTCCATCACGAATTTTTCGAAACTGGCGACCAGCCCGCCTTCGAGCCAGCCGCAGGCATGCAGCATGAAATTGACGCCGGACAACAGGCCCATGTTCAGGCTGTTGGCGGTCTCGTACGCTGCCTGCGCATCGGGCAGCTTGCTGCCGCAGAACGACCCCGCCGAGCGATACGGCAGGTTCATCCGCCGCGCGAGCTGCCCCGCGCCATAGGTGATCTGGCTGGCCTCGGGGGTGCCAAAGGTGGGCGCGCCGGAGTTCATGTCGATGGAGGCCACGAACGTGCCGAACACGACCGGAGAGCCTGCGCGCACCAGTTGCGCATAGGCGACACCCGCCATCACCTCGGCCAGTACTTGCGTGAGCGTGCCCGCGACGGACACGGGCGCCATCGCGCCGCCCACGATGAACGGGCTGATGATGCTGGCCTGATTGTGTT
>DAISXL010000094.1:0-8695 GCA_036825855.1 Yoonia sp.
ACCGCGCGGGTGCCGTCGACATTGGCGCTGTGAAAGGCGGCGCGCCTGCCAAAGGGGGCCGAAAGCCCCGCGCAATGGATGATCGCGCCGATATCGCCGAACGCGGGGCTTGGCGGGGCCGGATCGGGCAGATGCCATGGCACCACGGTCAGCCCTTCCGATTGCAGGGCCGCCACGCGCGCCGGATCGCGCCCCTGACCTACGCCCAAGGGCCCCAGCCGCCGCAGGATCGCGCCGCCCAGAAACCCCGTTGCTCCGGTGACAAGAACGCGCCCTACCATGCTAGATCACCAAGGCCGCGCCGCCGAAACTGACGCCTGCCGAGGTGCCCAGCAGCAGGATCTTGCGGCCTGTGGCCGCGCGCCCATCCTTGCGCGCCACATCAAGCGCAAAGGGTATCGAGGCCGCGACCTGATTGCCGTAATCGGCCACGATCCGCACGATCTGGTCCGCGTGAAAGCCCGATTGCCGGATCATGTGATCAAGCGCGGCTGGGCTGGCCTGATGCGGCACGACAAGGTCCACGTCGTCATGCGACCAGCCCGCCTGCTGCAATAGTCCGTCAACGAATTCGCCGAAATGCCGTGCGGTGATCCGGAACAGCGCCTTGCCGTCCATCTCGAACAGCGTATGCGCCGCAAAGTCCGCGCTGTCCTTGCGAAAGTCGAAACGCGTGCCGCCCGCGCCGATCTGGCAGGCCTCATAGGCGGAAGGATAGCTGCGCAGGCCAATCGCCCTGATCTCGCCCGCCGCACCTGCGGGGGTGGGCCCGATCACGGCAGCGGCGGCACCGTCACCGAACAGGGCCGCGACCTCTGGGTCGGTGTCCCACGGCAAGGCGCGCGAAGGCAACTCCGACGCCACGACAAGCGCGCGGCGGGTCGCACCGCCGCTGATCATGCGGGCGGCGATTTCCAGCGCGCTGACAAAGCTCAGGCAGGTGCTGTTGACGTCAAAGGCCGCGGCACTGCCGTCGCGCATCCCCAGACCGCGCATGACCAAAGGCGCCGTGGCGGGAATGGGCTGATAGGGCACCGCCGCCGCCGACAGGACAAGGTCAATGTCGTGCGGGTTAATGCCCGCATCCGCAAGAGCCGCCAGACCGGCTGCGACCGCCAGATCAATCTGCGTTTCGCCTGCAACGCGGAAGCGCCGCATGACACCTGTCGCTGTGACGCGTTGTCCGCTGCCCAGCGCGCGGTCGATATCCTCGCTATGGACGGAATCTGCCGGAATGGCCCGGCCCGTTCCAAGGATCGAAACTTTCAATCAAGGCTCTCCGACTCGTTTCGCCATCCCTGTGATAGCCGAGACGGTGGGGTAGGTAACGGTTGAATCCGGAGATTTGCGCAGGCCGGTGCACTTTGCGCCGATGCCGCCCGATTGTGGTTTGCAACTGGTCAGCCTTGTAGCGCCTTGCGCAACAGCGCCATGTTGCGCGTGTTGCTTTTGACCCGCACATCGAAAAGGTCGCCCACGATGGGCCCAAGGCCCACCATCCAGTCGACAGAGGTATTTGCCGCCATCCGCGCCAAGAGCGGTCTGGACGCCCCCATGCGATGCGCCTGGTGCAAGAGATAGCCGGCCGGTGCCAGCGCCAGCGTGTCACCGATGCCGGGGACCAGCCCCAGCACGGAATCCCAGCCGAACCGCACCGGTGTAAAAGGAATCCGGAACGCCCGGTCCATGCGCGCAGCGATCCTGTCAAGCCGGTCAAGGCGGCCTTGCAGATCATTTGCAGCCTGCGTCTTTGTCTGGTGGCTGTGGGTCCGCATGATGTATCCTTGCCTCTGGTGCGCTGTCTGCCAACCGCGCAAAGGCCGATCCGTTCCGGCTGATGTCAGCGCCGCAGCAAACGGAACGGACGCCAGCGCCGAGCGGGGCGTTCGGGATCGAGCAGATCATTTTCGGCCATCACCGTCTTTTCGATCCCGTTGAGGTCGGGAGGCGTGAAAGGCTCCAAGGTCCGACCTTCGCCGCGCAGGGCCTCGATTGCCGCGATCAGTGAACCGCCTGCCGCCTTTATCGCCTGCGCCACCTCTGTGATCTCGCCCCCCAGATGCTCGGCCAGCAGATCGTTGCGCAGATCGGTGATCCGCGCGCGCAGGTCCTTGTCCTTGGCGCTGGCGGGGTCCGCCTCGATGGTCAGGTCACATTCCGTGTCCATCCCGAGCGAGCGGTTGTTCAGATTGGACGATCCGACCCGCAGCAGCCTGTCGTCCATCGCGACGATCTTGGCGTGCACGTAAATCGGCGTGCCACCGGCCGCGACGGGCGTATAAAGACGAAAGCGGTCATGTATGTCCGCCTTGCCGACCAGATCCAGCAGGCGCGCGCGCGACGATCCCATCACCTCTTCCTCCAGCCAGCCATCGGCGGCCAGCGGATTGACGATCACGAATTCCGGACCGTCCGCTTCGCCAAGCCGCGCGGCAATCGCTTCGGCGATCTTGCGCGAAGCGAAATACTGGCTTTCGATGTAAACGCTGTCCCGCGCCGCCGCGATGATCGCGAGATACAGCTTTTCGATCTCGTGGACAGGCGGACGGCCGTCATACTCCGGTGCGGTGCGGGAAATCGCGACATCGACGGCGGTGAATGTCGGGGCAAGGTCCTCGGGCCACAGCGGTGGCACAGCGGGTGGCGGAGCCAGTTCCTCGCCCGTGGCCTGCCGCCAGCGGTCGCGGGCCACGATCCCCAGCGCACGCGCCGCCTCGCCGTCAACCGCCACGGTCGCGTCATGCCACGGCCCATAGTGTCGCCCTGTCGTGGGGCGCTTGCGCAAGGGGTCGTCGTCGCGGTGGTCGCGCCTGTCCCATCTGTCGGTCGTCATGTCGATGCCGCCGCAAAAAGCCAGCGCATCGTCGATCACCACGATCTTCTGGTGATGCGCCGCGCCGCTGGGATGGGCATGGTCCAGCTTGAGATGGATGCGGTCCCCCGCCAGCCAGTCGACAACCCGCAGCGGCGTCGTGCCGCGCCCCAGCGCGTTGATCATGCCCAGATCCCATTCCAGAAGATGAATGTGCAGATCGGGGTTCTGGCCGATCAGCCAGTTGAAAAACCGGCCCAGCTTCGTCGGAACCGCGCCATGCGGCTGGTCGGGACGCAGCGAAATCCGCGTGTCGAATTCCCAGCCGATCATGATGATACTGTGCTGCGCCTGTTGCAGTGCGGCGTGCAGCACCTCGAAATAATCCGCCGCGTCGACGATGACAGCCATCCGGTCAGCACGCGCGATACGCCAGCAGGTCTCGCCCGGTTGCAACACCGGGTGGTCTGCGGCCCGAGGCAGCGTCGTGGGCGAGGTCTTGGCGCTGGTCGCTGTTTTGGTCAAAATCGGCATCCTTTGCAGGGCAACCGACTGCGGTGTCCGAAGGTTCCCTGCGCCAAGCAGAAATCGCTTCGCCTCAGGCGCGCTCATCGTGCTTGGCGCATGACGGGGCTGACGCAGATTGGCGCTTTGGATGCGAGATCAGAAGATCAGGGCCAAGAGACCAACAACGACCAGCAGGCCGATCAGGAAAATGATGCCGATGGCACCGCCAAGTAACTTGAGCATCTCAGGTCTGTCCTTTCGCGGCATCCTTTGCCTTGCCAAGGCCCTTTTGCGCCTTGCCCTCGACCTGATCGGCCTTGCCGCTGCGCTCTGTCGCCTTGTCGCCAGTAGCCTTGCCGACAGTTTCCTTGGCAGAGCCTTTGATATCTTTGGCGGTGCCTTTTGCTGTATCTTTGTTCATCGGATCGCTCCTTTCGCGTTCACTGACAGATCAACCAGATGCCGCGCGGATTGTTCCGGTCGTGGTTTGGCGCTGCGGAACGATCCTGCCCGATGCCGCGTTAAGGGCCAAACAACCGGAGCTTTATCATGGATTTTCTGCGTATTCTGATCGCCATTCTGCTGCCCCCTGCGGGTGTCTTTCTGCAAGAAGGGCTGGGCAAGCATTTCTGGATCAACATCATCCTGACGCTGCTCGGCTATATCCCGGGCATCGTACATGCCGTCTATATCATTGCCAGCCGGGACGGGCGCACCGCGTAACGCCCCGCAGGTGCCAGTGATTTGAACGGTTCAGGATAGGAACGCAGGCCGGTTCTGGTTAATGATGTCGCAGACCCGCAAGAGAGGCGATCAATGACCGACCAGAACCGGCGCCTGACCGCCGCTGAAACCAAAGGATTGCGCACCGCCAAGGAGCTGGAGGCGCATGTCCTTTGGCTGGATACGTTCACGCCCGCTGCTTTGGGCATTCTTGCCATCGCGTCGGGTATCTACACCTATCTTGGCGTGTCCTCGCTGCTGGAGGACACCGGCGCGATGAGCTTTTTCGCCGCCGTCGCGTATTCGGTTGCGGTGTCCGTCGGTATTTTCGTGTTCTGGAGCTTCATGCTGCGGCTGTTGCCTGCGATGCGCAATGCGGCGGGCTATATCGGGCTGACGATTATGATGATCGTGGGCAGCCTTGCGATCATCGCGATGTCAAGCTGGCTGAACGCAGCCGCTCTTGCAGGGTCCGCGGCCGTGGAACAGCATCTGGACACGACGGTGCGCGATTACCAGACCTCACTGGAACAGGCGCATAACATCGCATTGTCCGCCCAAGCCCTGCGTCAGGAAGTCCGCCGCGCGCGCGAGGCGTTCGAGGCCTTGGCCGAACAGGAACGGTCCGGCGAATTGTCGGGGACGGCGGGCGAGGGGGCGGTCTACCGCGTGCTGCGCCAGAAAACCGAAGAACTCCAAAGCCTTGAAACCCAGATCGGTGACCAGCAGCCGCTGATCGAGGCGGCCTATGAACAGGGCAACGCCACGCTTGGCCGGATGCGCAGCCTGACGGTCGCGCCGGGGCCGGTCGATCAGCGGTCCGTCGCCTTTTCCGAAGAAAGCGTGCGGCTGGCGGGGGTGATTTCCAACCTCAACCAGTATTCGGTGGCGCTGCTTGTCGCGCGTGCCGCCGCCGATCTGCCTGCATCTGTCGTGCTGCCCGAACTTGACGGGCGCACCGCCACGATCCGCGACGCGCAAAGCTCGACCATCGGGTCGGTGCTGGATGCGCTGGACCAGCGCAGCCAGACGCTGGGGCAGGCCGCCGCCGAGGTGCTGGCGCTGGAGCCACCACAGGAAACAGCCTATAACCCGATTTCCAGCGCCGATGCCGTGATCCGCTATGCGGGCAATTTCGTCCCTTCATGGGCGGGGGCCATCGCGATCGACCTGCTACCGGGCGTGCTGGTGTTCATCCTTGCGATCACGCAGGCCGCGATCCGCAACGGGCGCGACGGGCTCAGCATCGAGGAAACGCTGACACTGGCAGACCTGAAAGCCGCGATCAGCGCGATGAAGGATGTCGAGGCCTCGATGGGCCAGACCGACACCGAGATCCTGCGCCGCGTGCAGGATGAACCGGCGGTCCTGAAAACCCACAAGCCGGCGGCAGAATGACCGAACCGACCCTGCCCAGACAAAGCGGGTTCACCATCGGGCGCGGGCTGAAGCTGGTCTTCGTGCTGCAGATCGTGATCGCGGGGTTCCTGATCGCCAGCGATCTGAACACGCGCTGGCGGTTCGACTTTGCAAGCGACCGGCCTGCGCCCACCGGCCCCGTCGCCCCCGGCGACCAGACCCGCCGCTATGACCCGAACGAGCCTGTGCCGCGTTTCACCAATCCCGGTGCAGATCCGCGGATCAGCCTGCCCGACAACCTGCCGACGCGGCTGGAATTCAGCCTGCGTGACGATCCCGATCTTGGCGCGATCCTGATGATGAACGGGGCAATAGAACCGGATGATCCCGACCGGCTCCGCGCCTATCTGGACACGCTTGACACCGTCCCTGCCACGGTCGCGATCAACAGCCCCGGCGGCAGTGTCGATGCGGCCTTGCAGATCGGCGCGGCCCTGCGCGCGCAGGGGTTGAACACCGTGATCCTGCCCGGCATGGCCTGTCTGTCTGCCTGTCCCTACATGCTGGCGGGCGGTGTCGAACGGCGCGTGTCGCAAACGGGGGCCGTGGGTCTGCATCAGCATTACTACGAGACGCCCGGCTATATCCCCGTGTTCTTCGCAGTCGAGAATATCCAGCGCGGGCAGGGCGAAACCATGCGCTATCTGATCGAGATGGGCGTCGATCCGGGCGTGATGGTCCACGGCTTGTCCACGCCACCCGACGAGATTTACGTGCTGGTGGAAAGCGAATTGATCGACACGCGGCTGGCGACCGAGATGATCGACTAGCGCCTTGCGCGCGCTGTTATCGGCTATCAGCGCGCTGATATTGCCCGTCCTCGGTGGCTTGGTCGACCCTCGCGGCAAGACCGCCGTGCCTGTTGCCCCGGTGGTCCATCTGGGGATGTCTGCAAAAAGGTGCAAGATCATGGCAAAAGCCGCTGTCGAGAAAAGAATGTCGTTCATCGCAAGAACCCTGCGTCTGCCGCATGTGCTGGGGCTGGCGGCCATCGCCGCGGGCGCGGTGGCCTTTGCGCCGATGGCGATGGCGACCAATCCCGCCTGTGGCGATGCGATCCGGATCACGCCCGGTGATACCCTGCTGAATGTCGCCACCGCCTGCGACACGACGGTGCCTGCCTTGCTTGCCGCCAACCCCGAGATCACGCAGCCGAACCGGCTGTTCGTGGGGCAGCTTGTCTGGATGCCGGGGCGCAATCCGGCGGTGTCTGCCCAGCGGCCCGCCGCAACACCCGTGCCGAGCCAGTGGGGGCAGGGCGGCTTTGCGCGCTGCGGGGCGACGGTGCAGGTCCGGCCCGGCGACACGTTCAGCGGCATCGCACGGCGCTGCGGTGTGACCCCGGCGCAGTTGCGTGCTGAAAATCCCCGCCTGCGCGATCCCAACCTGATCTTTTCCGGCATGGTGCTGCGTGTGCCCTCCTCGGTCGGGGGGCGTCCGCATCAGCCGACAGCCCCGATTGCGCCCGATGTGCTGCGCGTGACAGGCACCGTCACCAATGAAGGCGTCACCTGTCAGGCGTTCCGTGGCGATGACGGGCGGCTTTACACTTTTGCAGGCAATGCCACGCGTCCGCTGCGCCCCGGTGACAGGGTCGAAGTCACAGGCACGCGCGCAGGGTCGTCGATCTGCCAGCAGGGTATCACGATCACGGCGTCCCAGATCGTCCTGCGCGACAGCAGCGCGCCCCGCACGATTGACCTGACCGGCACGATCACCCGCGAAGGTGTCACCTGCACCGCCCTGCGCGGCGATGACGGACGGCTTTACACGATCACCGATCAGCCCGGTGGCTTCCGGCCGGGTGATCGCGTCCGCATCACCGGCGATGTAGCCGAGATGTCGTTCTGCCAGCAGGGCACGACGATCAACCTGCGGTCCATCGGGGCGGCGTGGTAGGCGTCAGAACTCGGACCGGATCGTGATTCCCGCCGACAGCGTGTCCCGCGTGAAGCGGCTGACATTGCTGTCGGTATTGCTGCCCGAGATCGTCAGCACAGGTGTGAAACCGGCATAGCTGACCTCAGGAAAGCCGATATTGGCGGAGTAGAACAGCGTCGTGTCCTGCCGCCCGCCCTCGACCGGCAAAAGCAAACGGTATTGCGGATAATCCGCCTTGCCGATCCCGCCACTGACGCTGAGCGTGACGGGGCCAAGCGGCTCTGCCCAGGCATAGGTCAGCTGCGTGGCCCAATCTGACGAAATGTAATTGGGGTTGTCGCCCTCATTGTCGGCAAAACTCAGACTGACGCGCATCTGGTCGGTGCTGGGCAGGCGATAGGTCAGCGATGCGCCAATCGACGTGCGTGTCACATCGCCGATCCGGTCCAACTCATAGCTGGTCAAACCGCGTCCCACCGACAGGCCAAGTTCGGCCGTGTCACTGACCGGCACACGCCGGTCCACGTCGATGCGCCAGACATCGAATTTCTGCACTTCGGTTTGCAAGGTGACACTGTCGAGATCGCGATAGTCGACTGTCGCATAAGAGAGTTGCACGCCGAAGCTGCCGGTGGTCAGCGCGCGGTCGTGGCGCAGGTTGAGGCCGAAATTGTCGGTCGCCAGCGCCTCGTCGGGCACGTCGACGTCATCGGTGATGCGGATCCGTGTGCCCTGATACTGCGCCCCGATCAGCGTGCGGCTGGTCGGATTTTCCTGCAACCTGTAGGTCGCGCCAAGGTTCAGCGACCCGCGCCAGCCTGCCAGCGCCTGTGCGTCATCCGACAGGGCGCCGATCGTCCCCTGGTCGCCTGGGAAGGTCAAGATGGCATCGGCGGCACCTCCGTTCACATTTGACGACGGCACGAGCGATGCCGACACGTCAAAGGACCACGGGTTGCGCTGTTGCAGAAACCGGGCATCCTGCCGGGTCTGATCGCGTTCGGCGTCGTTGGGCGCCACGATCAGCGCACGGCGCAACCAGAAGGTCGCCAGCGTGAATCGTTCTTCGTTGGCGGCGGCAAGGGCCGTCAGGCGGGCTGCCTCGTAGCGTTCGATATTGCTGCCAGATATCGCAAAGGCCCGCGCCCCCGCACGGCGGCCTTCGGCGGCATCGCCCTGCTTCGGTGCCGCTGCCGCGACGACAAGCAAGGACGCGCGGTCATCGGGCACCTGCGTCAGGATCGCGCGCGCCACATCAAGCGCCAGTGCGCTGTCGCCCGAAAAAAGAGCCCGCGTCGCGATGGCGCGGGCGTCGTCGAGCGACAGATCTACGGTGGTCTGTGCGCTGGCGGC
>DAISXL010000095.1:0-8684 GCA_036825855.1 Yoonia sp.
TTTCGCCCGACAAGATGCCGAAACGGACGATGCGGTAGTCGGTTTTCCAGTCCTGAGCGATGGCCGGAAAAGCCGTCAGGGCAGCGAGGGCAGAGGCAACAAATAGACGCATGGGAAGGCTCCGTTAGTGAGGGTGAAGGGATCAAACAGTCTCGCGGGTGCGATTGGCGTAAGCGGCGGTCGAAGTTACCGCTTCGTTGAACTCGGTCAGACCGTCGCTGCCGTAGATGTCGCGAACGACATCGTCGGTCAGCTGGCGGGGGGTGCCGTCAAAGAACACCCGCCCGTCGCGCATGGCGATAATGCGGTGGCAATAGGCGCGCGCAGTATCAAGCGTATGCAGGTTCACCAGCACCGTAATCCCGTCTTCGCGGTTGATGCTGCGCAGTGCCTCCATCACGCGGGTGGCGTTGCCGGGGTCAAGGCTGGCGATCGGCTCGTCTGCCAGCATGATCCGGGGGTTCTGCACCAGGGCCCGCGCGATGGCCACTCGCTGCTGCTGGCCGCCGGAAAGGGTACCAGCACGCTGCAGGGCCTGGGGGGCCAGCTCCAGTCGGTCCAGCGCGCGGATGGCAAGCGTGCGCTCGGCATCGGTGAAGCGCATGGCCATCGACGACAGAAAGCCGTGATCCGCCAGCCGACCAACCAGTACGTTGGTCAGCACATCCATCCGCTCGACCAGGTTGAACTGCTGGAAGATCATCGCGCAATCGCGCCGCCACTGCCGCAGGGCGCGGCCCCGAAGGGCGGTGACGTCAGTCTCGCCAAAGGTGATCTTGCCTGTCGTTGGGTCGACCAGCCGGTTGATCAACCGCAATAGCGTGGATTTTCCGGCCCCGGAGCGGCCGATGACGCCCACGAACTCGCCGGGGCGAATGTCGAGGGAAACATTGTCCACGGCGCGTGTGGCATTGAATGTGCGGCCAAGGCCAGCGAGAGAGAGCATGTGCTTTTCCATGCCTCAACAGATGCCAGTGCTGTATGACAGGCCAATATCGTTCGAATGAATTTTTGGAATCCAATTCTTGACCGATTTGTAACAGCGTTGACGCAAAATGAAATTTTTCAATTGCTTAGATGGAGCTCGATGTTTTTAACAGGGCTCAGCCTGCCATAGATGCCGAAAATCAGGCGAGACTTCGCATCGTCTTCGCCTTGGATGCTTATCGAAAACGTCGGCGTGCTGCTCACGAGCGCTAAGCAGGCAGAAGTCAGTTCGCTGAATCAATGCCTTACGGAATTCCTGTTGCGGACCGGGGCAAGTGCCGTCGCAAAAGCGTCACGCAAGCGTCAGGCAACATTCACACATGCGTCGCAGCGGCGTTACCTGCTGACCTTAAAAGTCTGTTCGAACACGTTTTAACCGGAGATTCGAAGATGTCACTCAAGTCGCTCATGATCGGGACGGCGCTTGCCGTTATCGCCGCTACTGCCGCAACCGCCGAAACCTGGAACATCGCCGTCACCGACGTCGAAGGGCTGGAGCGGCTTCAGGCCGAATGGGCCCCGTTCAAGGCCGCGCTTGAAACCGCAACAGGGGAAACCTTCAACTTCTTCCCGGTGTCCTCGCGCTCTGCCTCGGCCGAGGCGCTCCGCGGCAAGACTGTCGATTTCGTGGTGACCGGTCCTGCCGAATACATCATTATCAACACGCTGACCAAGGCGACACCGCTGATCGGCTTCGGGCGCCCCGACTATCGCTGCGCCATCATTGTGCGCGCCGATGCCGGCATCGACACGATGGCAGACCTGAAGGGCAAGAAGGTTGCGTTCGGCGACATCGGCTCGACCTCTAACATGCTTTGCCCGATGCAGCTTGTTGCTGACTACGGCGTCGATCCGGTGAAAGAGATCGAAGCGGTGCATACTGCGCGCAACATCGCGCACGAGGCGCTGAAGGCGGGCGACGTGGCCGCAATCGGGATCAACGAAGGCTCGTGGATTTCGTCGGCCCGCAACAAGGATACCTCGGTGCCCTACGGTTTCTTCAAGGTGCTGGCGCGCTCGGGCGATCTGCCGAACGACATGCTTATGGCCGGTGCCCATGTCCCCGCCGAGGTGCAGGCAAAGGTGCGTGACGCGATCATCGCCAACAAGGCAGAAATCATCGCCGCCATCCTGACCCACGAGAGCAACGACAAGTACCAAGGCATGGATCTCGTGACGATCGAGGACGCAACGTATGACGTGGTGCGCTCGATGTACACCACAGCAGGCTATCCGCAGTTCGACAAGTTCCTCGGGGAATGATCCGGTGCCGCTTGACCGCCCAGGCCTTCGGCGGGGTGTAACCCAAGGCGGTCTGCAGGTTCCTGATCTGCAGGCCAAAGGACTGGCCAAACGCTTTGGCTCGGGTGCGCCCGTTTTCTCGGGCCTTGAGTTCAGCATTGCTCAGGGCGATTGCGTCGCACTTGTCGGGGCCAATGGCACCGGCAAGTCCACGCTTTTGCGCTGCTGTCTGGGGCTGATCGCCCCGGATGCCGGCGAGGTATCGCTGCTGGGTGAAAAGCTGACCGATCTTGGCGGTGCAGCGCGCCGTGCCTTGCGGGCGCGGACCGGGCTGGTCGGCCAGAAACACAATCTGGTGCCGCGCCTTTCGGTGCTTTCCAACGTGATCCATGGCCTTTTGGGCCGCCATTCGGGTCCCCGCTACTGGATGCAGGGGCTGGCCCCGGCCGATGCGCGCGCTGCTGCGATGGCTGCCCTGAGCAAGGTCGGGCTGGCCGATCTTGCCTTGCGACGGGCGGATCAGCTGTCTGGCGGGCAAAGCCAGCGGGTGGCAATTGCCCGCGCACTGGTCGGCAACCCGCGCTTTCTGGTGGCGGATGAACCCTGCGCGTCCCTTGACCCGCAGGCGGGCGAAGAGGTGATGGCGCTGTTCATGTCGCTGGTAAAGCGCGACGGCGTGACCGTTCTTTTCACTTCGCATAACGTCCAGCACGCGCTGTCCTATGGCGACCGCATCCTAGGTCTGCAGGGCGGGCGCATTGCCATTGATGCGGCGTCAGCCGACGTGACAACCATGGAAATGGCTCAGCTTTATGCATAACCCCTCGCCAACCCTGCCCCATCGATTTGCCCGGCCTGGTGGCCTTGGCTTTGTAAGCTATGTTGCTGTAGCGCTGGTGGTCTTGTGGTCGCTTGAGGGCGCAGGTTGGTCGATGGACAGGCTTTTGTCCTCGCCGCCCAAACTGGCCGACTTCTTTTCGCGAGCCTGGCCGCCGTCGACCCATAATCTGGAACGGCTGGCTTGGAAGATGTTGGAAACCTTGCAGATCGCCGTGTCGGGTGCGGCCATCGGCATCATCCTTTCGCTACCGATTGCCCTTTTGGCAGCCCGCAATGTTCTGGTCGGTCGCGGCATCAACCAAATTGTGCGCGTCCTATTGGGCTTCATCCGTGCGGTCCCGGACCTGGCCTGGGCGCTGGTGTTCGTGGTGGCCGTTGGCCTTGGTCCTTTCGCCGGGATGCTGGCTATCGCAGTCGATACCATCGGCTTTTGCGGTCGCTTCTTTGCCGATGACATGGAAAACACCGACCCCGGCCCCGCCGAAGCGCTGACCGCCACCGGGGCCAAACGACTCGACATCGCGGCCAGCGCAATCATCCCTGCCGCGATGCCCGCCTTCATTTCAACCTCGCTTTTCGGGCTGGAAAAGGCGGTGCGATCCTCGACTATCCTCGGTTTAGTCGGCGCAGGCGGGATCGGCATAGAGTTGAAAGTGGGCTTTGACCTTTTCGACTATCCGACGGCCCTGACCGTGATTCTGATGATTGCGGTGGTGGTGATCGGGGTCGAACAAATCGGCGCGGTTCTGCGCCAGAAGATCATAGGAACAGCACGATGAAGACCGATACCGCACACACCTATTGGGGCACGGAATGGGCCAAGGCCGATGGCACCTCCAAATGGGAGCGCCCCGAGGCCGAGGTAATGGACTTCGCCGAAAACCTGCCTCCGAGAGCAGCGGTGCTGGACCTTGGCGCTGGCGTCGGGCGGCATGCTCTGGCTCTCGCGCGGCAGGGCTTTGCTGTTTCCGCGCTGGATGCAGCCCCCGAGGGGATTGCCGAGATCAACCGGATTGCTGTGGCCGAGGGCCTGACCATCGACGCCCGGATCGGCCTCATGACTGACCTGCCCTTCGAGGACGGGTCGTTCGACCATGTCCTGTCCTGGAACGTGATCTACCACGGGGATGAGGTGGTCTTGCGCGAGTCCATCGCCGAAATCGCCCGCGTCCTGAAACCCGGCGGCACCTTTCTTGGCACCATGCTGTCGGCCCGCCGCGTGCCGGTACAACTGGCGAAAACCCCGGGCCGCGAAATCTCGCGTAATACCTGGGTGTTCGAGGGGGACGGGGACAAGGCGCATCCGCATTACTTCTGCAACGGACGCGACCTTCTGGAGCTGTTCTCGGCCTTCGAGGTATGCCGCCTCGAAGACCGCGAACATGAAACGCCCGGGTCCTGGCATTGGCATTTGGTGCTGGAGCGCTTGTAATGGAGCCTGTTGTCATCGAAGGCGCATCGGTCGTCCTGCCTGACCGACTGGCAAAGATTTCGGTGCGCATCGAGAATGGGCTGATCGCAGCGCTGGATGGCCCACGCGACGGCGCGCGGGTGATCGACGGGCGCGGCATGATCCTAGCCCCGGCGCTGGTCGACATCCACGGTGACGCGTTTGAACGCCAGCTGATGCCCCGCCCCGGCGTGATGATCCCGACCGAAGCCGCCCTGCTGGAAACCGACCGGCAACTCGCGGCCAATGGCATCGCCACCGCCTACCACGCGCTGACACTCAGCTGGGAGCCGGGCCTGCGCTCGGTCGCCATCGCACAAGAGGTGGTAGACAGTCTCGCCGCCCTTGCCCCTCGGCTGACCGTCGAGAACCGGGTTCAACTGCGCTGGGAGACCTTCTGCTTTGAGGCCCTTCCGCTGATCGAGACCGCTCTTGCCGGGCCTTTGCTGCCAGCATTGGCCTACAATGATCATACGACGATGGGCGTCCTGCACCCTTCGGTTGCGCTGCAAGACCGACCCTTCGACCACGACCCGGACTTTCCAGTGGTCGACATGGACAGCCCCGGCTTTGCCACCAAGATGGAAAGCCGCGCCAAAAGGTCCGGGATGGACGTGGCCGATTTCATAACCCTGATGCGGCAGATGTGGGAGCGGCGGCCCGAGGTTCCGGTAGCGATCGCGGCAGCAGGGCAGATGGCTGCCGCGGCAGGTGCGCCGATGCTCAGCCATGACGACAGCCAGCCGGAAACGCGCGACTTCTATCGCGGTCATGGGGCAACGATTTCCGAGTTTCCGATGAACGCTGCGGTGACCCGCGCTGCGCGCGAGGCGGGGGACTGGATCGTGTTCGGTGCCCCGAATGCGGCACGCGGCGGCAGTCACCTTGGGTCGCCCGGGGCGGCGGATATGGTCGCGGCGGGGCTGTGCGATATTCTTGCCTCGGATTATTACTACCCGGCGATGCTGGCCGCTGTGGCACGGTTGCAGGCGGACGGGATCGGCCATTTGCCCGATCTTTGGAAACTGGTCTCTGGCAATCCGGCGGCGGCGCTTGGTCTTGCGGACCGCGGCGAGATCGCGGTTGGCCGGCGCGCCGATCTTGTGCTTCTGGACTGGCCCGAAGGCCACACGCCGGTTGTGCGGCACTGCCTGGTCAACGGCCGTGCCGCCTATGGCGCAATTGCTGCGGGTTAGACCATGACAGACGGGGCGGACCGCTTTGACGGCTTGGCCGAAGCTTACGAGATGCACCGTCCCGGCTATCCGGCAATTGCGTTTCAGGCCCTGCTGGCCGACCTACGCTGCCCGACAAAGGTGGCGGTGGATGTCGGGGCCGGTCCCGGCAATTCGACCGCATCATTGCGCGATGCGCTTGGAGGGGACTGGAGTTACATCGCCATCGAGCCGGGCCGCGACATGCGGCGCGTCCTGTCCCGGCGGTTTTCAAAAGCCCCTGATGTGCATGTTACAGATGCAACCGCTGAAGATATGAAACTGCCGGGTGGATTTACTGCGCTGATCGTGGCTTGCACCGCATTTCACTGGTTCGACATGCCGCGCTTTCATGCCGAGGCCGGGCGCGTTCTGGCCCCCGGCGGGGTGCTGGCGCTGATCCGCAACAAGCGCAGACCCATCCCGGTAATCCAAGCCTTTGACCGGTATATCGAGACGCATTCCACCGAAACGCCTGACCTTGCACGCCGCGAATCCCGCAAAGAGCCGGTGGTGCGTGAACTTGCGCAATTTCCCGGGTTCATGACCGCCCGGTCGAGCACCTATCAATGGTCGAACGACCTGACCGCGCGAGGACTGATCGATCTTTACTTGACGCGGTCCACCCTATGGGGCGTCGTCCGGCGGATCGGCCTGTCCCGGGTCATGGCCGATCTGACGGCAATCTGCGCCGAGCATGGTGTGGCAGAGGGTCCGATCCGGATTGATTGGGAAACCACAGCGAAATGGGCACGAAAGCGAAGCGAGAGCTAAGGATGCTGGACGGGACCACGCGAAACCAAAGTCTCTCTGGGGCTCGGATCGTCACAACGGGTGGCATTGTCGAAGGCGCGCTTGACCTTGAAGAGGGGCGCATCGTGGCGATCCGTCCGGGTGCCAGACCCGCCGGGTCGGCCGATCTGGCCGGAGACTTCCTGATCCCCGGCATCGTCGATGTCCATACCGACCATGTCGAGGCACATGTTTTCCCCCGGGCGGGTGTCCAATGGGATTTCCTGAACGCGCTTATGGCGCATGATGCCGTGGTGATTGCGGGTGGGACGACGACGGTGCTTGACAGCCTGTGTGTCGGCGCGTCGATGAAGCGGCCGGAACGGCGTGACCTTCTGGTGCCGCTGGTGGCTGTATTGGAACGCGGCCGGGCCGAAGGCTTGTTCCGCGCCGATCACCTGCTGCATCTGCGCTGCGAGATCTGCGATCCGGACACGATTGCCCTGACCGATGCCACCATCACCAGTCCCCTCGTGCGGCTGGTGTCGGTGATGGACCACACGCCGGGCGACCGGCAAAGTCTTGACAGTGAGCATTGGCTTGGCCGGATGGCCGTGGAAATGGGGCTGGACATGTCCGATGCCCGTACCGCGATGGCCGAACTTCTGGACCGTTCCGCCCGTGTTGGCGCGGAGGTGCGCGCCCATGTGGTGGCACGGGCAAAGGTGGTGGGCCTGCCCTTGATGAGCCACGATGACCGCACCCTTGCGCAGGTCGATCAGGCCCGCGCCGAAGGGGCGGTGGTGTCGGAATTTCCCACCACGTTAGAGGCCGCTGCCCACGCCCGTGCGCAGGGCCTCTCTGTGGTCATGGGTGCGCCCAACCTACTGCGCGGCGGCTCACAATCCGGCAACGTCTCGCTGCGCACGCTGCTGGAGGCGGACCTGTGCGATGTCCTGTCTTCCGACTACATTCCCCGCAGCCCGCTTGACGCGGCCTTTGCCATCGGGTTCGACGACAGCCTGCCCCAAGACCTGACCCGCGCCATCGCCATGGTCACCGACGCCCCCGCAATGCTGGCCGGGCTGACCGACCGGGGCCGGATCGCCCCGGGCCTGCGCGCCGATCTGGTGCAGGTGCGGCGGATGGGTGCGCATAATCAGGTGGTGGCAGTGTGGCGCGAGGGGCGGCGGGTTTACTGACGCGCAAACGGATCAACAAACATCACACAAAGGAACTCCCCATGCTTCCCCTCAAGATCGGCGCCTGCCTGCGCACCCGCGAGATTGCAGACCACCGCGACTGGCTGTTCGACGCGCAGCGGGACATCGAATTGCAAGACTTCATGACCCACGCCGCCCTTGGCCCTGAACGCCACGACCGGATCGCTGCCGCCAAAGTGGCGCTTGCTGGTCACGGGGGTCGCGTCGGAATTCATGGCCCATATGAAGGGCTTGATATCGACAACAAGGATGCGGAACTGCGGCCA
The DNA here is from genome assembly GCA_036825855.1 of Yoonia sp. GTDB lineage: Bacteria > Pseudomonadota > Alphaproteobacteria > Rhodobacterales > Rhodobacteraceae > Yoonia. The sequence continues at coordinate 7,955 of DAISXL010000095.1, forward strand.
CTGATCACGGCGCGGTTTCTGTGCGCGCTCGAGGCTGCCGAAGCGATCGGCGCGCGGCAGATGGTGCTGCATTCCCCCTATCGGGCCTGGTATCAGAACAACAGGCTGGCATCGCCCGGATATGCCGAGGCGAAGCTGGCGCGCATCCATACGGTCCTTGGCCCAGTGGTCAAACGCGCCGAAGACGCCGGGATCACTATCGTGATCGAAAATATCGAAGATGTTGACCCCGCCACCCGCCGCGCGCTGGTCGACAGCTTCGCCAGCACCGCCATCGCCCTTTCAATTGATACGGGTCATGCGCAGCTTGCGCGACGAATGTCGGGAGCACCGCCGGTTGACTACTTCGTGCGGGATGCCGGCGGACAACTGGCCCATGTGCACCTGCAAGATGTGGACGGGCACGCCGACCGCCACTGGGTGCCCGGCGAAGGCGAGGTTGAATGGGTAGCGGTGTTTCGCGCCTTGGCCGATTGCGCAGCTACACCGCATCTAGTGCTTGAATTGCACGACAAGTCCCTTATCCCGCAGGGCTTCGCCTATCTGCAAGGTCTTGGACTAGCCGAATAGGTATTCAGAAGGGTCGGGGGGCCTTCGCCCATTCCTCGGCTCACGCTGTCATAGCGAGGGTCACCGACGCCCCTGCTCAGAAGGCCGGGCTGACCGACAAGGGCCGGATCGCCCCGGGCCTGCGCGCCGATCTGGTGCAGGGGCGGCGGATAGGCGGGCA
>DAISXL010000096.1:0-8633 GCA_036825855.1 Yoonia sp.
CATCATCAAAGCCCCGTGAATCCCTGAGGTGCGGCTTTCAGGCGTTCTGGTCGGTCTCGCGTTTCAGGTTATGTATTTAATAATAATATTTATAATGAGTCGGCAGGAGGCGATGATGCCAAATGACCCGATCTACTTCGCACTTGCCCGGATCGGGGTCTTGCTGAAATCCCTTGCCTGGGATGAGGCGGAAACGCTTGGGGTCAACCCGACGCAGGCACAGATTCTTGCGCGCATGGCTTCGCGCGGGCCCTCAAGGGTGAGCGGTCTTGCCGCCGACCTTGGGGTCAGCCAGCCAACGCTCCGCGATGCGGTTGCCGCACTCTTGCGCAAGGGTCTCTTGACGCGCGGGCCGGATCCGGACGATGGACGGGCGGTCCGGCTGCACCTGACAGAGCAAGGTCGCTCTGTTGCCACCGCCGCGCGGACGCCCGCGCCGGTGATGCTGGCCGCGCTGGACACGCTACCGCCCGCTGACCAGGACGCCATGTAGCGCGGACTGGTGGGCCTGATCCGGGCCTTGCAGGTCGCGCGCGCGATCCCCGTGCAGCGGATGTGCGTGACCTGCGCGCATTTCCGTCCCCATGCCCATGACGATGCGGATGAACCGCATCACTGTGCCTTTGTGGACGCCGCCTTTGGCGATGCCGCCTTGCGGATCGACTGTGGCGACCACGAAGACGCCCTTGAAGAGAAACGCGACAGCCTTTGGGCGCGGTTTTCCAAGGTGGCCTGAGACGGGCGCCCGGAACCGCAGCAACGGCCCGGACGCCCTTTTGCCAACCGATCCAATGGATGAAAAGGAACCAAAACACAAAGACACGAAAAGCCATCTTTTACCATGCCGGATGCAAAGTCTGCATCGGTGCCGAACAGGGTCTGGCCCATGCGCTCGACCCGGCGGCCCTCTCGGTCGAAATCGTCCATCTGGGCGAGGACCGCGGGCGCATCGCCGAGGCCGAGGCGGCCGGGGTCGTCTCGGTTCCCGCCCTCGTGATCGACAATGAGACGTTCCATTTCAATTTTGGTGCGTCGCTGATCGACGTGAAAGGAGTGGCGTAATGCGGACCCTGCTCCTATTGACGACCGCCCTGGCGGTGGTCGGCCCGGCAGCGGGCTTTGCGCATGGCGAGGGCGACCACGCGCAGGGGATTGCCGCGATCGCCGGCAATGCGCAACACGCCGGTTTCGACATCGTCGCCGCGGCGATCACCACTGAGGGCCGCATCGCCACCATCACCATGTCGGTGTCCGGCACACCCGGCGCGACCGCGCCGGAGGCGGTGGGAGGGCTCGCCGGAGCGCCGGTCTTTTCCTACGTCTGGCCGACCAGCCTCGACCCGGCCATCGTGGGCTTCGAAGCGGGCGCAGGGACCCTGGCCTTCGCCCTCACCATCCATCCCGACTTCGACGACACTCCCCTGTTCGACGAAGGCAACACTGACCGCACAGATGACGACGGCGGCATCTGGCACAGCCACTGGGTGGTGCTGGGCCCGGACGAGGCCTGCGGACCGGGGGCGCTGAAGGTGATCGACATCCCAGAAGGCGTCACTCCCGCCCTGCCGCTGACCTGGCTCGGCCTGCCGATCCTGATCGACAGCCCGGGCTGGTCGCCTGGCTTCGCTGGCGACACGCTGTCCGTCCGGGTGCCATTCGCCGATATCGGCGCGGTTGAGACTGCAAGCTATGACGGGGTGACGGCGGCGCTGCGGGTGAATGCCAACATCCACGCCCCGCTCTTCTGCGTGACCGATGTGTTCGACGTGGCCTCGGGCGATCTGAGCCAGCCAGGACAGGTCAACCAGTAACACCAGCCGGCGGCGGCCCCCGCCGCCGGTCCCTTGCCGAAAGCGCATACCTTGTCAGATCTTGCGCCGCCGCTCCTTGCCTCCGCCTGGCTGAACACAGCTGAATCGTTGCCACTTGAAGGCCTGCGCGGCCGGGTTGCCGCCATCGCGTGTTTCCAGATGCTTTGCCCCGGCTGCGCCAGCCCCGGGTGGCCGCAAGCGCAGCGCATCGCCCAGACCTTCCGGCCGCAGGATGTGGCGGTGTTCGGGCTGCACTGCGTCTTCGAACATCGTGCCGCCCCCGCCGAACATTCCTTGTCCGACTCGTGAGGTCAGAGCGGGCCTTCAATGGCGACACCCTTCGAGGTTAAAACCACCGACAGGAGGATACGAACAGGTCCAAGAGGATCTGTCGCGTCGAAACGTCTCGGCTGATCCTGTTCGCCGACCCTCGACCAAACGCTCGCCACCTGGCGGCCCCCGGTTCAAGGCAAAGGCAGGCACCGGGCCGTGGGTCAGGTCACGGGTTCCAGCGCGGTGCGGCACAGGCGGTCGAGCTCTGGCCTGCCGCCCAGGGCCTCGGCTGCGAATTCCGCAACGGACCCATGCTTCTTGCGCAGGGCTGACAGGGCAGCGTCAAGGAAATCGGGCGCGACGCTGAAGAGAACCGCATGGGTGACCTCGGGTGTGCGTGCCCGAACGTGGTCCGGGGGCGACCAGAGCAGGTTGGTGCGCATGAAATCTGCAGTGACGCTGTCGGGGCCGACGCCTAGCGCCTCCAGCAGCAGGGCGGCGGCAAATCCGGTGCGGTCCTTGCCCGCGGTGCAATGGAACACGACCGGCCCGGTGGGCTCTGCCGCGCGCCGAAGGAAGGCGGCAAACCGATCCGCGTGCAGCGTCACATACTCTGCGTATCCCGCCAGCATCGCCTCGCGCACATGCGCCACAGTCAGGTCGCCTGCGGGCACATCGGCCAAGCGTCTGGCCACGCTTGGTTCCACCGGCAACGGCAGGCGGACCGCGGCGAGATCGTCCGGCAAGGCGGCGGACGAGGAAGCCTCTGCCGCGCCCCGAAAGTCCACGATCGCCGCCGGGGCCAGAGCGCGCAGCGCGTCGGCGTCACGCGCACTGAGCGCGCCCAGGGCCGGGCTGCGAAAGAACAGACCATGCCGCACGCGCCGTCCCGACCCGGCTGGCAACCCACCGAGGTCTCGAAAATTCGGCGTGTCGGGAAGGATCGCGCCGCTGCTCACGGGTATGCTTTCGGCAAGTCGCCGAGGGCCTGATCCACGATGCCTAAAGGACGCGTCACGTCGAACACAACGCTGCCGTCCGGGCTTAGACGGTATTCGACCACGCCACAAACCTTGTCGCCAAGGCGCGGCTGCATCGCATCGGACAGTACGAAGGCCGTGGCCGGACCCCAGACGCAGGTCGCCCGCCCCAGGCTATGCGACCGGGTCTGGTGGACATGGCCACAGGCGACAAGGCGCACGTTGTGCGTGGCAACAAGGTCGACAAGCCGGGCGCGCGGTGCTTCCGGCACATAGCGATAGGGCGGATCGGAGGGCGTGTCCTCGGGTGTCAGCATCAAGGGTTTGTGCAGGAACAGGGCGATGGGGCCCGTCACGGCCAACGCCTCCGAAAGCCAGTCCCACTGCTCCGCCTCCGCAGGCAGGTCGGACAGGAACAGCAAAGAGTTGAGCCCCACCAGTCGCCAGCCGCCCCGGTCCAAGACCCAGCGGTCAGGACCGAACTGCGCGGTCCAGGCGGCGATGAGATCCGCGGTCACCGGCTGCTTTGGCGTGTAGCCGCCATCCCCGGGATTGTCGCCGATGTCGTGATTGCCGGGAAGGCAAAGAAGCTCTGTCCCCAGACCGGCAAGGCGTGCGGCGGCATGGGCCAGTTCCTGCGGCGCGCCTGGAGCATCGCGGCAGATGTCGCCGGTATGGACCACGAGATCGGGCGCAACCGCCCGCACATGGGCCGCCGCCGCGTCGAAGTTGGCGTCAAAGGCCGGGTGGCCTGCCGCCAGATGGGTATCCGTGATCTGTATGATCCGAAGCATGGTCGTCGGCCCCTGTTTTCTCGGCCCCTGTTTTCGACGTAACGCCGGTTCTTGCATATTCCTTGGGCATGACTGGCGCGTGACAGCAGTCCTTGTGCGGCATCGGGAATTGTCGCCGGGCTGTCATGGAACAGTAAAGCGGCTGTGACCTTGCCATGCGCAACTACGCCGGTCGTCAGCGGCAAAGGGCCGTGGACCATGTTCCGGGGGATATCATGCTTGCCCATCTGACACGCCGCGCCCTGTTGGGTCTGGCTGCCGCGTTTGCCGCGACCTCGACAGTCGTGGCAGCTGCGCCGACCGAGATCACCTTTTACCACTATCAGACTGGCGGAAACTATGACGCGTTCCGCGCCATCCTGAATGAGTTCGAGGCCGCAAACCCGGATGTGAAGGTGCTCGACATCTTCAAGCAATCCGAGCAGATCACCGCTGAGGTTCAGGCGGCCCTGGCTGCAAGCCGCCCGGTGGATGTGGCCACGGTGATCGGCAAGAACATCGTGTTCTTCCTGAACAACACCCCCGCCGTCGACATGGTCGCGGCCTCGCAGGGCGACACAGCCTGGCTTGACGCCTATCTGCCGAACTTCCTCGACCTCGGCCGCATCGACGATCAGGTCTTTGCCATTCCGCACGCCTACGGCACGCCGATGCTTTACTTCAACAAGGATATCTTCACCGCGGCGGGCCTGGATCCGGAACTGCCGCCGCAGACCTGGGCAGAGGTTCTGAACGCTGCCAAGACCATCACCGAAACGACCGGGATGCCCGGGGTCGCGCACCTGCATGCCTCGATGGGCGACTATGGCACCATGGTGATGGTGACGAACGCGGGCGGAACCTACCTGAGCGCCGATGGCACCCGGGCGATGTTCGACAGCCCCGAAGGCATAGAAATCCTCCAGATCTGGCAGGACATGGCCACGACCGGCGTTATGCCGGTTGCGACCGACCGGGAATGGGGTGCTGCCTTTTCCGCCGGACAGATGGGTATGTACCTGACGTCCTCGGCCGCGCTGCGCGGCTATGTCGAGGCCGCGGAAGGCAACTTTGCGCTCGGGGTCGCCAGCTACCCGACCCTCGGCGACCGTCCGCGCCGCGTGAACAACTCGGGCGGCGCGCTGATGCTTTACGCGCCCGAGGGTCCGCGCCGCGACGCCACGATGAAACTGCTGCGCTTCATCAGCAACAAGACGATCGCGAACCGCTGGTCGCGGGAATCGGGATACATGCCGCTGATCATCGATCCGCTGTCCGACCCAGAGATGGCCGCCTATGTCGAAAGCTTTCCCTACGTCGCGCCGGTGATTGTACAGATGGGCGACACCGTGCCGACCGCTGTCTGGCCCGCCAAGGGTACGCTGGAAGCACAGACCATCATCCGCGCGATGCTCGACGAGCTTTGGGCGGGCAAGCGACCCGCGTCCGAGATCGTGCCCGAGGCGGTGGCTGCCGTGAATGCCGCGCTTGCCGTCAATATCAGCCCGTGAGCCTGCACACCGTCGATCCATCGGCTGCCCCGTCCGGGGCAGTCGATCCCTTGAACGGGCCCGATACGATCGGCGGCTGGCGCGACCGCACCCGCCCGTACCTGTACCTCGCCCCGACGCTGCTTTTGCTGGCGCTGTTCGTCTATTGGCCGTTCGTGCATACATTTTACCTGTCTTTGGTCGAGTGGAACCTGAACCCCGATCAGCCGATTGGCTGGGTCGGTTTGGATAATTACGAGAGGGTCGTTTCATCCACCCTGTTCCAGCATGCAGCCTGGAACACCGCGATCTACATTGGCGCCTCGATCCCGCTCAAGGTCATGCTGCCGATCCCGGTGGCGCTTTTCCTGTGGACGCTGGGCTCGCGCGGTCACTTCTACCGGGCGGTGCTGTTCGTGCCGACCTTGCTGAGCTTTGTCGTGGTCGCCATATCGTTCTTGTGGATCCTGAACCCGATCTTTGGCTATGCGAAGCAGTATTTAGCCGTCGTCGGCTGGCAAATGCCGAACCTGCTGACCGACCCCGATAGAGCGATCTGGGTAATCCTCGCCATTTCGTCGTGGAAGGTTCTGGGCTTCAACACGCTGTTGTATCTGGCCGGGCTTGCCTCGATCAACCGCGACTATATCGAGGCAATGCGGATGGACGGCGCCAGTGATGTGCGGATCTTTCGCCATCTTATCCTGCCGCTGCTGACGCCGACGTTGTTCTTTGTGCTGCTCTCGACAGTGATCTTCACCACCCAGCAGGTGTTTACTCCGATCGACATCCTGACCGAAGGCGGGCCACAGAATTCGACGACCAACCTGTTCTACATGGTCTATCAATACACGTTTCTAACCTTCGACGTGGGGGCCGGGGCGGCGGGCACGGTGATCCTGTTCGTCCTGCTCATGAGCCTGACCGTCGCCAAGATCATGACGCTGGACCGCCGCGTCCAGTATCAGCAGTAGGCGTGCGCGATGGAACTATCCCGGCCCTGGCGCGCGGTCGGCCATTTGATGCTGGTGCTTTTTTGCCTGGCCATCGCCGCGCCGATCGCCGTGGTCCTGTCGACCGCATTCAAGCCGCCGAACGAGGTGTTCCAGGCTACACTGATCCCCAACGCGCCGACGCTGGAGAATTTCACCCGGCTGTTCCTGGAAGAAGAGTTCGCCCGTTATCTGTGGAATTCCTCCGCCACCACCGCGCTGCGGGTCGGGGGGCAGCTGATCTTGTCGATCCTTGCCGCCTACGCGTTTTCGCGGTTCGAGTTTCCGGGGCGTTCTGCCTTGTTCGCGGCCGTTCTGGGCGCGATGATGATCCCGCAGGTGCTGACGATGATCCCGATTTATATCCTTATCGCGCGGATTGGCTGGTTCGATACATGGTGGGCGCTTGTTGTACCGAACCTGGCCATGCCCTTTGCCATCTTCCTGCTGCGTCAGCACATGCTGGGATTTCCCCGCGATCTGCTTGACGCCGCCGAGATGGATGGCGCGGGGCCGTGGAAAGCGCTGTGGCTGGTGATGCTACCGAACCTGACGCCTGCGATATCGGCGCTGACGATCATCCTGTTCATCGACTGCTGGAACGAATATTTCTGGCCGCTTCTGGTGACCGAGACGGCCAATTCCCGCACCTTGCAGATCGGCCTGCGCGAGTTCCTCGAATCCGACGGCTATTCCGACTATGGGGCGATGATGGCCGGGGTCACGCTCGCGTCGATCCCGGCGATCGTGATATTCCTGCTTTTGCAGCGCCGGGTGATGGACACATTCGTTTCCTCGGGCATCAGAGGCTGACCATGGCCGAACTCGCGCTACGTGCTGTTTCGAAGAAATTTGGTGAAACCACCGCCGTGGACAATGTGTCGATCGAGGTCGCGGACGGCGAGTTCGTGGCACTCGTTGGTCCCTCAGGCTGCGGCAAGACGACGACCCTGCGCATCCTGGCCGGGTTGGAACAGGCGACTTCGGGGACCGTCGAAGTCGGCGGGCGAGATGTGTCCCGGATCAAGGCCAAGGACCGCAATCTTGCGATGGTGTTCCAGAGCTACGCGCTTTACCCACACATGACGGTCGGCGAGACCATCGGTTTTGCCTTGCGGTTGCAGGGGCGGTCCAGGCAGGAGATCGACCATGCCGTGACCGTAGCAGCCGACCGGCTGGAGATCGCGCATCTGCTGCACCGCAAGCCGCGCGAACTGTCTGGCGGACAGCGCCAGCGTGTGGCCGTGGCGCGCTGCATCGTGCGCGAGCCGCATGCATTCCTGTTCGATGAACCGTTGTCCAATCTGGATGCCAAGCTGCGCGCCAGCGCCCGGGTCGAGATTGCCAAGCTGCAAAAGGCGCTTGGTGTGACTAGCGTCTATGTCACCCACGATCAGGTCGAGGCCATGACCATGGCCGACCGCATCGTGCTGATGGAGGCAGGGCGGATCCGGCAGATCGGTCGCCCAATGGACCTGTATCACCGTCCTGCCGACATCTTCGTCGCGGGCTTCATCGGGGCACCGGCGATGAATCTGGTGCCGGGCCAAGTACAGAGCACGGCCAGCGGCAGGGTCTTTACCGCGGGCAGCCTCAGCATCCCGGCCCCAGACCCGTTGCGCGACGGACCCGCCAGCCTGGGCTTTCGCCCCGAGGCCCTTTCGGTCGACGGCGGCGGGATCGCGCTGATGGGGGTCGTGTCGCATTGCGAGCAACTGGGCGCCGAAACCATCATCGAGATTGCTCCCCAGAACGCGACGCTTGGTCGCCTGACCCTGCGTAGCCCCGGCGACCGCGCCATCCCGACCGGCACCCGGATCACGGTCGGTCTGAACGTCGACACCGTCCACTTCTTCGACGAGGCAGGTCGGCGCGTCGGATCGACCCCGTGACCCGGGTGAAGCTTTTACTGCTAGCCGGCAAAACGATTACCTCTCGCGCCGACCGGACAAGTCCCGAAATTTGGTGCAGCTCACCGGGGTCTCCTGTCGGGCCGGGCGAATCCCAGAGGTTTGTAAGACAGTCTTACAATGATTTCAGCTTTGCAAGCATCCGCTTACAAAGTTGGCTGCAGCGCGTCGATCGTCTGGGTGCGCCGGCGAACCAGAAGGTCCGGGGTCCGATAAGCCATCCAGTGCCTTGTTGCTCGACATGGGCCTGCGCAATTGCAGGTCTAAACACGAAAAGGCGGCTTTGATCTACCCGTTATCGGTGGGACACTTTCCGACAGAACACTATGGAAAATCATGGGAGATCTAATTGTCCCACCGACGCCTAACCCTCTGATTCATCCTCATTCGCGCCGCTCCCTACG
>DAISXL010000097.1:0-8602 GCA_036825855.1 Yoonia sp.
CCTTCCCATGTCTTGGGCGACAGGCCGGGGGCGATTTTCGTGCGCCCGATGCGGCGGCCAAAGAAATATTCCAGCAGGTCGCCCAACTGCACCACCATCACCAGAAAGGCGATCAGCAGCACCGCGCGTTCGCTGTAATCGGGCAGGTCCAGCGTCATCAGCGCGGGCACATGGCTGACGCAAAACACGGTGATCATCAGCGCCCATTGGGTTTCGGCCACCCGCACCAGAAAGCGGTTGGCATTGCCGCGCAGGGCCGACACGATCGGCAACAAAAGAAAGGCATAGACGGGGATGAAAATGGCGAACAATCCGGTCCAGCCCATGCCGACAAAGACATATTGCAGCGGCAGCACGACGAAGAACGCGAGCGCCAGTGCGATGTGGTCGGCCTGCGTCTTGGCCGTCAGCGTGAGGAATTCGCGCAAGGCGGCAAAGGACACGAAGGCGAAGAGGATCATCACGCCGACCTTGCCCGTCAGCAGCGCGATCCCGACAAAGGCCACCATGCCCCACCAGCTTTGCACGCGGGTCATATAGGTTTCCAGTACCGGATTGGGCATATCCGCAGGCTGGCGGGCGCGCAGCACCTCGCCCAGCACGGTCAGCGCGATCAGGATGCTGAAACTGCCGAACGCCAGCAGCAGGATATCGGCGGTGGTGCTGGTCATGGGCGCACCTCCGGGGCCAAGGCCACCAGTGCATCTGCGGCGCGGCGCAGGAAATCGTCCTTGCTTTCGCCGTCCTGCACATGGATCGGCGCGCCGAAGGTCACGGTGCAGATCAGCGGCAGGGGGATCACCTCGCCTTTGGGCATGATGCTGGTCAGGTTGGCGACCCATGTCGGCACCAGATCAACGTCGGGCCGCGCGCGACCCATGTTGTAAAGCCCCGCCTTGAACGGCAGCAGCGGGTCGTCGGTCATGTTGCGGTTGCCTTCGGGGAAGATGATCAGCGAGGATCCTTCGTCGAGGGCGGCAAGGATCTTGTCCATCGGTTTGTCGTCCACCTCTGGCCTGCGGTCGATCAGGACGCAGTTGAACACCTCTGGCCCGACAAAGGCGCGCAGCTTGTTCTTCAGCCAGTAATCCGCCGCCGCCACAGGCCGCACGTCGCGGCGCAAGGCTGGGGGCAGGCAAGACCAGATCATCGGCATGTCGGCGTTGCTGGTGTGGTTGGCGAAATAGACGCGCTGGCGCGGCACGGGTTCGATGCCTTTCCAGTCCGCCCGCACCGCGGTGATCGCGCGGGCAAAGATGCGGATGGCTTGGCCTGTGATGCGGGCGGCGAACTGGCGCAGGTATGTCATGGGGCTGACTTTGGCGAAGCGTTGCGGTTTTGGAAAGGGGGGACCCCGCCCGTGATCACACGGACGGGGCAGCGATCAGATATCCTTGTCGGCGCCCACGTATTCGGCCAGCAGCTTTTCGTTGCGCGCGGCTTCCAGACGGGTGATCCGGTCTTCGGACAAGCGGTCGTCAAAGCGGTATTTGACGAAATTCACCAAGGCCAGCGTCAAGAGCAGGACACCGATGCCCCAAAATCCTTTGGTCGACAGCGGCACGTCGGGCGACAGCCAGAGCGAGAGGCCGAGCATGGCGTAGGCCACCACAACAGCGGCCCCGTTGAAGAACATGATGAGGGCGTTATCGGAACGAGTAGAGTGCATTTTTGATCTCCGTAATGGTATGGGGTTATTTTTGTGCGGCCTTGAGGCGGGCCAGCACATCATCGGGGGTTGACCGCGTGGCATGGCCAAAGCCTGCATCGGCCATCCGGTCGGTGATGGTGCCGCCGTCCAGATCGCGGTTGATATCGGCCAGAATCTCGGACCGCTCGAACGGGTCGTCGCGGCCAAGGACGCGGGAAATCAGTTCTTCGGCCTCGTCCACGCTGGAGGAGGTGACACCGCTGCGGTGCATCCGCATCTGGATGTCCTGTTCGCGGCGCACGGCGCGGGCCTGAATGGCGCCTTGCTTGAGGTCGATGATCCGGCGATGTCCAGCCTCGATCGAGGACCGCAGGCGCATCACCTTCTGATCCAGCCGTGCCAGCGTTTCGGCGCGCAGCGTCAGTTCGTTTTCCATCGCGGCGATGGCGCGGGCCGCCTCGGCCGCCATATCCTCGCGGTCATGGGCCAGCGCCTCTTGCGCGCGGCGGGTCAGGTCAGCAATGCGGGACTTGAGGCCCGCGTGCTGCTTTTCCTCGGACCGCTGGCGCTGGATCAGGCTGGCAAGCGTGGCTTTCGCCGCGCGCAGGCTGTTGTCGCTTTCGCGGATCTTCTGGTCGATCAGTTCGATCGCGAAGGCATCGCGCACGCGGTCTTCGGCCCGTGCATTCTGCCCGTGGATCAGGGTGGCAAGCGTCTTGAACATCTGTCTCTCCGTTTTCATCAGCGTGAACGCTGTTCATAAAATAGGAGATAAAGTGCCGCGTGATTCCCGTCAAGAGAAATAATGAACAATGTTCACAAAATTATCCTGTGGTCGCGATCTGCCGCAGCACCAGCGCGATCATCCGATCGATGTCCTCTGACGGCACACCCGCGCTGGCACGGTCCAGCCCCAGCAGCACGATCCCGTGCACCGACGAAAACAGCGCCCGCGTCAGCAGGGCATTGGTCTGCGCGTCGTTGTCGGGAAAGATCACCTGCAACGGATCGGCGATATAGGTGAACAACTGCCCCATTTCCTGCAGATACCAGTCAGGGGCGGTGGCACCCGGCGCGCGTTCCAGATCAAACAGCGCCCGCCAGCTATGGTGGTTGGCGGCGGCAAAATGGTGATAGGCCTGCGCCATGACGACCAGTTGTTCGACAGGGTCCTGCGGAGCCTCGGCCAAGGAGGCCGCCACATCCGCGCCAAGCCGATGAAAGGTGCGCGCGTTCACGGCCAGCACCAGATCGGTCAGATCGCCAAAGACATTATAGATCGCGCCCACGGCACAGCCTGCCTCGCCGGCCAGATCGCGGGCGCGCAGCGCGCCAAGGCCTTGCGACGAAATCGTGCGTTCCGCGATCTCGATCAGATTTTCGCGCAGCGCCTTGCGCCGTTCCGCTACCTTGCCCGCCATGGTGCCTCCTGCTGAACGGGGTTCAGTGTAACGGGGGGTGGGCCGGATGGAAAGACCAAGGCCGCGCCAAAACGGTCACCGCCCCGTGATACCTTCGGTCGCAGGCAGCGGTCGGGGCGCCGTCACGTTCTCGGGTCTGCGCCGTTCGTAAAAGGCGTTGCCGCCGGTCGTGACGACATAATGCATGTTGTTGAACGACGCGCGGTAGGTCGCGGCATGAAAGAACATCGCATTCGCAACATCGGGGTGGCGTTCCCCCGCCAGCACGGATTGCGCCGCCGCCCGTGCCAGCGGAGCCGAGCGGCTTTCCATCGGCTTGGTCATCACGCCGGGGGCGAACTGGTTGCGCTGGCTTACCACGCCGCAGACGGTGTCAGGATAGGCGTCGGATTCCACCCTGTTCATCACCACGCTGCCAACCGCGATCATCCCGTCGCGGCTGGACCGGATGGATTCGAAATACATCGCGCGGGCCATGCATTCGATGTCCTCCGAGGGGGGATTGAAGGATGACGACGACGGCCCGCCACAGGCCGCCAGCAGTGCTAGGCAGGCCATGGCCATTGCTGAGAAACCACCGCGCACCATCATATCTTCACTGGCGCACCACCCGCAAAGCTGTTCACCCCGTGATAGCCGATGGCGTCTTCCTGCATCTGCAGATGCAGCCCGTCGCCGGTATAGGGATGCGCGCGGGCCAGATCCTCGTCGAAATCGATGCCCAGACCGGGGGCGGTGGGGACGGGGATATAGCCGCCCTCGACCGTCAGACTGTTCTTGATCAGCGCCATGTGGAACGGCGTCTCGATGGTTTCGGCCATCAAGATATTGGGGATCGAGGCCGCAAGCTGGATATTGGCCGCCCATTCGACAGGGCCTGCGTAAAGATGCGGGGCCACCTGCGCGTTATAGACCTCAGCCATCGCCGCGATCTTTTTCGTCTCCCAGATACCGCCCGACCGCCCCAAGGCCGGTTGCAGGATCGTCGCCGCGCCGCTGCGCAGGACGGTGGCGAATTCCGCCTTCGTCGTCAGCCGTTCGCCCGTGGCGATGGGGATCGGCACAGCCCCCGCGACCTTGGCCATTTCGGCTACGTTGTCCGGCGGGATCGGTTCCTCAAACCAGAGCGGGCTATAGGGCGCGATGGCCTGCCCCAGCCGGATCGCACCGCCGGTGCTGAACTGGCCATGGGTGCCGAACAGCAGGTCGGCACGGTCGCCCACGGCCTCTCGGATGGCTTTACAGAAGGCGACCGACAGGGACAGATCATGCATCGACGGCATATGCCCGCCACGGATCGTATAGGGACCGGCAGGGTCGAATTTCACGGCCGTATAGCCTTGGTCCACCATGTCGAGGGCGACTTCGGCCGCCATGTCGGGGCTGGACCAGAAATCGGGCAGGGGGTGCGACGGGCGGGGGTAAAGATAGGTGTAGGCGCGGATGCGGTCATTCGTGCGCCCGCCGATCAGCGCATGCACGGGGCGGTCGCGGTCCTTGCCGAGAATATCCCAGCAGGCCATTTCAAGGCCAGACCACGCGCCGATCACCGTCAGGTCGGGGCGCTGGGTGAAGCCTGAGGAATAGACGCGGCGGAACATCAGTTCGATATTCTCGGGGTTCTCACCCGCCATGTGGCGCGCGAAAACGTCGGTGATCACGGCCTTCATCGCCTCTGGCCCGACGGACGAGGCATAGCATTCGCCGTAACCCACAACGCCCGTGTCGGTCGTGACCTTGGGGATGATCCAGTACCGCCCGCCCCAGCCGGGGGCAGGGGGGGCGGTGACGATGATGTCGAGATCGGCAAGTTTCATAGCTATGTCCCTGATCTGAGGGCGAGGCCCCGGGTCAGGCCCGGGGCGTGGTGTTTCATCGCAACTGTGGTGGTCGGGGTGAGGTCGTGATGCCTCCGGCGGGGATATTTGGGCTCGGAAGATGCGATGATCAGTCGAACACGATCACATTGCGTTTGGCTGAACCCGTCTTGGTATCGGCAATCGCCTCGTTGATCTGGTCCAGCCGCCAGCGGCCCGAGATCAGCTCGTCCAGTTTCAGCCGCCCCTGTTCGTAGAGATCGACCATCCATGGAATGTCCCGCGCGATGACCACATCGCCCATCTTGGACCCGACCATGCCTTGACCTGTTGCCGCCAGCATGACGGGTTCATAGGTGGACATTGCCCCCGAATGGGGCATGCCGACCATGATGACCTTGCCGCCATTGGCGAGATACTGCGGCGCCTGATCGTAGGCGGGGATCGCACCGACGGTCACGAACACCGCATCGGCCCCGCGCCCCATCGCCTCTTTCGCGGCGCGCCATGGCTGGTCGGTCGTCGCCAGCACTGTATCGGTCGCCCCGAATTCGCGGGCGATTTCCAGTTTTTCGGGCGTCATGTCCACGGCAACGATCCGGCGGGCCCCCGCGATCCGCGCGCCCTGGATGGCATTGAGGCCAACACCGCCCGTCCCGATCACCACCACATCCTGCCCCGCACGCAATTGCGCGGCATTCACCACAGCGCCGATGCCGGTGATGACCCCGCAAGCAAGCAGGGACGCGGCCTCCATCGGAATCGTGTCGGAGAGTTTCACGACCTGGCTTTGGCTGACGACGACACGCTCGGCAAAGCCGCCCGTGTTCATCGCCTGATGCAGCGGCCCGCCATCCGCCGTGGTCAGTGGACCGCTCGCCATATCGCTTTCGCAGGCCACAGGCCGCCCGCCCGCGCAGGACGGGCAGGTGCCGCAGGAGCGGATCAGCGTCACGACGACCGGATCGCCCAAGGCCAGCCCGCGCACACCGTCGCCGACGGCGGTGACATGACCTGCCGCCTCGTGGCCATAGACCGCAGGCAGGGTCCCGCCCCAGCCACCGTCGATATAGGTCACGTCGGAATGGCAGATGGCGCAGGCTTTCAGCGTGACCTCGACCTCGCCATGGTGGGGGGCGGCAAGGTTCACGGTCTCGATGGTCAGGGGTGCGCCGAAGGCATGGCAGACGGCGGCTTGGATCTGGGGCATGATGGGTCCTGTGGTCTGGTTCACGGGCCAACCTGAAGGGACCGGCCACCGACTGCAAGTCTGAACGCGACCTTATGTGACGCGGGCGCGCTTTGGCCGTGGTGTCTGGATAAAGACCACGATGCAGCCGATGGTCAGCAGGGCCGACAACAGGAATGGCGCGCCGGGTAGATAAACCGGCGCGTCTGGTGTCGTGAAATACCAGAAGGTCTGCGTCACCATCAGCGGGGCGATGATCGTCGCCACGGCATTGATCGAAGTGATCGTGCCTTGCAATTCGCCTTGCTGGTTGTCGGCAGCCGTGCGCGACATGATCCCTTGGAGCGCCGGTCCCGCGATGGACCCGAGTGCTGTCAGCGGTGTCAGCGCCAGCGCAATCCAGCCGTTGGTCACAAATCCCAGCATCACAAAGGCCGCCACGTCGATCCCCAGCCCGAGGATAACAGCGCGGCGCTCCCCGATCCGCGCGATGATGGGCCGGATCAACAGGCCCTGCACGACGGCGATGCCCACGCCGAACACCGCCAGCGACAGCCCGATCATGCCCGGCCCCCAGCCGAAACGCTCGGCCCCGAAATAGGCCCAGACGCCGGGATAGACGAAGAACGCGACCGTATAGACGAAGATGATCAGCAACAGCCGCTTTAGCCCCGGCAACGACCCGATGTTGCGGAATGCGCCCAAAGGGTTGGCGCGGCGCCAGTCAAACGGCCGGCGGATGCGGTCGGTCACGGTTTCGGGCAGCACGACATAGCCGAAGATCGCATTTGCCCCGGCAAGGAATGCCGCCGCCCAGAACGGCGCGCGGGTGCCATATTCCGCCAGTATCCCCCCGATCAGCGGCCCCACGACGAAGCCCACGCCGAAGGCCGCGCCGATCAGCCCGAAATTGGCGGCTTTCTCCTCCGGGCGCGAGATGTCGGCCATATAGGCGGCAGAGGTCGATTGCGTCGCCGCCGTGATCCCGCCGATGACCCGCCCTATCACCAAAAGCCAGATCGTATGCGCCAGCGCCATCAGCACGTAATCAAAGGCCATGATCACCAGCGAGATGATCAGCACCGGCCTGCGCCCGTAGCGGTCTGACAGGCTGCCCAGTGTCGGGCCAAAGATGAATTGCATCGCGGCGAATATCGTCGCCAGCACGCCACCCCAGACAGCGGCAGCGCCGATCCCTTGACCTTCAACCTCTTGGATGAGGGCGGGCATCACGGGCAGGATCAGCCCGATCCCCATCGCGTCCAGCATGACCGATATCAGAATGAAAGTGACGGGAAGGCGTTTGTCCATCTGCGCAAGTTCAGGTCGTTCCGTTTCCTTTGCAAGCGTCAATCAGACCGCCTTTGCGATCCGGTCCAGATGCTGCGCCAAAAGCGCAGGGTCCGACAGGAATGGCGAATGCGATGTGGGCAGGTCGGCCACTGTACCTGCGGGCCAGTCTGCGGTCATCGTCGTCTGAAACTCCGGCGGGATCGTGCGGTCGTCACTGCAGCGCAGGTAATGGCGGGGCAGGGTGTGCGTCGGCACCAATGGCGTTTCCTGCGGCAGGATCGGCTGCGGGCAGAGCTGCGCAATCGCCCAGGCGGCGCGGTCTGGCGCGACGTCGTGATAGAACTTTTCCGCCGCCTTCGCCGGATCGACGCGGAAGGTCAGGCGCGCCTCATCCACGATGATCGCATCCAGCAGGGGCTGCGACGGCGCCATCCGCCGCATATCGGCCAGCGACTTGCCCGCCATCGGCACATAGGCGCAGAGATAGACCAGCGCGCTGATCTTGTCGGGGGCAAGCGTGGCCGCAGCGGTGATCGGATAACCCGCCATCGAATGGCCAACCAGAATGACAGGCGTATCAATCGCCGCGACAATCGCGCGGGCGTAAAGGTCGAGCGTCACCTCGCCCGCAGGCGTTGTGTTCTGCCCATGCGATGGCAGGTCGATGGCGCGGGCCGTGTGGCCCAAGGCCGTCAGATGCGGGATCAGGTCGTCCCAGCACCATGCCCCGTGGCAGGACCCGTGGATCAGCAGGAAATCAGACATGGCCGACAGCTTTCATGAACTCCGCCAGATGCGCGGCATAGGTTTGGGAGTCCTCGACGCAAGGCAGATGGCCCACGCGCCGCATCAGCACGAACTGCGATCCGGGGATCAGATCGACCGTTTCGCGCACCAGATCGGGCGGCGTCGATCCATCGTTGATCCCCGCGATGCCCAGCGTCGGGATGCGCAGGCCGGCGGTCGGGGTGTAGAAATCGGTGCCCGCGATAGCCGCACAGGTGCCGGTATAGCCCGCAACGGGCGTGCTTTCCAGCATCGCGCGCCACGGCTGCATCGCGGGCGTGCCGTAAAAGCCGCGCGCGAACCAGCGTTGCAGCACGGCGTCCGACAGGGCCGTCAGCCCCTTGGCGCGCACCGTGTCGATCCGGTCTTGCCACAGCTTGGGGTTCCCGATCTTGGCGGCAGTGTTGGACAGCACCAGCGCGCGGATCAGGTCGGGGCGTTTGAC
>DAISXL010000098.1:0-8516 GCA_036825855.1 Yoonia sp.
GCCCCCGGCCTGTCCGACGCCGTGCGCAGCGCTTTGCACAAGGCGGCGGTCGATCTTTGTGCCTCTGTGTCTTACGCCTCTGCCGGGACGGTTGAATTCATCTATGACCCCGTGCGGCAGGATTTCTTTTTCCTCGAGGTAAACACCCGCCTGCAGGTCGAACATCCGGTGACCGAGGCTGTCTGCGGCATCGACCTTGTCGAATGGATGGTCCGGCAGGCGGCAGGCGAACTGATGCTGCCCGCGACCGCACCCACCCCGAAAGGTGCCGCGATCGAGGCCCGCCTTTACGCCGAAATCCCCCATGCCAATTTCCGCCCTGCGGCGGGGCGGCTGACCGAGGTCACATTCCCGGCCAATGCCCGCATCGATAGCTGGATCGAAACGGGCAGCGATGTGACACCATTCTATGACCCGATGCTGGCCAAGATGATCGTGCATGGCGCCACCCGCGATGCCGCGATCACCGCACTGCAGCAGGCGCTGGACGCCACGCGCATTGGCGGGGTGGAAACCAACCTGCGTTACTTACGCGCGATTGCGGGGTCGGACCTCCTCGCCTCGGGTCAGGTGACCACAACGGCGCTGAACAGCTTTGCCTTTGATCCGCAGGTGATCGAGGTGCTGGCCCCCGGCGCGCAATCGAGCCTGCAGGAACTGCCCGGCCGTCTGGGCCTGTGGCATGTGGGTGTCCCGCCTTCGGGTCCGATGGACGCACGGTCTTTCCGCAATGCCAACCGCGCGCTGGGCAATCACCCCGATACCGCCGCACTGGAACTGACTGTCAACGGCCCGACCCTGCGCTTTGCCAGTGCCGCGCGCGTGGCCTTGGCCGGTGCGCAGATGGCGATGACGCTGGATGGTGTGCCGGTCGGTCCGGTGGTTGAAGTCCCTGCGGGCAGCGTGCTGGCGATTGGCGCGATCACCGGCGCAGGCCAGCGCGCCTATCTCGCCGTGGCGGGTGGGTTTGCCGCACCGCAGGTGCTGGGCTCGCGCGCCTGTTTCGCACTGGGGCAATTCGGCGGCCATGCCACCGGCACGCTGCGCACCGGCGATGTGCTGGGGCTGGCCCATGCGCCTGTCGGTGACCCGCAGCCGTTTGAACCCGCCGATCTGACGCAGGACTGGGAAATTGCGGTGCTCTACGGCCCGCATGGCGCGCCTGATTTCTTTCAGGACGGGGATATCGCCACGCTCTTCGCCACCGCCTATGAGGTGCATTTCAATTCCGATCGCACGGGTGTCCGCCTGACCGGACCCGCGCCGAAATGGGCGCGCGCCGACGGGGGCGAGGCGGGGCTGCACCCCTCCAACCTGCATGACAACGCCTATGCGGTGGGGGCGATCGATTTCACCGGCGATATGCCGATCATCCTTGGCCCTGATGGGCCAAGCCTTGGCGGTTTCGTCTGTCCTGCCGTGATTGCGAACGACGATCTGTGGAAAATGGGCCAGTTGCGCCCCGGTGATCGGCTGCGGTTCGTCCCCGCCGCCCGCGCCGCCGACCCTGTCGCCGGGCCTGCCGTGATCGGTGCTGGATCGCCCGTTTTGGGCGGTGACCCTGACGGACCTGTGCCTGTCGTCTACCGCCGTCAGGGCGATGACAACCTGCTCGTCGAATATGGCGACATGACGCTGGATATCGAACTGCGGCTGCGCGTGCATCTGCTGATGCAGGCGGTGCAGGACGCGGGCCTGCCACTGATCGACGTCACCCCCGGCATCCGGTCGCTGCAAATCCATTACGACAGCACCAAGCTCAAGCGCGGCACACTGCTGGACGCCTTGGCCAAAATCGAACGCGCCCTGCCCGCCGCCGAGGATGTGACCGTGCCATCGCGCGTCGTGCATCTGCCGCTGTCGTGGAATGACCCCGATGCCGTGCTGGCCATGACGCGCTACCAGGACCTGGTGCGCCCCGACGCGCCTTGGTGCCCGTCGAATATCGACTTTATCCGCCGGATCAACGGCCTGCCGGATGAGGATGCGGTCCATAAGATCGTCCATGACGCGAGCTATCTCGTGCTGGGTCTGGGCGACGTTTACCTGGGCGCACCTGTCGCCACGCCGATTGATCCGCGCCATCGGCTAGTGACCACCAAATACAACCCCGCGCGCACATGGACCCCCGAAAACGCCGTCGGCATCGGCGGGGCCTATATGTGCATCTACGGAATGGAAGGGCCGGGGGGGTATCAGCTTTTCGGACGCACGATCCAGATATGGAACACGTGGCGGCGCTGGGGCGCCTTTGCCGACCAGCCGTGGCTTTTGCGGTTTTTCGACCAGATCCGGTTCTTCCCCGTCTCGCACGAAGAACTAACCGAGGCGCGCGCCGCCTTCCCCCATGGCGGCTATGACGTCAAGATCGAGGAAAGGACCTTCCGCTGGGCCGACCACAAGCTGCAGCAAGCGGCCGAGGCGGGCAGCATCACCGCCTTCAAGACCCGCCAGCAGACCGCGTTCGAGGCGGAACGCGCCCGCTGGAAAGCGCTCGGGCTGGACAGTTTTGTCAGCGAGGATGGCGGGCCGGAACCCGTAGCCTCCGACATCGCGGCAGGGCATGTGGGTGTCGAAAGCAGCATCCCCGGCAACCTGTGGAAATACACTGCCGCCATCGGCGACCATCTGGCGGCGGGTGATACGGTGGCGATTGTGGAATCGATGAAAATGGAAATCCGCGTGCTGGCCCCTGCGGCGGGCATCTTGCGGGAATGCGTCGCCGCACCGGGCAAGACCCTGCGTGCAGGCCAAGTAATCGCAATATTGGAGACTGACTAATGTTCCCCGAAATCCTGACCATCGCGGCTATCCGCAATGCCTATGCCAACGGTGCCACACCGCTTGATCTGGCGGAGGAGATCATCATGCGTCGCCATGCCGCCAGCGATCCGGCGATCTTCATTCTGCCGGTGGCCGATGACGCCCTGCGCGCCGCCGCCCGCGATCTGCTGGCAGGTCCGCGTGATCTGCCGCTCTGGGGCATTCCTTACGTGGCCAAGGACAATATCGACGTGGCAGGCCTGCCGACCACTGCGGGCTGTCCGGCCTATGCTTATGACCCAGCGGTGGACGCCACCGTCATTGCGCGCCTGCGCGCGGCGGGGGCCTTGCTGGTGGGCAAGACCAACCTCGACCAGTTCGCCACGGGCTTGAACGGCACCCGCTCGCCCCACGGCGCGCCAAGGTCGGTGTTCAATGCCGATTACGTCTCTGGCGGGTCGTCGTCGGGGTCGGCAGTGGCGGTGGCCTCTGGCCTTGCGAGTTTTGGGCTGGGTACCGACACCGCCGGATCAGGCCGCGTGCCTGCCGCCTTCAACAACCTTGTGGGGATTAAACCGACACCGGGGCTGGTGCCCAATACCGGCGTCGTGCCCGCCTGCCGCAGCGTCGATGTGGTCACGGTCTTTGCCGGCTGCGTGGCCGATGGCGTCGCCGTGCGCGCGGTGATGGAGGGCGTCGATCCGGGCGATGGTTTCACCCGCGCGGCGCAACCTGTCGGTATCCGGCCCAAGCCGCGCATCGGCGTTCTGGCAGGGGCTGAGCGTGAATTCTACGGCAATGCCGGCGTAGAGGCGCTCTACGACGCCGCCATCGCACGGGCAAAAGCGCTGGGCGCCACCATCGTGCCCTTCGATTACGCCCCTTTCCGCGAGGCGGCAGCCTTGCTCTATGATGGCCCATGGGTCGCAGAACGGCTTGGGGCGGTCGAAGATTTCTACGCCACCAACGCCGCCGATTTTGACCCTACCGTGGGCGCGATCATCGGCGCCGCTGGCCGCTACAGCGCGGTCGATGCTTTCAACGGGCGCTACCGGCTGGAAGAGCTGCGCGCGCAGGTCGCCCCCGTCTGGGAGGCGGTCGATCTTCTGCTGCTGCCCACATCACCGACCACCTACACGGTCGCCGACATGCTGGACGATCCTGTCACCAAGAACAGCCATTTCGGGCGCTATACCAATTTCGCGAACCTTCTGGGCTACGCGGCCATCGCCGTGCCTGCGGGCATCACGCCCGATGGTTTGCCCGGCGGTGTCACCCTGATCGGCCTCGCTTTCAGCGATGACGGCCTTGCACCTTTCGCCGCAGCCCTGCACCAATCCGCCGCCTGCGGCATGGGCCGCGACACGGCCGCAGCGATCCCGCCGCTCGACACAGCCGCCATCCCCAAAGGCATGATCCCCATCGCAGTCGTTGGCGCGCATCTGACGGGGATGCCGCTCAATCACCAGTTGACCGACGCGGGCGGGCGTTTGCTGCGCGAGACGACGACAGAACCCGCCTACAGGCTCTATGCGCTCGACGGCACTGTGCCACCCAAACCGGGGCTGGTGCGCGCCGCAGACGGGGCCGCGATCAAGGTGGAAATCTGGGCGCTGCCAGAGGCTGCCTTTGGCCGCTTTGTCACCGCGATTCCCGCCCCCTTGGGTATCGGCAAACTGACGCTGGCAGATGGCAGTGCCGTGTCAGGGTTTCTATGCGAAGCGCATGCTCTGACCACAGCCAAGGACATCACCCACTTTGGCGGCTGGCGCGCCTATATCGCCAGCCTCTGACATCGTTCGAGCCCAAATATCCCCGCCGGAGGCTTGAAGTTTTCCTTGCCACGGACCGGCATCGCGCGACAGCCGCGGACAAAGGGCAAGAGCTTGAGGCAAGGCGGTTTTGACAGGGCGCCGCTTTTCCGACCGCGCTGGTCACCCGCGTCGGACGGGTAAGTCCTGTTCGACGTTGCCAGACGAATATGTGGTTAGCTGCGCTTGCCGCGCATGATCCAGTCCGCCATCGCGTCAAATACAGGTGCTGCCCCTTCGGCAAAGGGCGTCAGGCCATAGGTCACATGCGGCGGTACCTCGGCCCGCACCTCGCGCCAGATCAGCCCGTCCTCCTCCAGACTGCGCAGGGTCGCAGTCAGCACCTTTTGCGTGACAGGCGACAGGCTGCGCTGCAGGGCGTTGAACCGCACCGGCCCCTTGCGCAGGCGGTAGAGCACCAGCATCCGCCATTTGCCGGTCAGCAGGTCCATCGCAGTTTCCACCGGACAGGTTTGGCCAAGGGCAGGCTCGGGCTGGTCGGCGAAGGTTCTGACATGACCGTCCATATGTGGTATCCTTTTGGTACGTACTTGCGAAAACGATTGTATCCGGCCCATATCCGCCACGTCGAGAGCAAAGCGGAGAGAATGAACGATGAAAGCAGTGATATTCGGCGCGACAGGGCGCACGGGGCGGCATCTGTTGGCGGCGCTGGCCGAAGCTGGCCACGAGGTAATCCCCTACGGGCGGCGCAAACCGGACGGCTGGACGGGCGAGGCCGTGATCGGTGCGCCGGATGACCGCGCGCGGATCGCGCAGGTGCTTGCCGGGGCGGATGTGGTGCTGTCCGCGCTGGCATCGTCGCGATCGACGGCGGTCTGCCTGCCTGCGGCGCAAAGCGTAGTCGCGGTGGGTAAGCCGGGGTTGCGGTATCTGACCGTCGCGGGCGCTGCCGTCGATGTAGCCAGCGACGCCAAAGGGCTGCCCGACCGGATCATCGGCGGCATCTTCAAACTGCTGATGCGCAAGATGCTGGCCGAGCGGCAGGCCGAATACGATCTGCTGGCCGAGTCCCATCTATCCTTCACCATGCTGCGCCCGCCGATGCTGAAAGACGGGGCAGGGACAGGCGCGTGGGTCTTTACCCACGACAAACCCGCGACGACCAAGATCGACCGCGCCGATCTGGCCCGCGCGATGGTCGCGGCGATCAACGACGACAGCTTGCAACGGCGCGCGCCTTTTGTGTCGGCGCCACCTGTCACACGCTAGGCGCCACGCAAGGGTTGGCAAGCGCGCGGTTTCATGTATACCGCGCGCATAACCTGGACCCGAGGATAAGCCTCGGGTGGCTCTTCCGGCCGCCGATCCGCCGGACAACCTGCAAGACCCAGATAGTGCCGGCGCGTGTCTCCGGACCGGAAAGATATAGATGACATCCTTTGACACCTACCGCGCCCAGTGGACGGGCAATATACGCGGTGACCTTTTGGCTGGGCTGGTCGTCGCCCTCGCCCTGATCCCCGAAGCGATTGCCTTTTCCATCATCGCAGGCGTCGACCCCAAGGTCGGGCTTTACGCCAGTTTCTCGATCGCCGTGCTGACCGCGATCACGGGCGGTCGGCCCGGCATGATCTCGGCCGCGACAGCGGCGACGGCCGTTCTGATGGTGACATTGGTGCGCGATTACGGGCTGGAATATCTGCTCGCCGCGACCGTGCTGGCGGGGCTGATCCAGATCAGCGCAGGCCTCCTGCGGCTGGGGTTCGTGATGCGCTATGTGTCGAAATCGGTGATGACGGGGTTCGTCAACGCGCTGGCGATCCTGATCTTCATGGCGCAATTGCCCGAACTTGACCCCGGTGTCGTGACATGGCTGACCTATGTGCTGGTGGCAGGCGGGCTTGCGATCATCTACCTGTTCCCGCTGCTGACCAAGGCGATCCCGTCACCGCTGGTCACCATCGTGGTGCTGACGGCGCTGGTGATGTATTTCGGCTGGGACGTGCGCACCGTGGGCGACATGGGCGCGCTGCCCGACACGCTGCCCGTGTTCCTGATCCCGCAGATCCCGCTGACGTTCGAGACGCTGATGATCATCCTGCCCTATTCCATCGCGGTCGCCATCGTCGGCCTCTTGGAAAGCCTGATGACCCAGAACATCGTCGACGACCTGACCGACACGAAATCCGACCGCAATCAGGAATGCGTGGGCCAAGGCATCGCGAATACCGCGACGGGGTTCATCGGCGGCATGGCGGGCTGCGCCATGATCGGCCAGTCGATCATCAACGTCAAATCCGGCGGGCGCGGGCGGTTGTCGTGTTTTGCCGCAGGTGTGATCCTGCTCATCATGGTGGTGGGCCTAGGCGATCTGGTCAGCCAGATCCCTATGGCGGCACTGGTTGCGATCATGATCATGGTCAGCATCGGGACCTTTTCATGGTCCTCGATCAAGGCGCTGCGCACGCATCCGCAATCCTCGTCCGTCGTGATGATCGCGACCGTGGTGACGGTCGTCTATACCCACAACCTTGCCATCGGTGTGCTGGTCGGCGTGCTGCTGTCGGGCATCTTCTTTGCAGGCAAGATCGCGCAATTGTTCAAAGTCACGACGACAGTCTCCAAAGATGGGCGCGAACGGACCTATGTCGTCGAAGGCCAGATGTTCTATGGCTCGGTCGAGGATTTCATGGATGCCTTCGATTTCAAGGAAGCTGTCGAGAAGGTCGTAATCGACGTGAGCCGCGCACACATCTGGGACATTTCCTCGGTGCAGGCGCTGGACATGGCAGTGCTGAAATTCCGCCGTGACGGCGCAGAGGTCGAGATCGTGGGTATGAATGAAGCGACGGAAACCATCGTCGACAAGCTGGCCATCCACGACAAGCCCGGCGCGATGGACAAGCTGATGGCGCATTGAGGAGACGGATATGACACTAACACAAAAGATCGTGGCCTTCATCGACGGCTCTATCTATGCGCAAAGCGTCTGCCACCATGCAGCGTGGATCGCCGACCGGACGGGGGCAGCGGTGGAACTGATCCATGTGCTGGGCCCGCGCGACACATCCGGCAAGCGAGACCATTCCGGCACGATCGCGCTGGGCGCTCGTACGGCGCTGCTGCAGGAACTGGCCGACCTTGACGCGCAACGGTCCAAACTGATGAGCCAGCGTGGCCGCGCGATCCTCGACGATGCCCACGCCATTCTGGACAAGGACGGTGTGACCGACATCACCACCCGCCTGCGCCACGGTGACGTGGTCGAGGCGGTCGCCGAAGTCGACGGCGATGCCCGCGTCATCATCGTCGGCAAGCGCGGCGAGGATGCGGATTTCGCCAAAGGCCATCTTGGCTCCAACCTCGAACGGATCGTGCGCACCAGCACGCGCCCCGTGTTCGTCGCATCGCGCGCGTTCAAGCCGATTGCACGCGTGCTGGTTGCCTATGACGGTGGCGCATCCGCGATGAAAGCGGTCGATCACATCGCGCGCAGTCCGCTGTTTCAAGGGCTGTCCATCCACGTCGTCACCATCGGAACGGCCTCGGCCGAAGTGGAAAAAGGGCTCGCGAATGCAAAGGCGATGCTGAAAGCTGCAGGGCTGGAGGCTGAAACATCCGTCCTGCCGGGCCAGCCCGAAAAAACCTTGGCCGATCTGGTGGACACCGAAGGTTTCGATATGCTGGTGATGGGCGCTTACGGGCACAGCCGCATCCGCAGCCTTGTGATCGGGTCCACCACCACTGCGATGATCCGCGCCTGCAAGGTGCCGGTCGTGCTGATGCGCTGACGCTTTATATCTTCCGAGCCCAAATATCCCCGCCGGAGGCATCGACCTTTTTGGACCGACGCCGCTGGCGGTCACCACGTCAGATGATCGCGTGCCGCACCTTGGATGACACCCATTCGCTGACCACGACCGTGCCAAGGATCAACAGCAGGATCACGCTGATCTGGCTCCAGGCCAGCGTGTTGAG
>DAISXL010000099.1:0-8400 GCA_036825855.1 Yoonia sp.
CTGCATTTCCTGCTGTCCCAGAACATGGCCGATCTTGAGACAGCCGAGGCCGCCATCGCGCAGCTGAACGGGCTTTTGCGTCGGATCATCTGCCTGCGGCTGGTCTACAGCGATCTGGAAGAGGCCGTCGCGCTGATCCGGCACGCCTTTGGCGGCGGCGCGGATGTGCATGCCGATCTTGCCATCGCCCCGCCTCTGCCGCTGACCAGTCGCCGGTCCATGCCATCGTCCAAGCTGGCCTCTGACGTGATCTGGGTGCGCCAGCCCGATGCGACAATGCAAACCTCGGGGGAATCGGCGTTCGTCTGGATGCCGGGCCAACAGACCGTCTGGCGCATGAACACGCTGGGCCGTGCAGTCTGGTCCTTGTTGGAAATCCCCGGGTCCGCCGAAGATATCGCCGCCGTGCTGGCCGATCACTTTCCCGATCAGGACGAGGCCGTGCTGATCACCGATGTGAACGCCCTTTTGCAGGCGCTGGCCCATGGTGGGCTGATCGAAAGCGTCGACCTTACGGCCCTGTCCGAATGATATCGTAGCGCACACGGACGCGACACTCTGCCAATCCGAACCCCGCAAGGATCGCGGCCTGTGGCGCGTCGATTGCACTGCGCAGCGCCAGAAACCCGCTGATCCGGTCGGGGGCGACCATGGTCATCTGCAAAGTCAGCGCGATTTCAGCACAGGTCCCGTCGCTGCAATCGCGGCGCTGCACATTGTCGGACAGCCACCGATAGGGGCCGACCTCGCGCCATTCATAGGGATCGCCTGCCATATCTGGTCGCGGCAGTGTGGATGACAGCCGGTCAGGGTGAAACGCGCCGTCCCATGTGATGGGCGTGGATATGAACTCTACCCGCGACGCGGCCAGCATCCCGCCCAGTGCCGCCGGACAACCCGAGGTCGTCTCGCCCAAGGTCTGCCATTGCCATGTGCCGTCAAGCGGGACCATTGCGTCGGGCGCGGGAAACAGCGCGATCGGGCAGTCTCCCACACCGCCAAAGCGTGCGTGGATATCGCGCAGGGGCGCTGTGACCCAAGCGAGGCTGCCAAGGTCGGGCTCATAGACCAGCGTTGCGGCAGTCGGGTCAATCGAGGTCTCTGCCTTTGCCGGTGTCCCCAAGACCAAGGTGATCTCATCCCCCGATAGCGGGCTAAGCGCGCAGGTGCAGCCCCCGGTCTTGCAGGTCGCAAGCACGGTGTCGGCTTGGACCTTAACGGGCGAAACGATGCCAAAGGCTGTGGCCAATACGGCCAGTATCAAGGGCCGAAGGATCATGGCACGGTCCTTTGAAACGGCAAGATCAGGTCCATCAGCGCCTCGGCGGGCATGCCTTGCAGATCGACAGGCACACCCCCCAGCGGTGCCAATGTCGGAGAAAGTCTGGCAGCAGGTGCCGCAGGATCAACACCCGCCCCCGCCACAGTACCCATCAGCGCCCCCAGCAACTCGGCGACCGCCCTTTCATCGCCTTGCAGGCCATCAAGCGCGGATTGTCCCAAGGGCAGCGCGCCTGTTGTGCGGTCATCGGCACCCGTCATCCATGCAGGGCCGGTCCAGTCTTCACCCGGACCTGCGATGCGCGCCAGCACAACCGCAACAGGCGATCCGCCGACCGGGACCATGTCACCCTGATAGGCCATGTCGGCACTTGCCACGCCTTTGAAGCGTAGCAGCGGCGTGCCGTCCCCTGCGGCGAGAGTCAGCGCCAGCCTTTCGCCGTCCAGGCGGCCTGTAATATCGCCGGTCGTCACCTGTGCAAGCCGCGCATGGGGAGAGGTCACGAAATAGCCAAACACCTCCTCTGCCCCGTCGTCCTGAAACAGTTCGATCATCATGACGGGATCATCCTCGGCCAACTGACCGGACCTGGTCGCATGGGCAAACCAGATGCCCTGCAACGGACCGGGCGCGATGCTGGCTTCATCCTCGCCCATCATGGTCATCTCGGACGCCATGGCAGCAGAGGTCAATGAGCCCAGCACAAAGGCCACCGCGACCGCATCGGTTTCGGTGACGGCGTCGGTCACGCACATCACGTCACCGGCAAGGCTGTCCTGGCAAGAGACGGCCTGCGCCTGACGCGCATTGACCAGCACGACCGGCGCACCATCGGCAAGACGCACGACATCGAAACTCGGGCGCGTGGCGGCGGCACCAGCCGGTGTCACATAGACCAAGGGTTCCGTCAGGCCATAACCCGGCAAAAGCGTCAGTGCGATGTCATCGTCGGGTAGCAGGATCTCGCAGGGGGTCAGGCCCGGACCTTCGCAGCGATGTATGATTTCGTCGGCAGGCACCCTCTGTGTCGGGGCGGCGCGGACCACCAGCGTTTCACTGACCAATGCGATCCGCCCGACGCGCGGGTCCTCGGTGACATAGCGCAAGGTATAGTCGCCTTCGTCCATCGGGGCGGTCAGGCTTACCGGCGCACCATCGACATAGGCCCAAGACCAGCCGCCCGTCATGTTCGCATCATCGCCCGCAGTGATGATATCCACCCAATCGCCTGCATTCAGCGGGCCGGTATAGGTGACAGGCACGGTTTCGCCCGGTTCGACGACCATCGGAAAGGCAAGGCTGGCTTCGTCGCTCTGAGGCGGCACGGTGCCAGGCGCATCGGCGTCGACCATGACAGGGCGCAGGGCGAGGATCTCTTGCCCAGTGATCGCGGCATTCATGATCTGGCACAGATCAGTCTCGCCCAAGGGCGCGATCATTGCCGTCGGAATGCCAGGGCGCTGGCCAGCGTGGCTAAGATCAACGCCAACCCCGTCCTGCGCAATGCGCCATGCGGGGGCCTGCGTTGCGACCGGTTGCAGACAAGAGCGTGGCAGCCTGTCGCCTGACTGGGCAACGACGGGAAGGCCGTGCAGCATGCTGGCCGCAAAAATGGCGACCACCGGTCCGGTCGTCGCCATTGCATTTCGGACGTATGTCAAGGGCCGCAGCACGCCTGCTCCTTCCAGATGATCAACGCAGAGTATCTGGGGTCCGGCCAGGGCGGCAACTACTATCTGGTAGCAATAGCGGGTCGTGCCGCGATCACCCGACCCACATGCGCCTTGTTCAGCGCTGCGCCTCTTGCGAGGTTTCGGTCACGCTGGCGCCAACAGTCTGGATGTCGCGTCCCGCGCCTTCGACGGTTTCGCAGGCAGCAAGTGCGCCGGCCGCCAGCAAGGCAAAGAAAGTGAAACGGGTCTTTTTCATGACGAACTCCGATATGTGATTCATGTGTGCGCACATAACCCGCGGGCGCAGTATCGGTTCCCGCCCTGCGGAAAAATCTGCCCTGCTAGGCGTCCTCCTCGACGGTGTGCCATTTGACAGGAAAGACAACGTGCAATTCATAACGGTCCGCCATCTGGTTGACCTCGAGCGTGCCGTTCAGCTGCGCAACAAAGGATTCGATCAGCTTGGACCCAAGGCCAGAGCCGTAATCCGGTCCCTGTTCGGTCAATTCCTCTTCGGTCGGGGCAACGTAAGAGTTGACAACGCTCAGGCCGTAATTGCCATCGCCCAGATCCTTGAGCGCGATGTTGATCCAGGCATCGGCGCCGGTGGTCATGCCGCAATATTTGACCGCGTTGATGGCAGCCTCGGTCGCGAGCAACGACAGAGGCACCGATTGGTCGGGGCTAATCTCGACAGCATCGAATTGCGTTGCCACGCCGACCTTGCGCCCGGATTCGTCCAGCGTGCCGACGATGACAAGCTGCTGGATGATCCCGTCCAGCAGGGTATCCGCCCGCACCAGCGACAGGTTGCGCGCCAGGTAAAGATAGCGGTGGATCGCCGACAGCGCCATCACCCGGTCCTGCACGCGGCGCAGCAGATGTTTCGCCTCGGCGCTTTTGGTGGCGCGGATCTGCATGTTCAACATGCTCGAGATCAGTTGCAGGTTGTTCTTGACCCTGTGGTGTACCTCCCGCAGCAGGACGGTCTTTTCGCGCAGATCCGCCTCCAACTCGCGTTCCTGTTCGGACAGGCGGCGGGTCATGGCGCGGAAACTTTCGGCCACCACCTCCAACTCGTCCGGTGCGTTGTCCAGACGGGCATTGTCCAGATCGCCCCGTCCGGCCGCATAAAGCCGCATCCACGACCGCAAGCGGCGGACATGGCGGATCACAAGGTAATGCACCCAGATATAGGCAATGGCGATGGTGATCGCCCAAATGAGCAACGGGAAGTAAAGCGCGAACATCTGTTCATAGCGCAACTGGACCAATCCGCTTTGCTGCGGTTCCCAACTGCCCAGCGCAAACACCTTGTCCGGCACCAGCGGCACGACCGCGAAATCGCGCGTGATCCCAAAGCGGTTGTTGTCGCGGAAGGTTTGCCGCCCTTGCGCAGCCAGATCTTGCAAGGTCTGCGTTTCGGGCAGCACCGCGCGGCGCATGTCGGTGTAATTCGCCGTTGCGATGATATCGCCATCCGCCTCGAACAGCACAAGGTCGACATCGGGCGCCGCGTTGGCCAGATTTTCGATCAGCAGGCTCATCTGGATGGCAATCCAGACAACGCCACGATAGTCTTCTCCGTCGAACATGGGCACCAGAACGCTGATCGATGCCACTCCACCCGCGAATTCAAGCGGATGCATCATCACCTCGATCTCGCGGCTGGTCAGTTCCTCGGCGATCGAGGTCACCACGCGCGGGTCCGCGGTCGGCCCGTCCGAAGCGCAGACAAGGTTCAGGTCGGGGTCGACAAAACCGGCAAAGATATAGGCGGATTCCTGTTCCACCAGCCGACGCATGACGTTGTTGCAGGTGCCGACCGGAACTTCGGCGGCGTTCAGGATATCGGCCAGCGTGCGCCCGACGCTGAGTGTGGCGTGAATGACGTCACGGCTGTTGGAAAACGCCTGCTGGGTCTGCGCCAGCAAGGCGGTTTCCGACAATTCCTGCCGGTCTTCGAGAACTTCGTAGGTCTGAAACACCGAGATCAGCCCAAGCGGCAGGATGGCAAGGCTGAGGGCAAGCCCCAATCGCAGCGCCAGCTTGGGCCGGAAGAACCCTTCCAGCGCACTGGAACGGTCCTTCATGCAGCCGGCTTTCCAATCACCACGGCCAAGGTTGCAGCATCCGTCATTTCCAACTGGTCCTCATCGTCAATATGCATCAGTTCGGCCAACCGCTTGCGCGCACGGTTGGTCCGGCTTTTCACGGTGCCCACAGCACAGCCACACATGACAGCGGCTTCTTCATAGGAAAAACCCTCGGCACCGATCAGGATCAGCACTTCGCGTTGTTCGTCGGTCAGCTTGGCAAAGGCGACACGGAAATCGGACATCGCAAGATGGCCATCATGGGCGGGCTTTTCGGACAACTGGCCAGCCATCTTTCCGTCGGGGTCTTCGACTTCGCGGCGGCGCTTGCGATACAGCGAATAATAGGTGTTGCGCAGGATCGTGAACAGCCAGGCGCGCAGGTTTGTCCCCGCCTGAAACTTGTCCATATTCGCCCAGGCCTTGACGACAGCGTCCTGCACCAAATCATCTGCCGCGGCGGCGTTCCGCGTCAGGCTGGTGGCAAAGGCGCGCATCGCGGGCAGATGCGTGATCAGTTCGTCCCGCGGGTCCATTTGCACGGCGGAGGCATCCTTCACGATTTTTCCTCGGGCGGTTCCGGGGCACGCTCTGCGGCGCGCGCGCGCAACTGCTCAAGCAGCTTGGTGAAGCGTTCAGGAACCGGCTCCTTGGCTGCATCCGCATAAACCCTGCGGAGGTTGTCATCAATTTGCTGATTCAATTCATTCGTCCTGCGTTTGTTTGCCATGTCGCCTATTTTCTGCCACCCTAGAGAAAAGAACTAATTTGCACCTCCCCTCGGAACATAACACGGCATGCGGCGTTAGGTTCCACACAACACCAACTTTTTTCCACTTCTGGGGATATCAATGACCGAAACACAGAACTTGCCCGATCTCGCCACGGAAATCGCGCATCAGTTGCCTTTCCTGCGGCGCTATGCGCGTGCCCTGACGGGCAACCAGCAATCCGGCGACAACTATGCTGCTGCAACGCTCGAGGCGATGTTGTCCGACGATACGGTCTTTGACCGGAAACTCGCCACCAAGACCGCCCTGTTTCGCGTGTTTCACCAGATCTGGGTCTCATCCGGGTCGCCCGTGGACGACGCCGCCGACCCCGGCACACCCGAGGCGCAAGCGCAGTGGCGCTTGTCCGGTCTGACCGAAAACACCCGCGAGGTTCTTTTGCTGCACAGCATCGAAGGATTCCACACCACCGATATCGCCACGATCATCGGCACCACCACGGACGAAGCGCATGCCCTGCTTTCGATTGCCCGCAACGAAATGACCAGCGCGATCCATGGCCGCATCATGATCATCGAGGACGAGGCGATCATCGCCATGGACATCCGTGCCATCGTCGAGGAAATGGGTCATGCCGTCACCGCCATTGCCCGCACCCGCGACGAGGCCGTGGCCTTGGCCCGTCGTGACCCGCCCGACATGATCCTTGCCGATATCCAGTTGGCGGATAAATCGTCCGGGATCGACGCGGTGAACCATATCCTCAAGGAACTCGGCGAATTGCCGATCGTGTTCATCACGGCCTTCCCCGAACGGCTATTGACGGGAGAACGCCCCGAACCCGCGTTCCTGATCACCAAGCCCTATACCGAGGAGCAGGTGCAGTCGGCGGTAAGCCAAGCGATGTTCTTTGCCGGAACAGATACGCTGCGCGCCTGATCAGAGCGTTCACGACCCCTGCACA
This sequence comes from Yoonia sp., assembly GCA_036825855.1. Taxonomy (GTDB): domain Bacteria; phylum Pseudomonadota; class Alphaproteobacteria; order Rhodobacterales; family Rhodobacteraceae; genus Yoonia. The sequence goes on from DAISXL010000099.1 coordinate 6,747, forward strand.
CATACCGCGCAGGGGTCGTGACAAGGCATCAGGGTGTGCGACCGCGCAAGGCCCGTGCGATCATCGCGACGATGAACAGCACGATGAACACAAAGAACAGGATCTGCGCGATCCCGGCGGATGCAGAAGCAATACCGCCAAAGCCCAGAACACCGGCGACAAGGGCCACGACGAGAAAGACTAGCGCCCAATAAAGCATGGATTTTTCCTTTCAAATTCACCTTTCGTGATGCGGGTCAAACCAGCAACCCCGTAACTTGGTTCCCTGCGGGGTCAAGAATGCGCCTTGGCCCGCCTGCAGCCTCGTTGATGTGCGGACGGAACTTCGGCGTGTCTGCGGCGTTGGCAAGCCGCATACCAACCGAAAGGATTTTGAAATGGCACAGCCAAAAGCAGTCAACACCGCCTCGCAGGACGCGCAGGACAATGTCGAACACCTGGCCGAACAGATCGCGATTTTGCGGCGCGATATCTCGGCGATTTCTCGGTCGCTGGCCGATATCGGCGCCTCTACCAAGGATGCCGCCGTGGAATCCGCGCGCCTGAAAGCCGCTGAATTGCGCGCGAGCGGCGAAGAACTGGGTCAGCAGGCCGTCGATGCCGTGCGCCAGCAACCTGCCGCTGCCGTCGGAATCGCGGTAGGCGTCGGTTTCATGTTGGGCTTCCTGACAGGACGGAAGTGATCGATGACGGGGTTCCTCACCGATCTTCGCATCCGCGCGCGCCTGATGGTGCGCGCGGCGGCATTTTCCGCCGCTGGAATTATCTTTTGTACGGTCGGTTTCGCATTTCTGACCGCCGCGCTCTGGCTTTTGATCGCCACCCATGAAGGTGCGATGACCGCATCGCTGGTGCTCGGGTTCGCCTATTTTCTGGTGGGACTGTGCATCATGCTGATCGGGCAGCGCCCGGCCAGCCGACGCCGCCGCGCGACACCACCGCCGCCCACTGCGGCCCAAGGCGCAGAGCCGTTTTTGCGGATGGCCGAAGCATTTGCCGTGGGGATGCAGGCGGGACGCAATGCCCGCCGCCCGCCACGCTAAATTTCACGCACCGCCGTGCGCAGGCTGTCATGGATCATTTCTTCGGTGAACGGGCGCACCAGCATGTCCCAACCCTGCGCGCGTACGGCGGCCTCGTCATCCTCGCCCACGGTCAGCACGATCTTGGCGCCGCTCAGCGTCAGCGCGCGGCCGACAGATGATTCCATCACATCGGCAAACCGCATTTCAAGAAAAGCCGCGGCAACCGGCAGGCCGGGCAGGATCGCGGTTTCCACTTCCTCGGCCGATGTTGCCCGGATCACGCGGCAGGCCCCCTTGGCATGGAGCGCGCCGCAGATATCCTCCGCGATCAGAAGATTGCTCTCCATGACAATGTAGGTGGGCAATTCTTGCCGGGTCGGATCATCATATGGCATATGCATCTTTCGGATGAGTTCATTCATGTCTTCCTGACTCTTCCCTATAGTGTTTTCAAGAACACGCATTAATCTGTGACACGTTCAGGCGGATTCTCTCCATGGTGACAAGTTGCCGTAACTGCCCGCTTCGCAAGCAGCCGATCTTTGATCAGCTGACCGATGCGGAAATCAAATTCATGCAGTCCTTCAAATCAGGCGAGTTGAAGATTGCCGCAGGCACGACCCTGATGA
>DAISXL010000100.1:0-8314 GCA_036825855.1 Yoonia sp.
GGCATCCCCCGCCACCGCCCGCCTTTTGTGGCCGAGGTCGGTATCTTCGACCGCCCGACGCTGGTGCATAACGTGGAAACGCTGGTTTGGGTGGCGCGGATCTGCCGCGAAGGGCCGGAAATCCTGAGCGGCGTGGAAAAGAACGGGCGCAAGGGGTTGCGGTCCTATTCCGTCTCTGGCCGCGTAGCGCGGCCCGGCATGTATGTCCTGCCAGCGGGATCGACGATTACCGATGTCATCGCGGCGGCGGGCGGCATGGCGGCGGGCCATGTGTTCAAGGCCTATCAGCCGGGTGGTCCGTCCTCGGGGCTGTTGCCGGCGAGGATGGATGACATCCCGCTCGATTTCGACACGTTGCAGCCGCATGACACATTCATCGGATCGGCTGCCGTTGTCGTGCTGTCAGATCAGGACCGCGCACGCGATGCCGCGCTGACCATGCTGCGGTTTTTCGAGGATGAAAGCTGCGGGCAGTGCACGCCCTGTCGTGTCGGGTGCCAGAAGGCGGTGCAGCTGATGCAGGCCGACCAGTGGGACCGCGCCTTGCTGGGCGATCTGTGTACCGCGATGGCGGATGCGTCGATCTGCGGGCTGGGGCAGGCGGCCCCCAACCCGATCCGGCTGGTGATGCGCCATTTTGCGGACGAAATCTGAGGCTGCCTGCGGCTTTGCCGCAGTTGCGGCGCTCCGCGCGGGGATATTTATGCTCGAACGATGGGGGCGCGTGGTCTTTTCAATTCCGGGCGGAGTGGCTAGGTCTTTGCGCAGAAGTCATGAAAGGCTGTTGTGATGGCGTTCTTCAGCAAGCTCAAAGAGCGGATGTTCAAATCCTCGGCCAAGATCGACGCAGGTCTCGATGCGATTGTCGCAGAACCTGCGCCGAAACCGGGGCTGATCGGGCGGCTTTTTGCGGAGACGGATGTCCAGCGCCGCAGCCTTGACGATGCCATGCTCGAAGAGCTGGAGGATCTGCTGATCGCGGCCGACATGGGGGTGGAGACAGCACAGCGCGTGACCGCCAATATCGCCGAAGGGCATCTGGGCAAGCGTGTCTCGGTCGCGGAGGTCAAGCGCCTGCTGATGGCCGAGGTGGTGCGGATCATGGAACCCGTGGCGCGTCCTTTGCCGATTTATGCCAAGACCCCGCAGGTCGTTCTGGTCGTGGGCGTCAACGGATCGGGCAAGACAACGACGATCGGCAAGCTGGCCAGCCAGTTCCGCGCGGCGGGCAAGAACGTGGTGATCGCGGCGGGCGATACGTTCCGCGCCGCAGCGGTCGAACAATTGCAGGTCTGGGGGCAGCGCGCGGGCGTGCCCGTGTTGACGGCACCCGAAGGGTCCGACCCTGCGAGCCTTGCCTATGACGCGATGACACGGGCGCAGGCGGATGGGGCCGATCTTTTGATGATCGACACCGCAGGGCGGCTGCAAAACCGTGCTGATTTGATGGAAGAGCTGTCCAAGATCGTGCGCGTGATCCGCAAGAAAGACCCGGATGCGCCGCATAACGTGCTCTTGGTGCTGGATGCGACGACCGGGCAGAATGCCGTGCAGCAGGTCAAGGTGTTCCAGGAGCTGGCGGCGGTGTCGGGGCTGGTGATGACCAAGCTCGATGGCACCGCGAAAGGTGGCGTGCTGGTGTCGCTGGCCGACAGGTTCGGCCTGCCGATCCATGCCATCGGCGTGGGCGAACAGATCGACGATCTGGCCCCCTTTGACCCCGAGGAATTTGCCGCAGCCCTTGTTGGTCTGGACCTGTAAAGGGCGTTGGACACGCTTGCCGCCTATCTGATCGCCGTCGCCGGCACGCCCGAAGGCGCGCGGCTGGCCACGGTCCTGGCGCTGGTGTCGGCGCTGGCACATGCGGTGTTCGGGGCCTTGCAGAAAGGCCGACACGACCCGTGGCTCACGCGCGGGGCGATCGACTTCTGGCTGGTGGTGTTTTCGGCCCCTGTGGCGCTATTTGTCGTGCCCTGGCCCAATACCGCCACGGCGCTGATCCTTGTCGGCGCGGTCGTCATCCATTTCGCCTACAAGGTCGCGATGGCGCGGGCCTATGAAAAGGCGGCGTTCACCGTGGTTTACCCCGTCGTGCGCGGCACGGGGCCGCTGGTCACGGTGATCGCGGCCTCGGTGTTTTTCGGCGAGCGGTTCACGGGGATGCAATGGGTCGGGGTGGGCTGTTTGTCGGGGGGGATCCTGCTGTTGGCTTTGCGCAACCTGAGCGAGGAAAAGCTGGACCCCGCCGCGCTGCGGGCAGGACTGGCCTGGGCCGTGGTGGGCGGGATGCTGGTCGCGATCTATACGACCTATGACGCGTTCGGCATCCGGCAGGCCCCCGATCCATTTACCTTTCTGGCGTGGTTTTTCTTTGTCACGGCACTGGATTTCCCGCTGCTGGCCCTGCGCCGCTATCGTCGGATGGCGGCACCGCCCGTGCTGGCCCCGCTGATGTGGCGCGGGGCGATCGGCGCGCTGGTCGCCTGGGTCAGTTTCGGAGGCGTCATGGTCGCCACCATGGTCGGCAAGGTCGGCGAGGCCGCGGTCCTGCGCGAGACATCGACCGTTTTTGCCGCATTGATCGGCTGGTTCATCCTGCGCGAAAAGGTAGGGCCACGCCGCCTGTTTCTGATGACACTGGTTGCTTTGGGCGCGGTGATCGTGGAAATGGGGGGCTGAAGGAGATCACGATGGCCGCAAGACAGATCAATCCGGTGTTGAAACAGGTTCTGGAACTGGGGCCGACATTGGCGTTTTTCCTGATCTACCTGCGGATCAAGGACGAAACCTATACGATCGGCGGCACGGACTACACGGGGTTCATCATCGCGGCGCTGGTCTTCGTGCCGATCCTGCTGGTCGCCATGGGCATCCTTTGGGCGCTGACCGGCAAGTTGAGCCGGATGCAGATTTTCACCGCTTTCATGGTCATCTTCTTTGGCGGGCTGACTGCCTGGTTCAATGACGAAAGGTTCTTCAAGATGAAGACCACCATCGTCTATGGTGCGATGGCGGGGGTTCTGGGGATCGGGTTGCTGCGCGGGCAGAGCTATCTGCAATTCGTGATGGAGGAATTCCTGCCCATGCGGCGCGAGGGCTGGATGATCTTCACACGCAGGCTGGCCTTCATCTTTACGGTGCTGGCCATCGCCAACGAGATCATCTGGCGCACGCAATCTACCGAAACATGGGTCAAACTGGAGACCTTTGCCTTTCCGGTCGTGCTGTTCGTCTTCTTGTGGTTCCAGATCATGGCGTTGCAGAAATACCTGATCGAGGACCCTGCCAAGTCCGAGAATTGAGCCGCTTTCAGCGCATTTCGGCAAACCGGAACCCGACCTGCCCGGGGCCTGCATGGGCCCGTGCGTCACGGCGATAGCGCAGGGTGTCGACCTGATGGTCGGTCAGCGCGGGGCGGAACACGATGCCCATCGTCCCGTTTGCGGTCCAGCGGACGACCGCGTCGACGTGTTGATGCAGGATGGTGAATTGCACCTTGTCGCCGCGGGCGATGCCGCTGATCCCCGTCAGGCGCGCGCCGGTTGCGTTGACATCCGTCACCTGCCCGCGCTGCATCCCGATGCGGGTCTGCAATGTCACGGGAAAGGTCGTGGGATAGCGGTGTGGTCGATACTGCATGATGGCACCCGAGTCTGTCGTCTGCCCTCACTCTAGCGCGGTGGTTTTAACGAAGAGTTACCGCTTCAAATCGCGCTTTGCCGCAGCGCCATTGACGCGGGCCGCGGCGGGGCGTATGCGGAAACCCGTGGTGATTTGTCTCCGGATTGCAGGCCACGTTAAACATTCTGCTAAAAAGGTGGCGGGTTCAGACCCCGATACCTTGGCCGGTGTCGGGGTTTTTTCATGCGCGGCGCGCGCGAGGGCAGAAGATGAGTGATTGGAAAAAACGCACCAAGGCCGTGCATCAGGGCATCCGCCGCAGCCAGTATGGCGAGGTCAGCGAAGCCATCTTCATGACGCAGGGCTTTGTCTATGACACAGCCGAGGCGGCCGAGGCGCGGTTCATCAAGACGGGTGACGACGAATTCATCTATGCCCGCTACGGGAACCCCACGGTCGCCATGTTCGAGGACCGGATCGCCGCCCTTGAAGGAACCGAGGACGGCTTTGCCACGGCCTCCGGCATGGCGGCGGTGCATGGGGCGCTGACCTCCATGCTCCGGGCGGGCGATCATGTCGTGTCCGCACGCGCGCTGTTCGGGTCATGTCTGTACATCCTGCAAGAGGTCCTGACCCGCTACGGCGTCAATGTCACGTTCGTCGACGGCACCGATCTGGCCGCATGGCAGGCGGCGATCCGGCCCGAGACCAAGCTCGTGTTCTTCGAGAGTATCTCGAACCCGACGCTGGAAGTCGTCGACATCAAGGCGGTCGCCGAACTGGCCCATGCGCAGGGCGCGCTGGTGATGGTGGACAACGTGTTCGCGACGCCCGTCTACTCCGATGCGGTGGCGCTGGGCGCGGATGTCGTGATCTATTCCGCGACCAAACATATCGACGGGCAGGGGCGGGCCTTGGGCGGTGTCATCCTTGGCACGCGCGATTTCGTCCGCGGCACGGTCGAACCTTTCATGAAACATACCGGCGGGTCGATGTCGCCGTTCACCGCATGGCTGATGCTCAAGGGGCTGGAGACGATGGACCTGCGCGTGCGCGCCCAGGCGGCCAGTGCCCAAGCGATTGCCGAGGCGCTGACGGCTGACGGCGCTGTGCGCGTGATCTATCCCGGTCTGTCCGATCATCCGCAACACGCGCTGACGATGGCGCAGATGGGGTCGGGCGGCACGGTTCTGGCGATCGATGCCGGATCGAAAGACGCGGCTTTTGCCTTGCTCAACCGGCTTGAGATTTTCACGATCTCGAACAATCTGGGTGATGCAAAGTCGATTGTCACGCATCCTGCAACAACGACGCACCAACGGCTGGATGCCGAGACAAAGATCGCTTTGGGGATCACGCCGGGCCTGATACGCTGCAGCATCGGCCTGGAAGACGCGGACGATCTGTTGGGCGATCTGCGGGCCGCGATTGGCGGGTAAGAGTGTGAGATGGTGCAGCGTATCAGGGATGAAATCGTCTTTTGCGCTGTCGGTCTCTGGATCATCGGCGCGATGCGGCGGGAATGGCTGCGGCTGGTCTTTCGGCAACTGAAATACGGGCTGTTGCGCGTTCGGGTTGCGGTGCCGCGTCTGGCGAACGAGAAATTCCTCTGGCGCAAGGCCTTTGACCACGATCCCCGCTTTGCCATCGTGACCGACAAGCTGGCGGCCAAGGACTGGGTCGCCGCACAGGGGATCGCGGCCAAGATGCCGCAGACCCTGTGGTCGGGCACCGATGCCAATGACATCCCCGACGCGATTTGGCAGCAGCCGATCTACATCAAGGCCACACATGGCTGCCAGATGAACATCCCCGTGCTGACCCCGCCCGCGGACCGCGCCGCCGTGATCGCCGCCGCCAATGCCTTTCTGACCCGCGACCATGGCGCGCGGCAGCGGCAATGGGCCTATAGCCAGGTGCCGCGCCGCCTGATCGCGGAACAGGCGATCAGCCCCGGCACCGAACTGATGGAGGTGAAATATTACACCTATGGCCCCATCGTCGAACAATTCGTCCTTCGCCGGGCCGGTCCACCTGTGACGGCTGCGCGTTGGCTGCGGCAGGCGGACGGCAGCTTTGTCCGGTCCGACCAACCCACCGTCATCAGCAAGATCGTCGACCAGACGCCCTTGCCCGATGTGGTGTTCAAGGGGCTTGCGCTGGCCGTTGAAATTGGCGCGCTCTTTGACCATATGCGGGTGGACACCTTGATGGACGGGGATGACGTCTATCTGGGGGAACTGACCGTCTACAACATTGCAGGACGGGTGCATCTGCACGGCGACAAGGTCGACGATTACCTCAACCGGTCATGGGACCTGCGGCGCAGCTGGTTTCTTTCGACCCCGCAGCCAGGGTGGCGCGGTCTTTACGCGGCGGCGCTGCGGCGCAAGCTGGACCGTGCGGCTGTGACCTCTGGCAATCCGCCTGTCGTTCCGGCAAGATCGGTCTGATCCTCGCGCGCGGTGTTGCGCTTTTCCGCAAGGGACGACAGAGCGATGGCCGACCTGCGCGCCGAATTGTTACGTTTCTACCGCAGCATGTCTGGACATGCGCCGCAGCCGCGCCATCTACGCAAGGCGGATGCACCACGAGAGGGTCAAGACATGAATATCCACGCACGCGACATGGACCGTCAGCCAACGCGCTCTGACGCCGAGGCAGCGCTTGCGCTTTTGCGGCGCTGGGCCGGTGATGTCACCCCCGAAGAGGTGGCGACGCTTGATCCGCTGGTCTCGCGTCTGATCCCCGGTCAGGAAGTGTCGAACTACCCCGCCCTTGCCCGCGCCTACCCCGAGGATTTCGCGGTGGACGAGGCCTACAAAGCCTCCATGCCCGACCTGCAAAACGGCCCGTCAAGCCTGATCAAGGGCGCCAAGCGGCAGATCCAGCATGTCGGCATTTCCAACTTCCGCTTGCCGATCCGGTTCCGCACCCGCGACAATGGCGATTTGACGCTGGAAACCTCGGTGACGGGCACCGTCTCGCTGGAAGCGGAAAAGAAGGGCATCAACATGTCCCGCATCATGCGGACATTCTACAAACATGCCGAGGAAACCTTCAGCTTCGAGGTGATCGAGCGCGCGCTCGATGCCTATAAATCCGATCTCGACAGTTTTGACGCCCGCATCCAGATGCGGTTCAGCTTTCCGATGAAGGTGCAAAGCCTGCGGTCGGGGCTGCAAGGCTATCAGTATTATGATATCGCGCTGGAACTGGTGGAAAGTGCGGGTGTGCGCAAGAAGATCGTGCATCTGGATTACGTCTATTCATCCACCTGCCCCTGTTCGCTGGAACTGTCCGAACATGCCCGCCAGTTCCGCGGGCAACTGGCCACGCCGCATTCGCAACGGTCGGTCGCGCGGATTTCCGTGCTGGTCGAGGATGGCCCCTGCCTGTGGTTCGAAGACCTGATCGAACGCGCCCGCGCCGCCGTGCCAACCGAAACGCAAGTCATGGTCAAGCGCGAGGATGAACAGGCCTTTGCCGAACTCAACGCCGCCAATCCGATCTTTGTCGAGGATGCGGCGCGCCTGTTCGCCGAACAGCTGCAACTGGAACCGCGGGTGTCCGATTTCCGCGTGATCGCCAGCCATCAGGAAAGCCTGCACAGCCATGACGCGGTGTCGGTGCTGACCGAAGGCGCGACCTTTGCCGCCGAAAGCCTTGATCCACGGCTTTTCGCCTCGCTGTTTCACGTCGGATGATCCTGCAGGGTGGGTCATTCACCCACCTTGCCACCAGCCCTTGAAGCCCCCCGCGCCCGAGCATACTGTCAGGGGCAATGATGAAGTCGGACATTCGTCCAGCAGAGAGGCATGACCATGCAAGACCCCGTCGAAACCTACATGAACCTTGTGCCTATGGTGGTCGAACAGACCGCACGCGGCGAACGCGCCTATGACATCTTTTCGCGCCTGCTGAAGGAGCGGATCATCTTTCTCAACGGCCCTGTCCATGACGGGATGAGCCAGCTGGTCGTGGCGCAATTGCTGCATCTGGAATCGGAAAATCCGAAGAAGGAAATCAGCATGTATATCAACAGCCCCGGCGGTGTCGTGACCTCGGGCCTGTCGATCTATGACACGATGCAATACATCAAGCCCAAGGTCAGCACGCTGGTGATCGGGCAGGCGGCCTCGATGGGCTCGCTGTTGCTGACGGCCGGGCATCCCGGCATGCGGTTTTCGCTGCCCAACAGCCGCGTGATGGTGCACCAGCCGTCGGGCGGGTATCAGGGGCAGGCCACGGATATCATGATCCACGCCGCCGAGACGCAAAAGCTCAAGACACGGCTGAACGAAATCTACGTCAAACACACCGGCCAGCCGCTGAAGAAAGTCGAAAGCGCGCTGGAACGCGACAATTTCATGTCCCCCGAAGAGGCCAAGGACTGGGGCCTGATCGACGAGATCGTGGTGAACCGCGAAAAATCCTCCGAGTGATTTTGCGGCATTCACCACACTGAAAAAGTGACCGCAGGACAGGTCATTTTCACATTGTAGACCTTGGCGGGCTGTCCTAGTGTTGAAACAGGGCAGCCCGTTCCGGTTTGAACGGGCCGACAGGCCAAGAGGGTTGATATGGCGACGACGACCGGAAACGACAGCAAAAACACGCTTTACTGTAGCTTCTGCGGCAAAAGCCAGCACGAGGTACGCAAGCTGATCGCCGGGCCGACCGTGTTCATCTG
>DAISXL010000101.1:0-8270 GCA_036825855.1 Yoonia sp.
ATGGTCGAGATCACGATGGACATGACCCCCGCAGGCAGGTCAAACGCCGCGCGATAGCTGGCGGAATTGGGGATCAGCGTGCCCAGCGTCGCGATCATCAGCCAGAAGGCCAGCGTGCGCGGCGTGACAGGCAAGCGCCCCAGCGTCCGCCAGCGCCACGCCCCCAGCAGCAGCGTGCCGACCAGCATCTGCCAAAAGATCATGCCCAGCGGGTCATAGCCGCCCGTCACCGTGATCTTGGTCAGCGGTTGGGTCAGCCCCCAGCCCGCCCCAAGCGCCACCAGCGCCAGCGTCAGCACGCCGTGGTCGCGTGTCATGTGGGCCCGCTTTGGGACAGTTTGCCACCTTGGCGGACCATCACGACGCGGGTGGCCTTGCCGGTGCGGTCGTCGGTTTCGACATAAAGCCCCGACAGCGTCGCCTCCGATTCGGCGGGGGTGAAGCGGTCCTTGGGCATGCCGGTGATGAACCGGCGCAGGGGTTCGGCCTTGTCCATACCGATGACCGAATTGTAATCGCCGCACATGCCTGCATCGGTCTGATAGGCCGTGCCGCCGCCAAGGATCATCGCATCGGCCGTCGGTACATGGGTATGGGTGCCGACCACGATACTGGCCCGCCCGTCGCAGAAATGCCCCAGCGCCATCTTTTCGGATGTCGCCTCGCAATGGATGTCGATCAGGCTGGCCTGCACCTGACCGCCCATTGGATATTGCCGCAGCACGGTATCCAGCGCCGAGAACGGATCGTCGAAGGGGCGTTTCATGAACACCTGACCCAGCGCCTGCGCGACCAGCACCTTGCGCCCGTTCGTGGCGTTGAATACCCGCGCGCCGACACCGGGGGCGGCCTTGGAAAAGTTCAGCGGCCGGATGATGCGCGGCTCGCTTGCGGCATAGGTCAGCATGTCCTTTTGATCGAAAGCGTGATCGCCCAGCGTGATGACATCGGCGCCGGCTTCCAGCAGCAGTTTGGCATGCGGCGCGGACAGTCCCATGCCGGATGTTGCATTCTCGCCGTTGACCACGACGAAATCGAGCCGCCAGTCGGCGCGCAGGCGCGGCAGGTGGGTGGTGATCGCGGTGCGCCCCGCGCGGCCCATGACATCGCCGAGAAAGAGAATTTTCATCCCCCCGTGGTAAGCGCGGATCGCGGCCTGTGCCAGTGCGAAAATGTCGCTGGTATCCGCCGTTTATTGGTGCGACCCAAAGGCATGAGTGATTTGCAGCCAGCGCGCCCGATTGCGGGCGTCCTATGGATGGTCCTGACCGGCGTGATGTTCGTCGCCGTCACGGCCATCGTCAAACATGTGGGCGATGATGTGCCGGCCGCTCAGGCGGCGTTTTTGCGTTACGTGCTGGGGCTCGCCTTCCTGATCCCGATGATCCGGCCAATCCTGTCGGCGCGGCTGACGGGGCGGCAGATGAAGATGTTCGGCCTGCGCGGCATCGTGCATACGCTGGCGGTGATCCTGTGGTTCTATGCCATGGCGCGCATTCCCATCGCCGAGGTGACGGCGATGAATTACCTCTCGCCGGTCTATGTCTCGATCGGGGCGGCGCTGTTTCTGGGCGAAAAGCTGCCGCCGCGCCGCCTGATCGCGGTGCTGATCGCGCTGGCGGGGGCGGCGATCATCCTGCGCCCCGGTGTGAAGGCGGTGGAAAGCGGCCATATCGCGATGCTGGGCACCGCCGTGCTGTTCGCGGTCGGCTATCTGTTGGCCAAGCGGCTGTCGGGCGAGGTCTCGGCGGCGGTGGTGGTCGGCATGCTGTCGATCACGGTCACGATCGGGCTCGCGCCTTTTGCCTATGCGGTCTGGGTCACGCCGACGCTGGAACAGCTGGGCTGGTTTTTCCTTGTCGCCTGTTTTGCCACGGCAGGCCATTACACGATGACGCTGGCCTTTGCCGCAGCGCCGCTGACCGTGACCCAGCCGGTGACGTTCTTGCAGCTGGTCTGGGCGGTGGTGCTGGGTGCTGTCGTCTTCGGTGAGGCGGTGGACGGTTGGGTCGTGTTCGGTGGGCTGGTCATCATGGCCTCGGTCAGTTTCATCACATGGCGCGAGGCGGTGGCGCGCAGGCAGGTCACACCCGTCGTGACAGCGACCAAGGTGTAAGGAGCGCCTGCCGGCGCGCCTCCGGCGGGAGTATTTTTGGAAAAAAGAAGTCGAAAGAGGTGGGTCAGGCGGGCGCGAGGCGCGTAATCAGCGAGCTTTGCGTGATCCGGCCGACAGGCTGGCCGTTTTCCATGACTTGCAGAGGATGCGCGCCGATCTGTTGCAGGATCGTCTGCACCGGCGTGTCCACGTCGATCTGCGGCCCGTCGGCGGTGCCCGCGATCATCACGTCGCGCGCGGTCAGCACGCCGAGCGGGTTCATGTGGGCGACGAAATCTGCAACATAGCCGTTCGCGGGGGTGGTGTAGATGTCGCGCGGCGTGCCGCATTGCACGATCCGCCCGCCTTCCATGATGGCGATGCGGTTGCCGATCTTGAACGCCTCGTCCAGATCGTGGCTGACGAAGATGATCGTGCGGCCGCGCTGTTTTTGCAGGTCAAGCAGTTCGTCCTGCAACTTGGTGCGGATCAGCGGGTCAAGCGCGCTGAAAGGCTCGTCCATCAGCAGGATCGGCGCATCGGTGGCAAAGGCGCGGGCCAGACCCACGCGCTGTTGCATGCCGCCCGACAGCTCGCCCACCAGCGCATCCGCGCGTTCCGAGAGACCCACCATGGCGAGTTCCTGATCGACGCGGGCGTGCAGCTTGGCCTTGTCCAGCCCCGCCAGTTCCAGCCCCAGCCCCACGTTGTCGCGCACGCTCCGCCATGGCAGCAGGCCGAATTGCTGGAACACCATCGACACCGATTTCTGCCGCAGTCGCCGCAGGTCGGTTGCGCTGCATTGCGTGACGTCATAGCTGTGATCGCCGTCATGGACCCGCACCGACCCGCGCACCACGGGGTTCAGCCCGTTGACCGCGCGCAGCAGGGTGGATTTGCCGGACCCCGACAGCCCCATCAGCACAAGGATCTCGCCCTGTGCGACGATGAGCGAGCAATCATGCACGCCCAGCACCTGATCGGTGCGGGTCATGATCTCGGCCCGGTGCAGGCCTTCGTCCATCAGGGGCAGGGCGGTCTGGGGCCGCGATCCGAAGACGATGCTGACATTGTCGAATTCGACGGCATTCATTTCTGTTTCACCCGCAACATCCGGTCCAGCATGATTGCCACGACGACGATGACGAAGCCTGATTCAAAGCCCAGCGACGTGTTCACCGAATTCAGCGCGCGGATCACCGGCACGCCCAGCCCGCTGGCGCCAACCAGCGCCGCGATCACCACCATCGACAGCGACAGCATGATCGTCTGGTTCAGCCCCGCCATGATCTGCGGCAGGGCCGAAGGCAGTTCGACCTTGAACAGGACCTGCCGTTTGGTGGCACCAAAGGCCTGTGCAGCCTCCAGCAGGGCAGTCGGCGTGGAGGCGACGCCCAGATAGGTCAGCCGGATCGGCGCGGGCAGCACGAAGATCACCGTCGCGATCAGGCCGGGCACCATGCCGATGCCGAAGAACACGATCGCCGGGATCAGGTAGACGAAGGTCGGCAACGTCTGCATCAGGTCCAGCACCGGCACCATCGCGCGATAAAGCCGCGGTCGGTGGGCGGCGGCGATGCCGACGGGCACGCCGATCCCCATGCAGACGACGCAGGCCGACAGCACCAGCGTCAGCGATTGCATCGTTTCGCGCCAATAGCCTTGGTTGAGGATGAAGAAAAAGCCCAGGATGATCAGCAGCGTGGTTTTCCAGTTCCGCTGCAAGACCCATGTCAACGCGGCGAAAACAGCGATCACCACAAAAGGATGCGGCGTTTCCAGCGCCCAGAGGATGCTGTCGATCAGCCATTCGAGGGCCGCCGCGATCCGGTCGAAGACAAAGCCCAGATTGGCGTTCAGCCAGTCAAAGACGGATTTCGCCCAAGGCCCTACGGGGATTTTATTGTCGGTCAGCCAGTCCACGTGGCCTCCTGCGGCTTGGGGGTGAGGCCCTGATGCGGGCCTCACCTGTCAGATCAAAGGCCGAGTGCGGCGTTCACGGCCGCCATGGCGTCGCCGCCGTCACGGGTGGTGACACCGTCCAGCCAGCCCGACAGGATCTCGGGGTTGGCGGTCAGCCATGCGGTGGCTGCGGCCGATGGTTCGGTGCCGTCATTCAGGATCGCGCCCATGATCTCGTTTTCCATGGCGAGCGTGAATTCGAGGTTCTGCAGGAACTGGCCGACGTTGGGGCAGCTTTCGACATATCCCGCACGCGTGTTGGTCGCGACGGTCGCACCGCCAAGGTTCGGGCCGAACCAGTCATCGCCGCCTTCCAGATATTCCATGTCGAAATTCGCGTTCATCGGATGCGGTTCCCAGCCAAGGAACACGATGGGTTCGTTGCGGCTGGACGCCCGGTCCACTTGCGCCAGCATCCCCTGTTCGGAGCTTTCGAGCACTTCGAACCCCGACAGGCCGAATGCATCGGCGGCGATCATGTCGATGATCAGGCGGTTGCCGTCATTGCCGGGTTCAATCCCGTAGATGCGGTTGCCAAGCGCATCGGCGTTGGCGGCGATGTCGTCGAAACTGTCGATGCCCAGATCGGCGGCAGCACGGTTCACGGCCAGCGTATATTTCGCGCCTTCAAGGTTGGTGCGCACGGTGTCGACGGTGCCCGCCTCGCGGTAGGGGGCGATATCGGCTTCCATCGTGGGCATCCAGTTGCCCAGGAACACATCCACATCGCCTTCGGCCAGCGAGATATAGGTCACGGGCACGGACAGGATCTTGGTCTCTGTCTCATAGCCCAGCGCCTCCAGCACGACGGTCGTGGCGGCGGTGGTGGCGGTGATGTCGGTCCAGCCAACGTCGGAAAAGGTGACAAGATCGCATTCGGCAAAGGCCGGCATCGCGGCAAAGATCGCCAGCGCCGAGAGGCTTGATTTCAGTTTCATGGTGAACTCCCTGTGGTTTTTCTTGATTGACGGATCAATAAAAGACGAATTAGACGTGGGTTGCAACCCGACAGAGGATGACATGCCCAAGCTAGGAATGGAACCGATCCGCCGCGCCGCGCTGATGCAGGCCACGATTGACGAAATCGGCGCTGTGGGCAACCTTGATGTGACGGTCAGCGCCATCGCCAAAAGGGCAGGTATGTCCTCGGCGCTGGCGCATCATTACTTCGGCGGCAAGGAACAGATCTTTCTGGCGGCGATGCGGCATGTGCTGCGCGCCTATGGGGCCGAGGTCCGCGCCGCGTTGCGCGCCGCAGACGGACCACGGGCACGGGTCGAGGCCGTGATCCGCGCGGGGTTCAGTTCGACCAACTTCCAGCCTGACGTGATCGCGGCCTGGCTGAATTTCTACGTCCTTGCGCAGACCTCCGAGGATGCCAACCGCCTGTTGCGCATCTACCAGCGGCGGCTGCACAGCAATCTGGTGCACGACCTGCGCCCGCTGATCGGGGATCGCGCTGGCAACGCCGCCCTGCGCATCGCGGGGCTGATCGACGGGTCCTACCTGCGGCAGGGTCTGGCGCGGGGGCGGGCTGTGCCGACAGGGGCGACGGAACAGGTGCTGGCGCTGCTGGCGATGGAATTGAAGGAGGCCGCACAATGACCAAACCCAATATCCTGATCATCATGGTCGACCAGTTGAACGGCACGCTGTTCCCCGACGGGCCTGCCGACTGGCTGCACGCGCCCCATCTCAAGGCGCTGGCGGCCCGTTCCACCCGTTTTGCCAACAGCTATACCGCCTCGCCGCTTTGCGCGCCCGCGCGGGCCGCCTTCATGTCGGGGCAATTGCCGTCGCGCAATGGCGTCTATGATAATGCCGCTGAATTTGCATCGAGCATCCCGACCTATGCCCATCACCTGCGGCGCGCGGGCTACCAGACCTGCCTTGCGGGCAAGATGCATTTCGTCGGCCCCGACCAGATGCACGGGTTCGAGGAACGGCTGACCACCGATATCTACCCCGCCGATTTCGGCTGGACGCCGGACTATCGCAAACCGGGCGAACGGATCGACTGGTGGTATCACAACATGGGGTCGGTCACAGGCGCGGGCGTGGCCGAGATCACCAACCAGATGGAATATGACGACGAGGTTGCCTATCACGCGACGGCCAAGCTCTATGATCTGGGGCGCGGCCATGACGCGCGGCCTTGGTGCCTGACGGTCAGCTTCACCCATCCGCACGACCCCTATGTGGCGCGCCGCAAATACTGGGATCTCTACGAAGACTGCGATCACCTGATGCCGCAGGTCGGTCCCATCCCCTATGCCGATCAGGACCCGCACAGCCAGCGCATTCTGGACGCCAACGACCGCGACAATTTCACCATCACCGATGACGATATCCGCCGGTCGCGCCGCGCCTATTTCGCCAATATCAGCTATCTTGACGACAAGATCGGTGAAATCCTGCAAGTGCTGGACGACACGCGCCAAGAGGCCACGATCGTCTTTGTCTCCGACCATGGCGATATGCTGGGCGAACGCGGCCTCTGGTTCAAGATGTGTTTCTACGACGGATCATCCCGCGTGCCGCTGATGATCGCGAGCCCCGCTATGGAACCCGGCCTGCACAGGGTCCCCGTCAGCACCATCGACGTGACCCCCACACTCTGCGATCTGGCAGGCGTGGATATGTCCGAGGTCATGCCATGGACCAGCGGCGAAAGCCTTGTGCCTTTGGGCCAGGGCGGCACCCGCGACACCCCCGTCGCCATGGAATACGCCGCCGAGGCGTCACAGGCCCCGCTGGTCAGCCTGCGCTACGGCAAATGGAAGTATAATCGCTGCACGCTCGACCCCGACCAGCTGTTCGAGATGGACGCAGACCCGCAGGAACTGACCAATCTGGCCGCTCACCCCGCCCACCAAGGCACGCTGATGCAACTGCGCGCCAAGGCTGACGCCCGCTGGGACCTTGCCCGTTTCGACGCCGATGTGCGCCAGAGCCAGGCCTGCCGCTGGGTCGTCTACGAGGCTTTGCGCAACGGCAGCTATTACCCCTGGGACTACCAGCCGCTGCAAAAGGCATCCGAACGCTACATGCGCAACCACATGGACCTTAACGTGCTCGAAGAAAACCAGCGCTTTCCGCGCGGTGAATGATCATCTTCCGAGTAAAAATATCCCCGCCGGAGGCATAAAAGTCATGATAACCCAACCCAAAGCCAGCCATTTCATCGATGGCCACTACGTCGAAGACACCGCCGGTGACGTGATCGAGGTGGTCTACCCCTACACGGGCGAGGTGATCGCCACACTGCACGCCGCGACCCCCGCCATTGTCGATCAAGCGCTGACTGCCGCCAAGCGCGCGCAAAAGGAATGGGCCAGCTGGACCGGTACGCAGCGTGGCCGCGTGCTGCGCCGCGCCGCCGATATCATGCGCGACCGCAACCACGAACTGTCGGTGCTGGAAACCTATGACACCGGCAAACCCTATCAGGAAACATCCGTGGCTGACGCCACATCCGGTGCCGATGCGTTCGAATATTTCGGCGGGCTGGCGGGCAGCATCACGGGCGAGCATATCCCGCTTGGCGACAATTTCGTCTATACCCGCCGCGAACCTTTGGGCGTTTGCGTTGGCATCGGCGCGTGGAACTATCCCACCCAGATCGCCTGCTGGAAAGGCGCGCCTGCGCTGGCCTGCGGCAATGCCTTGGTGTTCAAACCCTCCGAGGTGACCCCGCTTTGCGCGCTGAAAGTCGCTGAAATCCTGAATGAGGCGGGCGCGCCCGCAGGCGTCTATAACGTCATCCAGGGCTATGGCGCGGTCGGCGCGTCGCTGATCACGGATGCCCGCGTCGACAAGGTGTCGCTGACAGGCTCGGTCGCGACAGGCCGCAAGGTCTATGCCGCCGCCGCCGATGGGGTGCGCCATGTCACGATGGAACTGGGGGGCAAATCCCCGCTTGTGATTTTCGACGATGCCGATCTGGATGCCGCCGTCTCGGGCGCGATACTGGGCAATTTCTATTCCTCGGGGCAGGTCTGTTCCAACGGCACGCGGGTGTTCGTGCAAAAAGGCATCAAGGCCGCCTTCCTCACCCGCCTGACCGAACGTCTGCAAGGCGTCGTCATGGGCGACCCGCAGGACCCTGCGACGAATTACGGCCCCATGGTCAGCGCCCGCCAGCGCGACATCGTTGCAAGCTTCATCGCCAAAGGACAAGCCGAAGGCGCGCGGCTGGTCACCGGCGGCACGA
>DAISXL010000102.1:0-8264 GCA_036825855.1 Yoonia sp.
GGTTTTCAAGCCGTTCGATATCGCTGCGCGCGATGGTAACGGCGGACAGGCCGATCCCACGTGCTTCGGGTTCCAGAATGAAGGTGTCGATGCTGTCAGGCATGACCTGCGTCAGCAACCGCGCGACGCGCCCCATGGCCTGCGCCTGCGACCGGTAGCGGCCGTTGACGTACCGCACCCGCACAGTCGTGTCGGTCATTTCCAGACCTGTCAGCGTCTGCCCTTCCATCTGCAGCAATTGCGCGGTGGCAGCCCGCAGGCCCGGCTCCAGCGCGCGGTTCCAGCTTTGGGCGGCCTGCACGTCGCGCAGCTTGACCGGCGTCGGCGCGGATTCGCTGCCGCTTTGGCCCGGACGGTTGTTGGCATTGAGCGAGAACGTCCCCGACACCCCGACACTGCGCCCCGACAGCGACGCAAAAGACAGTTGCACGCTGTCGTTCGGGCGGTAGGTCACGCCGAAGTTATAGGGTGTATCCGTGTCTAACGCGGGGGAAAACACCTGTTCGGGATAAGCGATGGTCGTATATTCCGCGACCACACCCCAGCGGTCGTTGATCTGGTAGGTCAAACCACCAAAGGCCGCCGCATCCCCGCGAAACCAGTAATCGGACGCGAGCTGGCCTTCGGGGTCGGCATCGTCAAAGACCGGCCGCGTGTCCAGACCAGACAGCGGGTTGTCGAACCCGTCCCGCGTGGCCATCGCCCCCCAGCCCAAACCCGCCGTCACCGTCAGGTTATCGCCGATGGTTTTGGTGGCGACCACATATTCCGACGCAAACCGCCCCGGCGTGAACACATCGCGCAGACCAAAGGCCAGCGCGGGCAGATAGGTGGATTCGTCCAGCAGACGGTAATGCAGATCGAAGCTGCGTTCGAACTCGCCGTCGATGACCGTCGAAGTGGGGTTCCCGTACAGATCGACCACCGAATACCGCGCCCCCAGCGTCGCGCGGTCGGTCAGCTGATAGGTAAACGTCGCGCGGAAATAGCCTTCTTGATAGGCGAGCGACCCTGCCAGCGTGCCTTCGGCGGGTGATTGGGCAGTGGGCATGTCGATCATGCCGGGCATGCCGTTGAAGCCGTAGCTGAGGTCGGTTTGCTGGGCTTGCGCCGTCATACCCGCCATCAGTGCGATAACCGACGTGGTGGCAAATCTGGCTCTGGTCATGCGGCTGCTCCGTCCCTGTCTTGCAACAGGTCTAACTTGCCCTGTCCGCAATGCAAACGCCCTTTCCCAAGAAAGTGCCGTGGTGCTGCCAAGGCGGCACAAAAATGCACCCGACAGGCAAATTGCGTTGCAAACGCCAGCCTGACACCGCCTTATGCCGGAAAGCGGGGGGGAATGCATGTATCAGGTCATCGGTCCTAAAAAATCGCGGGCCTTGCGGGTGCTTTGGGCGCTGGAGGAGCTGGGCGCGCCTTATGACCATGTGCCCGATATGCCGGGATCAGAAGCGGTCAAGGCGTTGAACCCATCTGGCAAAGTGCCTGTCCTGATCGCCGAAGGAGCGACGCTGACGGACTCCACCGCGATCATGACCTATCTGGCTGACCGGTACGGTGCGCTGATCCCTGCCCCCGGCACCATCCAGCGGGCACAGCATGACGCGCTGATGCATACCGTGCTGGATGAAATGGACGCGATCCTGTGGATGGCGGCGAAACACAGTTTCATCCTGCCAGAGGCCCAGCGCCTGCCCGCGATCAAGGACAGCCTGCGCTGGGAATGGGCACGCAGCCTTGACCGCTTGGCCCCGCGCATCGCGGGCCACTGCCTGATGGGGGATGAGTTCACGATTGCGGATATCCTTTGCGCGCACTGCCTGAACTGGGGTGCAGGCATCAAGTTCGAGATTACCCCCGAACCTGTGCAGGCTTATCAGCAGCGCATGCGCGCGCGCCCCGCCTTTCAGCGGCTTGTGGCGTAATCCGCCGCTGCCAGCCCCGCCTGGCGCCCTGTCGCCATGCTGGCGCTGATCAGGTAGCCGCCAGTCGGCGCCTCCCAATCCAGCATTTCACCGGCGCAGAACACGCCCGGACGGTCGCGCAGCATCAGATCATCGGTCAGCGCGTCAAGCCGGACACCCCCCGCCGTCGAAATCGCCTCGTCCAGCGGGCGGGGGCCTGCGTGCCGGATGGGCAGCGCCTTGATCAGCGGGGCCAGATCAGCGGGATAGGGCATCCCGAATTCCGCGAGCAGCGCAAGGCGCACAGGGTCCAGCCGCAACACCTTGCGCAGATGGTTGGTGACGCTTGCCTTGCCGCGCGGTTTCGCCAAGGCGCTGCGCACCTGCGCCAGCGTCCAGTCGGGTAGCAGGTCCATGACCAGCGGCGCACCTTCCCGCATCGCGCGCGATAGCGCATAGATGCCGCCGCCTTCGATCCCGCGTGCGGAAATGATGCATTCGCCCCGCGTCGTGACCGCCCCCGCCGTCATCGCCACCGCCTTGACCGGCGCGCCAAGGTGCCGCGCCATATGCGGCGACCAATCGACGACAAAGCCCATATTCGCAGGGGCAAAAGGGGTGGTGACATCGGGCAGATGCCGCGTCCAAGCGCCATCCGACCCCAGCCGCGCCCAACTGCCGCCGCCCAACGCCAGAACGATTGCCTTGGCGCGGATCAGTTGCACGCCTTGGGGCGTATCAAACACCAGCGCATCGCTCTGCCAGCCGGTCCAGCGCCAGCGCGTCTGCAAGGTCACACCCGCCGCCCCCAACCGCGCCAGCCACGCGCGCAGCAAGGGCGAGGCTTTCATCGCCACAGGAAACACCCGCCCCGTTGATCCGGTGAACAGAGGCTGGTCCAGCGCTTCGGCCCAGCGCATCACATCCTGCGGGCCGAAACCGGCCAGAATAGCACGCAGATTGTCGGGCAAAGGACCGAAGGCCGAAAGATAGGACGCCACATCCTCGTTCTTGGTCAGGTTCAGCCCCGACTTGCCCGCCATCAGGAACTTGCGCCCGACGGATGGCATGGCATCGGCCACCGTCACAGCAGCACCCCGTGCCGTGGCAGCCTCTGCCGCCATCAGACCGGCAGGGCCTGCGCCGATCACAAGGACATCGGTCATGCGGGGTCGATCATCCGCTTGATCGCGGCAACATGGGCGGGCGTGGCCGCACAGACATCCGCCCCCAGATCGCGGGCTGTTTGCAGCAGCGCGTCATCCGGCACGATCCGGTCGATCACGCCCCACGCCAGCGCCGTTTCCGCGTCGATCTTTTGCCCTGCCATCAGGATCATCTTGGCGCGCGCAGGCCCGATCAGCCGCGCCATGCGCACCGGATCGGAGGGTTGCGGCAGGAACCCGAGTTTCATCACGGGATAGAAAAACCGTGTCTGCGCCACCGCGATCCGCAGATCGCAGGCCAGCACCATGCCCAAGGCACCCCCCGCCGCCGTCCCGTTCAAGGCGGCGATGGTCAGGCCACGGCAGGCAGCAATCGCGCCCGACAGCCGTTCCCAGACCGGATCGGTGGCCAGACCTGCGCGGGCGGCGTCCAGATCGGCACCGGCGCTGAACACGCGGCCTGTGCCGGTCAGGATCAGCAACGGCGCATCGCGCGCGCCTTCGGCGATTGCGGCCAGTTCGGTCAGCATCGCAGCCGTCAGCGCGCCCGCCTTGTCAGGCCGGTCGATTGTCACAATCAGGTTGTCGCCGTCCTGTTCGGTGCGGATCATGCAATACCGGCCATCTTGCGAATATCCGCATCGCGCAGGCTGACATCCTGCCCCAGATAGGGGTCCGCCTCTGGCGTGCACATCCAGACCAGCGCCTTGGCCGGCCATTCAGGCGGGATATGCACCGACCAATCGAGCGCGCTGACCGGGCCGATCCCGGATTCCTTGATATCGCGCTGCATCTGGGTTGCGACAGTGCCGGGCGACAGGCCCAGAACCCGCAGCCCCTTGGCGCGACATTCCAGATCGACCGTGCGGGTCAGCATGTAAGCCCCGGCCTTGGACGCGCAATAGGCGGTCCAGCCCTGCACCGGATTATGCGCCGCCCCCGACGAGATGTTCAGAATCGTGCCATGCCCCTGCGCGATCATGCCAGGCACGACAGCCCGCATCCCGTACATCACGCCCTTGAGGTTGATATCCACCGTGCGTGCCCAGTCGTCAGGGTCCAGATCGCCGAAATCGCCCATCGGATCGACCACACCCGCGTTGTTGATCAGCACATCCAGCCCGCCGAAAGTCTGGGCCGTGGCCGCGACAGCCTGTTCGACCTGCACATAGCGGGACACGTCGCAGGGAATCGCCAGCGCCCGTTCACCGATATCGCCTGCAATGCGGGCAATATCGTCGGTTGTGCGCGCAATCAGGGCAACATTCGCCCCGCATTCGGCAAATTCCCGCGCAGCAGCCTCGCCGATGCCACGGCTTGCGCCGGTAATCAGCACGGTTTTTCCGGCCATATCGAACTTTTTCACATCAATCCCTTTCGGTCTGTGCTGCGGATGGGTAACACTTTCGCCGATGCTATCCGTCCTTGGCAATCGTTGAAAGACAGGGGCGGGATCAACGAACCCAGAATGGAAGGGATTTTGATGACCTGTAGAACGACTTTGCGCGGTGCTGTCTGCCTTGCCGCACTTGTGAGCGGCAACGCAGCTATGGCCGATGTGACGGCCCAGCAAGTTTGGGACGACTGGAGAGCGCAGCTTTCGATGTATGGCCCTGACAGCCTGACCATCGGGTCCGAGGACATGTCCGGCGACACGCTATCCGTGCGCGACATCGCGCTGAACATGACCGAAGAAGAGCTGAACATCAGCGTCGCCATGGGCGATATCATCCTGACCGAACAGGGCGACGGGACCGTCGCCGTGACGATGGCAGACAGTTTTCCGATCACCGTGACCGATGACGCCGGCGTGACGATCAACGTTCTGGTCACCCAGTCGGGTCTGGAAATGGTTGCCAGTGGCACCGCGGACGCTATCGACTATGCCGTCAGCGCCGACAGCTACACGGTCGCTCTCGACAGCATCGCCGACGGTGATTTCGTCTTTACGGGCGACATTAGTCTGACCGGCAACAACCTGACGGGCGCCTATACCACGCGGCTGGGCGAAATGCGCGACCTGACCTACGAAGGCGGGTTCGAATCGATCGACATTCTGGTCGATGTGCAGCTTCCCGATGGCGGCGGCGAATACATCACCGGCGGCGGCAAGATCAGCGGGCTCAACATGCAGGCCGAGATGGCGATGCCACTGGATGGCGCAATGTTCGATGCCAGCAACCAGTTGGCCGACGGCACCTCGATCTCGGGCGGGTATAGCGTGGATAGCAGCGAATACGTCTTCGACATCAATGCCGATGGCGATCAGGTTTCGGGGTCGTTCAGTTCCGGTGCAGGCACGCTGACGACGTTGCTCAGCGCCGAGAACCTGGCCTATTCCGGCCGCACGACAGATATCGCCGCGACAATCATTTCGAATTCCGCACCTTTCCCGATCGACATCGGTCTTTCGGCCTACGGGTTCAACCTTGAGATGCCCGTTGCCGCATCCGACACGGCACAGCCCTTTGCCTTTGGCTTTGAACTGGCCGATCTGACGGTCAGCGACATGATCTGGTCGCTCTTCGATCCGTCCAGCGTGCTGCCGCGTGATCCGGCGACGATCAAGATCGGTCTGGCCGGTATGGCCCGTCCGCTGTTCGACATGATGGACCCCGCGCAGGAACAGGCGATGATGAACAGCGACATGCCGTTCGAACTGTCCGAAGTCACGCTGACCGACCTCGATATCTCGGTCGCGGGTGCCAGCGTGACCGGCGATGGTGCTTTCACCTTCGACAACAGTGACATGGTGACCTTCGCGCCGCTGCCCCGCCCCGAAGGCGAGATCAGCGTACAGATCAACGGCCTGAACGCTTTGCTGGACAATCTGGTCACAATGGGCCTGATTCCCGCCGAGGAAATGATGGCACCGCGCATGATGATGGGCATGTTCGCCCGCTCGACCGGTGACGACCAGCTTGAAACCCGTCTGGAAGTGACCGGCGACGGTCAGGTTCTTGCCAACGGACAGCGCATCCGCTGAACCGGACTGATGGGACAGGCGGCGCGTCGGGACACCGGCGCGCCGTTTGCATGTCGTATCACAGCCTTGCAGCGCCCCTGCCTGCGCACTAGGTCTCGGACAAGCAAAGGAAGCGCCATGACACAATCCCTGTCCGACCTGACCCACCAGTTGATAGATATCGCCCGCAAGGCCGGTGCCGATGCCGCCGACGCCATTGCAGTGGACGGCACGTCGCTGTCGATCGACGTGCGGGGTGGTGCGCTCGAACACGCCGAACGGTCGGAGGGAATCGACATCGGCCTGCGGGTGCTGATCGGCAAACGGCAGGCCTGTGTGTCGTCGTCCGACACCAAGCCCGACACGCTGCGCCAGATGGCCGAACGCGCTGTCGCCATGGCGATGGAAGCCCCCGAAGACCCGCATGCAGGCCTTGCCGATCCCGCCCAACTGGCGCAGGCGACGGACAATGCCGCGCTGGAAATGCACGACCCCGCCGATGAACCCGATCCGGCGATGCTGCAGGACCAAGCCGCCCGCGCCGAGGCGGCGGCGCTGCGCAACTCCGGTATTTCTCAGGTGCAATCGGCCTCTGCCGGATATTCCCGCCGCCGCGTGCATCTGGCCGCGACCAACGGCTTTTCCGCAGGCTATACCCGCACCGACAACGGCCTGTCCTGTGTGGCGATCAGCGGCACAGGCACGGCGATGGAACGGGATTACGACTATGACAACCGCGTGTTCCGCGCGGACCTGCGCGACGCCGATGCCATCGGCACCCGCGCGGCGGAACGCGCGGTGGAACGCAGCGGCGCGCGGCGCCCCAAGACGGGGGCCTATCCGGTGCTGTTTGATGAACGCATCGCCAGTGCGCTGATCGGCCATCTGCTGCAGGCGACCAACGGCGCCGCCATCGCGCGCGGGTCAAGCTGGCTGCGCGACGCGCTGGGCGCGCAGGTGCTGCCAAAGGGACTGTCGGTGATCGAGGACCCGCACCGCGCGCGCGTGTCCGGATCACGGCTTTACGACGCCGAGGGCCTGCCCACAGCGCGCCGCGCCATCGTCGATGACGGGGTGCTGACGGGCTGGACGCTGGACCTTGCGACAGGGCGCAAGCTGGGGCTGGACAGCACCGCCAATGCGGCACGGTCCACGGGTGCGCCGCCGTCGCCCAGCCTGACGAATATCAGCATGACGCAAGGCACAGCCTCGCGCGACGATCTGATCGCGCAGATGGGCACGGGGCTGCTGGTCACGTCCATGATCGGGTCCACGATCAACCCCAACACGGGCGACTATTCGCGCGGAGCGGCGGGGTTCTGGGTGGAAAACGGGGCCATCGCCTATCCGGTCAACGAATGCACCGTCGCGGGCAACCTGCGCGACATGCTGATGACGCTGATCCCCGCCAATGACGCGCATCTGCACCTGTCGCGCGCGGTCCCGTCGCTTTTGGTCGAAGGTCTGACCCTTGCGGGAGAGTGACCTTGCCCTGCTGGTCACCGCCGCGCGCAAGGCGGGGACCATCGCCACAGGCTATTTCGGCCAATCGCCGGACGTGACCCACAAGCCGGGTGGCGCAGGCCCCGTGACCGAGGCTGATCTGGCCGTCGACCGGATGCTCGCGGATTTCCTGCGCGACAAACGCCCCGGTTACGGCTGGCTGTCCGAGGAATCGCAGGACGGCCCTGCCCGCTTGTCCACAACCCGCCAGTTCGTGATTGACCCAATCGACGGAACCCGCGCCTTTATCGACGGGGCCAAGGACTGGTCCCATTCCCTTGCCATCGTGGAAAACGGCGCGGTTGTCGCCGCCGCCGTCTATCTGCCGCTGCATGACCTGATGTTCACCGCCACAGCAGGCGACGGCGCGCGTCTGAACGACGCCCCGATCACCGTCAGCCGGTCGGCGCTGCATGCGGCCACCGTGCTGGGATCAAAGCCGAATTTCGCCCCTGCCTTGTGGAAAGGCACAACCCCGCCTTTCAAACAGGCGTTCCGGTCGTCGCTGGCCTACAGGCTCTGCCTTGTGGCGCAAGGCCGGTTTGACGCGATGCTGACCCTGCGCCCCAGCTGGGAATGGGACATCGCCGCCGGTGCGCTGATCGTGGCCGAGGCGCGCGGCACCGTCACCGACCCAGCCGGTCTGCCGCTGGTGTTCAACAACGCGCATCCGCAGGTGCCGGGCGTCATCGCGGCGGGACATGAATTGCACGCCGATATCGC
>DAISXL010000103.1:0-2830 GCA_036825855.1 Yoonia sp.
GACCCATCGCGGTGCCACTGCTCAAAACGCAGCGACGGTCAGGCCGTTACCCGCTGCATGTCATCGCCTAGGCTGCAGGACATGGCGCGGAGGCTGCACATGGGTGTCTTGATTGCACATCGGTCGCAGATCCTGCTCGGCCAGCTGCACCGTCGGCTGGAGCGGCTTCAAGTCAGCGTCGTTCGCGCGACAACCGAACTTACCGAAGTCTACGATTTTACCGAGCACCACGAACCCGACTGCGTCATCTTGACGACCGATATCGCGGATTGTCCGGAATTCGAGCTTCTTGCGTCGCTGTTCGGTATCATGGGTGTCGGCTGTGTCGTGCTCGCCACGGGACCGACTGCAAGGGTACCGGAGGCTGCCCGAAAGGCAAATCCGGCGATTCGCCTGTTGCCAAGCACAGCGTCGGACGCTGATTTGCTTGCAGCCCTTCGGCCCGGCAGCCGGCGACGCATCCCGCAAGTGTCGGCACCAGAGCCCATGGCGACAGGTCGGTCCGATCCGCGCAGCACGATCCTGATCGGATCGTCGACAGGCGGCATCGACGCCTTGATGCAGGTGCTCAGGCATTTTCACGCGTCGACGCCACCCACTGTGATTGTCCAGCACACGGGTGGCAATTTTGCAGGTAGTCTGATCCGCCTGCTTGACGGCGCGACCGCGGCCACGGTGCTTGCCGCAACCCAAGACACCGCCATTCAGCCCGGGCATGTCTATCTTGCTTCCGGCGACACGCATCACGTCCGCCTGAGCCACACCGCTCCTGCGCGGATCAGGTTGGATGATGCCCCGCGCCAGTCAGGCCACAGGCCGTCAGTCGACACGCTGTTTCATTCGGCGGTGCCGTTTGCGCAGCATGTGACTGCTGCTCTCCTGACGGGAATGGGGCGGGACGGCGCAGAAGGCATCACCGCCTTGCGCAAAGCGGGGGCACGGACATTTGGACAAGATGAGGCGACCTGCGTCGTCTACGGTATGCCAAGGGTCGCTAACGCCTTGGGTGGTATTGAAACGGAACTTCCCATACAGCAGATCGGCCCCAATCTGTTGCGGGCTGCAATGACACGGCAACGCGCATGATCGATGTCAATGCACCAAACACCAAGATCGTGACCGTTGTACAAGGCGATTTCGCCGTCTCGAACGATGCCAATGTGGTCATGTCAACGATCCTGGGGTCCTGTGTCGCCGTTTGCGTTTTTGATCCGCAGGCCAAAGTCGGTGGCATGAACCATTTCTTGCTTGCCAGTGACGGAGGTGCCAACACTGCCGATCTGAAATATGGCGTCAATGCCATGGAATTGCTCATCAACAAGATTCTGCGCGCCGGGGGCGACCGCCGCCGCCTGCAAGCGAAGATTTTTGGAGGGGCCCGCATGACGATGCATGCCCGTGACATTGGCGAATCCAACGGAACCTTCGCCTTGTCATTTCTCGAGCGTGAAGGAATTCCCTGCTTGTCACAAAGCCTTGGCGGCACCATGGCCCGCCGCGTGCAGTTCACACCAACCACCGGTGCGGCGCGCCAGATGCAGATCACGGGGTCGCCGCCGCCGGAATCCGCGATTGCACGGCCAAAGCCCGCCGCAGATATCACGTTGTTCTGATGTCGGCAGGCCGTCAATCCCGACGCACATCAATCCTTGGTCAGATCCCATGGAATTGTATAGGCGCCAAGCGCTTTGCCGACCTGATCGGCGTGCTGTGGGTCGGCCTTGACCTGTGCTACAAGTCCACGCTTTTTATCCTCGATCACACTCAGTACTTCCGCGGGGACATCCGCCAAAGCCGCATTGTAAACGCGGGTAATGGCCCGCTTGCGCAGATCAGGCTTGAAAATCTTGCCCACCGCTGTTTTTGGCAATTCGGCCAGCACCTCAAGGTGTTTGGGATGGGCCGCGCGTTCGTGGATATGCTCTTTGGCGTAATCGAGCAGCGCCTCTTCGGTCACATCCGCCCCCGCCACAAGTTCAAGATAGACGCAAGGCACCTCGCCCGCATGCGCGTCGGGCTGGCCGATGGCACCGGCAAAGGCGACGGCGGGATGCCCGGCCATCGCTTCCTCGATTTCGGCGGGGTCGATGTTATGCCCGCCGCGGATGATCAGATCCTTCGCGCGCCCGGTAATCCACAGGTATCCATCCGCGTCGATCCGGCCCAGATCGCCCGTGCGCAGGTGGTCGTTGTAGAACAGGTCGCGGTTTTTGTCCGCTTCGGTATAGGTCTGCCCGCTGAACACGCCGGGGCTGGCCACACAGATTTCGCCGATTTCATCGACCCCGCATTCCATGCCGGTGGCAGCTGCGACGATCTTGACATCGGTATAGGGGAAGGGCATGCCGATCGACCCGATCCGCTTTTCCCCGTCCGGCGGGTTGATCGACACAAGGCAGGTCGCCTCGGTCAGGCCGTAGCCTTCGCAGATGGTGACACCCGCCGCCGCCTCGAATTTCTTGTAAAGTTCCAGCGGCAGGGGCGCGGACCCGCAAAACGCCAGTCGCAGCGACGAGATGTCGGCATCTACCTTGCGCTGCATCAGCGCCGACATCGCTGTCGGCACAGTGATCATGAAGGTGACCTTGTGCTTGGCGACCAGTTTCCAGAAGTTGTCGAACACGCCTTCGCCGCGATAGCCCTGCGGTGTGGGAAACACGACCTGCGCCCCAGACCCGAGGGAAGCGCCAAGCGACACGATCGTCGCGAACACATGGAACAACGGCAGGGGGCAGATCTGCACGTCTTGTTCGGTGAACAACAGCCGCGCGCCCAGCCAGGCGTTATAGACGATCCCGGAATAGCGGTGCTGCACGACCTTGGGCATGCC
>DAISXL010000103.1:2930-8226 GCA_036825855.1 Yoonia sp.
ACGGTGGTGACATTGGGCGCAAGGCGCACGGCCTCTGCCGTTTTCTGGGCGACGTCGGTCTTGGGAAAGGCGCGCAGGGTCACGACGACCTTGGCTTTGGTTTCACGCAGGATCGCGCCGATCTGTTCGGCGTCCAGCAGCGGGTTGATCGGGTTGACGATCCCCGCGACCTGCCCGCCCAAGTAAGTCAGGATGGTCTCGGTCGCATTTGGCAGAACGAAGGCCACAACATCCTTTTCGCCGACACCAAGGTCGCGGAACAGGTTGGCCGCTTGTGCTGTCTTGGACTGCAAATCCGACCATGTCAGCGTTTCGCAGAATGCCTCGGGGTCCGACAGCAGGCTGAAACTGACGGCCTTGCGCGGGCCATGGGCCGCAGCCGTCTGCGACAAAAGCGCAAAGGTCGTTTTCGGCAGGCTGCGATCCACCCACGGCATTTCGTTATGAATCGCGTCGCGATCCGCCATCGTTGCAAATGCCATGCCGCATTCCTCCCCGTTTTTCACTTTCCGCGACTTTCGCACGCGGCCCCTCAGGGCGGCAGGTTGGTCAATATGCCCAAGGCTTGCAAGACTGACGCTGCGAAAGTCGCGCTATTCGGCGGCGACACCTTCGGTGAACTGCAAGCGCGCCAGACGCGCGTAAAGCCCGCCTTGCGCGACCAACGCGTCATGCGTGCCTTGCGCCACGATGCGGCCAGCGTCGAAAACGACGATCCGGTCGGCCTTTTTGACCGTGGCCAGACGGTGCGCGACGATCAGGGTGGTGCGTGTCTTGGCCAGATCCTCGACCGCACGTTGCACCGCATATTCGCTTTCGGCGTCAAGCGCGCTGGTCGCTTCGTCCAGCAACAGAACGGGTGCGTCTCGCAGAATGGCGCGCGCGATGGCGATGCGTTGCTTTTGCCCGCCCGACAGCATGACGCCGCGTTCGCCGACGTAGCTTTCATAGCCATCAGGCAAGGCCGTCAGGAAATCATGCGCGGCGGCGGCCTTGGCGGCGGCTTCGACCTCTGCATCAGTGGCGTCGGGGCGACCAAAGCGGATGTTTTCGCGCGCAGTATCGGCAAAGATCACCGGGTCTTGCGGCACCAGCGCGATATGCTTGCGGAAATCGGCGCGGGTCAGGTCGCGCAGGTCGATCCCGTCGAGTTTGACCGCGCCTTCCTGCGGGTCATAGAACCGCTGGACCAGCTGGATGATCGTGCTTTTACCCGCGCCGGATGGGCCGACCAACGCCACGGTTTCCCCCGGCGCGATATGCAGGTCGATCCCGTCAAGCGCGGAAATCGACATCCGCGACGGATAGCTGAAGCGCAGGTTTTCAAAGCGCAGTTCGCCCCGGACAGGTGCCGGCAATGCGCGGGGCTGCGCGGGGTCGGTCACGCTGTCCTCGATGGTCAGCAATTCGATCAGCCGTTCGGTGGCGCCTGCCGCGCGCTGCAATTCGCCCCAAACCTCGGACAGGGCGGCAACGGCGCCGCCGACCATGATCGTGTAGATCATGAACTGGACCAGCCCGCCTTCGGTGATCTCGCCCGCGACGACATCTTCCGACCCCATCTGCAGGAACAGGACGATGGCGGCAAAGACCATGAAGATCACGATGGCCGTCAGAAAGGCACGTGTCAGGATGCGCCGCCGTGCCGACCGATAGCTTTGTTCGGTCACTTCGTCGAATTTGGCGCGGCTCAGGTCCTCGTGCGTAAAGGCCTGCACGGTCTGCGCCGATGTCAAAAGCTCGGAGGCATCGCCGCTTGATTCCGCGATCAGGTCCTGATTTTCGCGCGACAGGCTGCGCACGCGGCGGCCCAGAAACATGATCGGAAACAGCACGACGGGGATCGGCCACAGCACCATGATGCTCATCTTGACCGAGGTCAGCAGCATCAGGATGACACCGCCGATAAAGATCAGGATATTGCGCAGCGCGATCGAGGCGGAACTGCCGATTACCGACAGGATCAGCGTGGTGTCGGTGGTGATCCGGCTCAACACCTCGCCGGTCATGATCTTTTCATAGAACGCGGGGCTCATGCTGATCATGCGGTTGAACACGGCCTTGCGGATATCGGCCACGACCCGTTCACCCAGACGTGTGACCAGATAATACCGCAGCGCCGTCCCGAAGGCGAGAAGCACAGCCACCGCCAGCAGCGATACGAAATGGCGCCGGATCTCGACACTGTCGAGCCCGAAGGTATCGACGACTAGCCGCGCGACCAGCGGCAGGCTGAGTGCGACCATCGCGGTAAACACCAGCGCAAAGCCCGCGCCGATCAGGTTCCATTTATAGGGCTTGATAAAGGGCCAGAGCGCCTGCAGCGCGCCGATCTTTTTGCCGACTGGCCGGTCTTCTGCTTTGGTCTGAACAGTGTCGGCCATCGGGCGTCCTTTGTCTCTTAGGGCCTGATGTAAAGCGGGGCCACCATTTGCACAAGTCAGGACCCATCCGTGGTCCGCAATTGTCGCAGGAGTGGAGCGGGCGGCGGGAATCGAACCCGCGTCTCTTGCTTGGAAGGCAAGGGTCTTACCATTACACAACGCCCGCGCTATGTTTGGATTAAGTCACGCGGCCCGCCCCGTCAAGGAACAGCCCGCATCTTCCGAGCATAAATATCCCCCGCGCGGAGCGCATCTGACATCACATCGCGCGCCGCCGTTGATTGCGGCGCGCAACGCGTTTGCATTAGTTCACAGTGATCCGCCCGTCGGTATAGGGCGTCACGGGGCCGTTGGTTGCCATATATTCGGCCAGCACATCGGCCAGATCGGGGCCGAAGTCATAGGCATTGGCCGCATCCTCGAACATGGCATAGCCGTCACCGCCATTGCGGACATAATTGTTGGACACCACGCCATAAACCGCATCGGGATCAAGCGGCGCATCGCCGACCATCACGTCGGAGATCCGCTCGCCCGCCGGGGCGGTGCTGTTGACGGTAAAGCTCATGCCCGCGACCTGCGGGAAACGACCAGCGCCTTCCTCGATCTGGCCTACACCGTTTTCCAGCGCAGCCAGGATATCGGCCCCTGTCACCTCGAAGGTGGACAAGGTGTTCTGGAATGGCAGCACGCCTAGAATTTCCCCCATCGTCACTTCGCCCGCGTCGATGCTGGCGCGGATGCCGCCACCGTTCTGGATCGCGATCTGGATACCCTGATCACGCACGCGGTCCAGCATCGCATCGGCGATCAGCGACCCCATCGGGCATTCGACCGCGCGGCAGACCGTGCGGTCACCCTCGATCGCATCGGTCGTTTCGGCAACAACACGCGTCTTCATTTCTTCGATCGGGCCAGCCAGTTCGGCGATCCGCGCAAGGGCGGCCTCATCTTCGGCTACGCTTGCATCCAGCAGGATCGTGTCGCCAGTGGCCGAGGTCACATTGCCTTCGTCGTCGAACACAATCGTCAGGTGGCCGACATATTTGGAATAAGCATAGGCCTGCACGACCGGCACATCGCCCGCCATCTGCGGATAAGGCAGCGCGCCTTCTTCGGTGTTGGACATCAGCGTATGCGAATGGCCGCCCACGATGGCGTCGATCCCGTCAACGGCGGCGGCGATCTCCATGTCCTTCGGCAGGCCGACATGGGTCAGCGCGATGATTTTTGTGACACCTTCTTCCTGCAGCGTCGCGACATCGGCGCTCAGGCTTTCGATCTCGGGGGTGAAGATCACGGCATCCGACGGGCTGGAGGTTTCGACCGTATCACTGGCCAAGGCCGAGATGATGCCAATCCGCTCTCCACCGATTTCAAGGACGATGTGGTTTTCGACCTGACCGGCCAGCACGTTGGAACTGGACACATCGATGTTGCCGGAAATGACGGGGAAAGACACCAGATCAGTCAGCTTGCGCAGCCCTTCGTCGCCATCGTCGAATTCATGGTTGCCCACCGCCATGACGTCATAGCCGATTACATTCATGAACTCGGCTTCGACCTCGCCCTTGTAGGTCGTGTACATCAGGCTGCCCTGATACTGGTCGCCCGCATCGACGACGATGACGTTCTCGCCTGCCAGTTCTTCGCGCAGGGCGTTGATCTGGGTGATAACGCGCGCCACGCCGCCGAAACATTCGCCTGCGGCATTTGTTTCCGCATCGCAGGTCGAATCGGACCCGCTGATCGGCTCGATCCGGCTGTGCAGGTCGTTGGTATGGATGATATGCAGGGTGTAATCGGCAGAGGCCGACCCAGCGATCAGCGCCAAGGCGCAGGTTGTTGCAAACAGTCGAGATGTCATCGGAAGCTCCCCTCAGGATGATCTGGAATCAGAGTGACGCTGCGTCGCGCCACTGTCAAACCCCATGCCGCGTCCAGAGCGACCGGACAACGCGCGCAGGGACAACTATGACTACTTGACCATCATTTGCGCAACCTTCATGACACACTCATGCTGATCTACAAGATTTTCCGCGCGGGTGAATGGGCCGCCCTGCAACGCGATGGCGCGACGGCGGGCGCGCCTGTCGATCTGGCCGATGGCTATATCCATTTTTCCACCGCTGAAACGGTGGGAGAGACAGTCGCCAAGTATTTCGCAGGCGAAACCGGACTTGTTTTGCTGGCGGTCGAGGCGGATGGTCTGGACCCGCTGAAATGGGAACCTGCCCGCGGTGGCGTGTTGTTTCCGCATCTCTACCGCGACCTGACGCTGGCCGATGTCGTCTGGGTCCGCGACCTGCCGCTGTCAGGCGGCGCGCATATCCTGCCGGAGCTTGCATGAAAGCGCTGGAGCAGGTCGGGCTGGCGGCGCTGCGCCGGATTGATCCGGAAACCGCGCATGGGCTGGCGATCACGGCGTTGCGCGTGGGGCTTGGCCCCAAGATGGCGCCGTTCACCTCGCCGCGGTTGCGTTGCGATCTGGCGGGGCTGGCCTTGCCCAACCCCGTCGGCCTTGCCGCCGGTTTCGACAAGAACGCGACTGCCCTAGCCCCGCTCGCGCGCGCCGGTTTCGGCTTTGTCGAGGTTGGTGCCGCGACCCCGCGCCCGCAGCCCGGCAACCCAAAGCCGCGCCTGTTCCGGCTGACGCAGGATCGTGCCGCGATCAACCGGTTCGGGTTCAACAATGACGGGATGCAGGTGATCGGTGGCAGGCTCGCGCAGCGGCCTTCAGAGGCCGTGATCGGGTTGAACCTTGGCGCGAACAAGGACAGCACCGACAAAGCCGCCGATTTCGCGACCGTGCTGGCCCATTGCGGCCCGCATGTGGATTTTGCGACGGTCAATGTGTCATCCCCCAACACCGAGAAACTGCGCGACCTGCAAGGCAAGGCAGCACTCGCGGC
>DAISXL010000104.1:0-8136 GCA_036825855.1 Yoonia sp.
CGGCTTTCGCGCAGGACGATATACATGCCGCTGGCGATGATGATGCTGGCACCGACTGCCGTGTTCAGGTCGATCAGCTCGTCAAAGAACAGGAAGCCGAATATGCTGGCCCAGATGATCTGGCTGTATTGCATCGGCGCGATGATCGCCGCTTCGCCGGCCTGATAGGCCGATATGATCATGCGGCTCGCGATCCATGCGAACACGGCGATCACGCCAAGCAGGCCCAGATGCTCGATCGGCATGGGTTCGTAGACGAATGGCAGGGCCGCCGCCATGACCACGAAGTTCAGCGCCATGGGATAAAGCAGCATGACGACGGGCCGTTCCTCGGACCCGATCTTGCGCACGATGATCGAGGCGACAGACCCGCCAATGGCCGCCGTCAGCGCCGCGAGATGCCCCAGCGACAATTCCGTCGATCCGGGGCGCAACACGACCAGAACACCGATCAATCCCACGATCACCGCCGCCCAGCGCCGGATACGCACGGTTTCCCCCAGAACGGGGATCGCAAGGACCGTGATCAACAAGGGCGAGGCGAACAGGATTGTATAGACCTGCGCCAAGGGCAGCACCGAAAAGGCGTAAAATGCCGTGAACCCGGTGATGACCGTCGCGACCGCGCGCGTGGCCATCCACCACGGATGCACCGGCATCAGCGTGCCCGGCTTGCTGTCGCGCATCAGCATCAGCGTCGCCAGCGGAAAACTGAGCAGGACAGAAAAGAACACGATCTGGACGGGCGAATAGATCCCCCCCAGAATTTTCACCACCACGTCATGCGAGGCGAAGACGCCAAAGGCGGCCAGCGCGATCAGCGCGCCTTTGGCGTTCGGCGCCATCACAGGCTCGCGTCGAGCGCGTTCAGGATCGCGTCACCCATCTGTGTGGTGGACAAAGGCACGCCGCCTTCGGGGCCCATCAGGTCGGCCGTGCGCGCGCCATCGGCGAGCACTTTTTCAATGGCGGCTTCAAGACGGTCAGCCTCGGCCCCTTGGTCGAAGGAATAGCGCAGCGCCATGGCAAAGGACAGGATGCAGGCGATCGGGTTCGCCTTGCCTTGCCCTGCGATATCGGGGGCCGAGCCGTGGACAGGTTCGTACATCGCCTTGGGACGGCCATTGGCCATGGGCAGGCCCAGCGAGGCGGATGGCAACATGCCAAGGCTGCCGGTCAGCATCGCGGCGCAATCGGACAGGATGTCGCCGAACAGGTTGTCGGTATAGATCACGTCAAACTGCTTGGGCGCGCGGACAAGCTGCATCGCGCCGTTGTCGGCATACATATGCGACAGCGCGACCTCGGGATAGTCGCGGTGCACCTCGGTCACGACATCGCGCCACAGGATGCCGCTTTCCATGACGTTGGCCTTTTCCATCGAACAGAGCTTCTTGTTGCGCTTCATCGCCAGCTCGAACGCCGCGCGCGCGCCGCGCTCGATCTCGGCCTCGGTATAGCGCTGGGTGTTGATGCCCACGCGCATGTTGTCTTCCATATGGATGCCGCGCGGTTCGCCGAAATACACGCCCGAGGTCAGTTCGCGCACGATCATGATATCAAGACCGGCGACGATATCCTTTTTCAGTGACGAAAAATCCGCCAGCGCGTCGAAACACTGTGCCGGACGCAGGTTGGCAAACAGGTCCATTTCCTTGCGCAGGCGCAGCAGGCCGCGTTCGGGTTTGACGCTGAAATCAAGATTGTCGTATTTCGGCCCACCGACAGCCCCCAGCAGCACGGCGTCCACCGCCTGCGCCTTGGCCATCGTGTCGTCATGCAGCGGCACGCCGTGTTTGTCATAGGCGGCACCGCCCACCAGATCCTCGGACACGTCAAAGGCCAGATCGCGTTTGGCACCGAACCAGCCGATGATGCGCTTGACCTCGTCCATGACCTCGGGGCCGATGCCGTCACCGGCGAGGATCAAAAGGGATGGGTTGGCCATAGAGGTGTTCCTTGCAAAGATATGTTGCCTTGGCGTAACGCGCTGCGCGCCAAGGTTCAAGACACCAGAGGCCGTATCTCTGCCGCCAGAATATCCCAGACGCGCCTGATGCGGGGAGTCTGGCGCATCGCCTCATGCGCGGTCAGCCAGACAGGCAGAACAGGCAGCGGCAGGCCAAGGTCAAGATGGTCGACCAAAGGGTCCGCCAGCCCGACAGTGGCTTGGGCAAACCCGATCCCGCAGCCCGCGCGCACCAGTTCCCAATAGGCGACGTTGTCGTCGCAGCGCACCTTGAAGAAATCGCGCCCCACCGCGATTCCCGCGGCGCGGAACCCTTCGATGATGGCGGGACTCTTGTCGTAACCGACAAAATCGTGCTGCATCAGTTCGGCGATGGTCCGGGGGATGCCGTGCGTTGCCAGATAGGTTTTGGCGGCGAAAATCCCCAATTCCATGTCGCCGATATGTTGGGTGATCAGGTCAAGCTGCGTCGGGCGATACATGCGCACGGCGATGTCGGCCTCGCGATACAGCAGGTTGCGCGTGTCGTCGCTGGGCACCAGTTCGATCTCGATCTGGGGTTCCAGCGCGCGGATGCGGGCGATGATCGGTGGCAGATGGACTGCCGATGTGGACACGCTGGCTGTGATCCGCACGGTGCCGGCAAGGCTCGCCTGCCGTCCTGCCGCCGTCAGCGCGATGCGTTGCATGGCATCGCGCATGGCGGTTGCGGGCGGGACCAGTGCGGCGCCGATATCGGTCAGCGCCAGACCGCGGGGCTGGCGATGGAACAGTTCCGCCTCCAGCTGCTGTTCGATCTGCCGGACCTGCCGCCCCAAGGTCGGCTGGCTGGTGCCCAACTGCCGCGCCGCCCCCGACAGGCTGCCGGTTTCGGCGACCGCCAGAAACGCTTGCACCAAAGACCAGTCAAGGGATTGGAACGGTTTAGCCATTCATAATTGAATACATATCCCAGAGATTTAGACAATATCCAAACCCTGATGAATACGCGAAATTGACGGCATCAGCAGCAGGAGACAAGCGATGGCACAGACAGTTCTTATTCTTGGCGGGTCCGGCAAGATCGGCAGCCATGCCGCCGAGGCGTTCTGGAATGCGGGCTGGGCGATCCGCCAGTTCGATCGCGCACGCGACGACATGACGACAGCCGCAATGGGCTGCGACGTCATCGTGAACGGGATGAACCCGTCCGGTTATCGTAACTGGGCGCGGGAGATCCCTAGGATCACGGCGCAGGTCATCGCCGCCGCCAAGGCCAGCGGCGCGACCGTCATCATCCCCGGCAATATCTACAATTACGGCAACCAGCCCGGTGTGCTGGACGAAAACACACCGCAACTGGCGACCACCCGCAAAGGCCGGATCAGGATCGCGATGGAAGCCGCCTATCTCGCGTCAGGCGTGCGCACCATCGTGCTGCGGGCGGGCAATTTCATCGACCCTGACGGCAATGGCGACATCATGCGCCTGTTCCTGCTGCGCGACATCGCCAAAGGCCGGATCACCCATGGCGGCGATGCGGCAGCGTTGCAGGCCTATTGCTATGTCCCCGACTGGGCGCGCGCGGCGGTGATGCTGGCGGACAGGCGGGACAGTCTGGAGGATTTCGCGGACATCCCATTTCCCGGGCATGCCTTCAGCGCGGATGACCTGCGCGCGATGATCCAGACGGTCAGCGCGCGGCCCATTACGCTGCAGGCGTTCCCGTGGTGGCTGATGACGGTCCTTGGCCCTGTCTGGTCGCTCGCCTATGAGATGCGCGAGATGCGCTATCTTTATGCGATGCCGCACCAGATCAGCGGGCGCCGGTTTGCGGAACTCCTGCCCGATTTCCGCGCGACCGACCTGCGCGAGGTGATGTTGGCGGGGCTACCGGCGGAGATCCACCCAGACAAGATGATGCGCCCCAATGTCCGGTCGGTCATCGCCTGAGGCGGGCCAAACCACACCGGCATCGACAACCTGCCAGCCCCGCGACGGCAGGACGTAGCTGACCCGCAGCATCCCGATGCCAAGGTCGCGCCAGTCGGCGGTTGGCTGCCCCGGCAAGGGGTCTTGCAGCTGCGGATGCGCCAGAAACGCGGCCATGGCGGCGCGGTCGCCGTCCCCGCCAAGCGGGTCCAGATTGGCATTGCCCGCGATCAGGAAATCATCCGGCAAGGGGCCGAAATCCCCCGCCAGCACCTGTTCCCACAGCCGCAGTTCATCGCGATTGCGCAGGACATTGCGCCGTTCGGGCCCGTCAAAGGCAGGTGGGCTGGCGGAAAACGTCATGACCGCAAAAGGCGGCGCGTCCGGCGGAACAACCGGCACGATCCAGTGGCCGGTGGTGGACAGGCGCTGCACGTCCAGCACCGCAGGCGTAAAGAAAGGCGCGCCGTCCAGCATCGGCAGGTCCGCATCGGCCACATCGCGCCACAACAGCGCAGAAAGGTCCGTCACGCCGCTTGCTGCGATGGGCAGCCGCGACAGGATCGCCATGCCGCCATTGCCGTTGAACAGCCCGTAACCCTGGGCATCGCGCGGCTCGCCCAGGCGGCCATTTTGGTCGATGTCCAACTCCGTCGGCATCCCTGTATTGGGCCGCAGCGCAAACAGATGCGGATAGGCAGGATCGAAGAGCGCCGCAAAGGCCGCCAGCGCGACACCGTCAAGATCATAGTCGAAATCCGTCAGCACCAGCACATCGGGATCGGCTTGCGCGATAATCGCAACAGTCCCCGCGATCTGCGGATCATCGCCACCCAGAATATCGCGCAGCAAAAGCCCCGGCCCGTCACGGTTCAAGGGCGCGGCATAGGTGGCAACGCGCAGATCCTCGGCCGCGGCGGCCAAAGGCCAGAGTGACAGGATCAGAGTTCGCCCAAAGCCGCCGAAGCCGCGCGGTCGCGCACCTTTTCGCGCTGCATCTGGATCATGTCGGCGACGCGGGTCAGGGCCACGCCGCGCATCAGGATACTTGCAGGCAGAAACGCCCATGCCGTCACCGTCCAGATCAAGGTATGCGGATTTTCCAGATCGATCGGTGTGCCAAAGACCCCGATCAGCTTGAAAGCCGCCGGCACCAGAAATGGCAGCAAAAACCCTAATATGATGTTAACGCGTCCGTCGCGCTGCAGCCGCGCGACCACATCGCCGCCCGCCGTCGGATCAAAGGTGGGCAAGTTGACCCAGACGTTGAACGCCCCACCCCGCCGCGGCCAGCGTTGCAGACGCAACAAGACGATAAACCAGACGATTGAAAACAAGGCGATCAGATAGCTGAGCCCTGCCGCATTGCGCATCCGGTCCAGCAAGGCAGGGTCAGCGCCATCGGGCATCGTCAACACCATCAACCTGACGGGCGAATAGGGAAAGTCGATGACACGGCCGATCGCTTCGCCGCTGGCTTCGAACATTGCGGTGATCTCGGATGGGTTGTCATAGCCGCGAAAGATCACCGACAGGCACAGCACCGTCGCAAACAGCGCCGAAAACCGCATCCGGTTGAACGGCGGTGCATCCCGGAATTCCACTAGGCTGGGGCTGACGGCACTATATTCGACGATGGTAAAGAGCGCCGCAAAGATCGCCACTAGCACCACGACCTGCGTTGCGTCATTGCCGCCACCCAGCAGGAACGCCGATGGCATGATGACCAGCATCACGACAAGAATCGCCCGCACAATCGCTGCTGGCAGTCGTAACAACACGTCAAACACTCCCGTTTGATCGCAAGGCTGGCCCTGCAACCAGTGTTTTCGCCAGAAACGGCGCGCAAAACGCGGTCTCCAGCCCCCAGTGATGAATGTGACCTGAACAGGCTCTGATCTGCAAGGGCAGCAGATCAATCACAAAACCCCGCTCCCGATTTAGGCCGGGACTGGTGCGTGATTGCAACCATTGACGGCTGCCGAAAACGACAAAGCCGCACCTGAGGATGCGGCTTTGTTGCGGTTGTCAAAGGGTCAGACCCAAGGGCGTTCGGCGCTTGCCCTTGCCTCGTAACCCGTGATGGCATCGGCCTTTTCCAGCGTCAGGCCGATATCGTCGAGCCCGTTGAGCAGGCAATGTTTCTTGAAAGCGTCCACTTCGAAATGGAACACGTCACCATCCGAAGAGGTGATCGTCTGCGCCTCGAGGTCGACTTCGATCCGCGCGTTCGACCCTTTTTCGGCGTCCTTCATCAGCACATCGACCTGGTCCTGCGGCAGGGTAATCGGCAGGATGCCGTTCTTGAAACAGTTGTTGTAGAAGATGTCGGCATAGCTCGGTGCGATCACGCAGGTGATGCCGAAATCGGCAATCGCCCAAGGCGCATGTTCCCGGCTGGACCCGCAGCCGAAATTCTCGCCCGCGACAAGGATCTGGGCATCGCGGTATTGCGGCTGGTTCAGCACGAAATCGGCGATTTCGTTGCCATCCTGATCACGCCGCATCTCGTCGAACAGATGCACGCCAAGCCCCGAGCGTTTGATGGTTTTCAGGAATTGCTTGGGGATGATCATATCGGTGTCGATATTGACCAGCGGCATGGGGGCAGCGATGCCCGAAAGTTTGGTGAACTTTTGCATATTTACGACCCCGTAACTTCGACAGCGAAATTGCCGTTGGGCATCCGCTCGATTTCCATGAACGCCCGTCTGAAAGTCGTCCCCTCCGCGCACTTCGCGGAAAACGCGACAAGGCCGGTCTCGCCCGGTTCTTCTGAGTACCCACCCAAGGCTTGATCGACACACAAGCTCTTGATCTGGTTTTGAATAAGACGGGAATCAAAGGCAGCAGAGTTGTAAGTCCCAGACATCATGCTGTCTTTCAGCGATACGCCAACATAATTGGCGTTTCTTGCCGAAATGTCGGACGCGCTGCCACACGCAGCAAGAAATGTCATGACTGCCACGGCGCAGGATTTGCTCATCATATTTCCATTTGCATACATCACATCATCTCCCGCACATCCGTCAGCTTTCCGGTGATCGCCGCCGCCGCCGCCATCGCGGGCGACATCAGGTGGGTGCGACCGCCGCGGCCTTGGCGGCCTTCAAAGTTGCGGTTGGATGTGGCCGCGCAGCGTTCGCCGGGGGCAAGCTGGTCGGGGTTCATCGCAAGGCACATCGAACAGCCAGCAAGGCGCCATTCGAAACCGGCATCGATGAAGATCTGCGCCAGACCTTCCTCTTCGGCCTGCGCACGGACCAGACCGGACCCGGGAACGACCATGGCGCGCAGCCCGTCTTTTTTCTTTTTGCCTTTCAGGATCGCGGCCGCAGCGCGCAGATCCTCGATCCGGCCATTGGTGCAGGACCCGATGAACACCGTGTCGATGGTGATATCGGTCAGCTTCGTGCCCGGCGTCAGCGCCATGTAATCAAGCGAGCGTTGCGCCGCCCCGACCTTGCCGCCGGTGAAACTGTCAGCCGCAGGCACGGTTGCGGTGATCGGCAGCACATCCTCGGGCGAGGTGCCCCATGTCACGACAGGCGCGATATCTTCGCCGCGCAGGGTGACGACCTTGTCGAAATGCGCGCCTTCGTCGGTGAAAAGGGTCTTCCAATAGGCGACAGCCGCTTCCCATTGCGCGCCTTTGGGGGCGTGGGGGCGGCCTTTGCAGTATGCGAACGTCTTTTCGTCAGGCGCGATGATGCCTGCCCGCGCGCCGCCTTCGATGGCCATGTTGCAGACGGTCATCCGCCCTTCCATGCTCAGATCACGGATCGCTTCGCCGCAATATTCGATGACATGGCCGTTGCCGCCGGCGGTGCCGGTCGCACCGATGATCGACAGGGTGATGTCCTTGGCAGTCACACCGGGGGCAAGCTTGCCGGTGATTTCGACCTTCATGTTCTTGGATTTCTTCTGGATCAGCGTCTGCGTGGCCAGCACATGTTCCACTTCGGACGTGCCGATGCCATGCGCCAGCGCGCCGAACGCGCCATGCGTTGCGGTGTGGCTGTCGCCGCAAACAACGGTCATGCCGGGCAATGTCCAGCCCTGTTCGGGGCCGACGATATGGACGATACCTTGGCGCACGTCGGACACGGGATAGTAATGGATCCCGAAATCCTTGGCGTTTGTATCCAGCGCCTCAACCTGAATGCGCGATTCCTCATTCATCCCACCATTGGCACGGTCAAGCGTCGTGGGCACGTTGTGGTCAGGCACTGCGATGGTCTTGTCGGGGGCGTGAA
>DAISXL010000105.1:0-8105 GCA_036825855.1 Yoonia sp.
CCAGTCGCTGGTCCAGGTCGCGCTTTCGGTCAGGAAAGGCGACCATGCCTCGCCGGGGACTTCCGGTGTCTGGCTGATGATGTCGAACTGACCATCGGCCCGGATTTCACCGATCAGCACAGGTTTGGACAGGTGGTGGTTGGCGTTCATCACGGCCATGCCGCCGGTCAGGTTCGGGAATTCCTGCCCCCACATCGCCTCGCGCACGGCATCGACATCGGTGGTGCCAGCGGCTTCGACCGCGTTCACCCACATGTTAAAGCCGATATAATGCGCTTCCATCGGGTCGTTGGTCACGCGGTCGGTGCTGCCGATGAATTCGTGCCATGCTGTGATGAAGGCTTCGTTTTCAGGCGTGTCGGCGGACATGAAATAGTTCCACGCCGCCAGATGGCCGACCAGACGGGATGTGTCGAGACCCGACAATTCCTCTTCACCCACCGAAAACGCGACGACCGGGATATCATCGGCGC
This sequence comes from Yoonia sp., assembly GCA_036825855.1. GTDB lineage: Bacteria > Pseudomonadota > Alphaproteobacteria > Rhodobacterales > Rhodobacteraceae > Yoonia. The sequence continues at coordinate 474 of DAISXL010000105.1, forward strand.
TGACGCCTTGAGCGGCCAGTTCGGTGTAGAAGCCCACGTTCGCATCGCCGTTGATCGTCGAGATCACGCCGACCTGCTTGCCGCCCGCACCCAATGCGACGACGTCAGAGACGATGGTCGACCAGTCGGCATGGCCGAACGGGGTGTAGTTGACGAAGATATCTTCAGGCGCAATGCCTTTCGACAGCAGATATGATTCCAGAATAGCGTTCGTGGTGCGCGGATAGACGTAATCGGTGCCAAGCAGCGCGAAGCTTTCCACGCCCAGTTCGTCGATGAAATAATCAACGGCGGGGATCGCCTGCTGGTTTGGCGCGGCCCCCGTGTAGAAGACGTTGCGCGAGCTTTCCTGCCCTTCATATTGCACCGGATAGAAGAAAAGACCGTTCAGTTCTTCCAGCACCGGCAGCAGCGCCTTGCGGCTAACCGAAGTCCAAGCGCCAAAGATCACATCGACCTCGTCCACGGTGAGCAACTGGCGGGTCAGTTCGGCGAAGAGCGGCCAGTCGGATGCAGGGTCGACGACCACGGCTTCCAGTTCGCAGCCCAGCACACCGCCCTGGGCGTTCTGTTCGGCGACCAGCATCTGCATCACGTCGCGCAGTGTGGTTTCGGAAATCGCCATGCTGCCCGAAAGCGAGTGCAGCACACCCACCTTGATCGGGCATGCGGCCTGAGCGTGGGCCGCGGTGGTCAGCGCAGTGACAGCGACTGCCGATAATAAAGTTTGTCTAATCATGAAGAAGGCTCCAGCGGTTGTGCTCTGGCCCGCAGGAAGGGTCGTGTTGATAATTGGTCCATTCAAACCATATCCTGGGTCAGCAGCAGTGATGTTGCGCATGTCCGGCATCGGGTCTGGGAGGATCATGTTGCCGGACATGCTTTGTAAACGTTAAGTAACGCCAACATTCTCTGGCACCTGCGCGCGTGCAATCGCGGCCTGCTACGGCGGTGGTCGCGCGAAGCATCTGCCGCTTTATCAACCGACAATTGCGGCACCTGCACAATTATTGGGCTGCTCTGGTGCTGCATCGCAGCAATCACCCCGTTCACTGCCCGAGTCGGAACGTTGACCCTGTCCCGGCGAACGACTAGGCCTGACACAACCAGTGAAAGGGCTTCTGCCATGCCGGTATTCGAACGCTATCTGTCGATCTGGGTTGCGCTGGCGATCATTGCGGGGCTGGGTCTGGGCCAGATTGCGCCAGATACGGTCCGTTTCCTTGCATCGCTCGAATACGGATCGGTCAATTTCGTCGTGGCCGTGCTGATCTGGGCGATGGTCTATCCGATGATGGTGGCGGTCGATTTCGCGTCACTGGCGCGGGTGCATGAACGGCCCAAAGGCATGATCATCACGCTGGCGGTGAATTGGCTGATCAAGCCTTTCACGATGGCCCTCCTTGGGGTCTTGTTTTTCGACTATGTCTTTGCGCCCTTCATCGAACCCGGCACATCGGGCCAGTATATCGCGGGGCTGATCCTGCTGGGGGCGGCGCCTTGCACAGCGATGGTGTTCGTTTGGTCACAACTGACCAAGGGCGATCCGAACTATACGCTGGCCCAAGTGTCGCTGAACGACGCGATCATGGTCTTTGCCTATGCGCCCATCGTGGCGCTGCTGCTGGGGGTGACGGATATCACCGTGCCGTGGGAAACGCTGGTGCTGTCGGTCGTCCTTTACGTCGTGATCCCGCTCGCGGCGGGTATCCTGACGCGGGTCTGGCTGACGCGCGGGCGCAGTGACGCGGCCATTATCGTCGCGGGCTTTACAACAAAGGTAAAACCGTTTTCGATCATCGGCCTATTGGCGACCGTCGTGCTGCTGTTCGGCTTTCAGGGAGAGGTGATCCTGTCCCAGCCTTTTATCATCCTGCTGATCGCGGTGCCTTTGCTGATCCAGTCCTATGGCATGTTCGCTGTGGCCTATTGGGCGGCCAAGGCGTGGCGGGTGCCGCATAATGTGGCGGCCCCCTGTGCGCTGATCGGGACATCGAATTTCTTTGAACTGGCGGTTGCGGTCGCCATCGGGCTGTTTGGCCTGAACTCCATCGCGGCCCTTGTCACCGTCGTCGGAGTGCTGGTCGAAGTGCCGGTGATGCTGACGCTTGTCTGGTTCGCCAATCGCACGCGGCACTGGTTCCCCGCCTAGCGCGGTGCGCCGCCGATAGCGGCTGTCAGGCGGGCTGCGGCCTCGGTCACGGCCTGCGCCAGCGGGTCGATCTTGTCGTCGGTGATCCGGCTGGTGGGGCCGGACACGGACAGACCCGCGACTGCGTCACCCGACACATCATGCACGGTCGCAGCGATGCAGCGCATGCCCAGATTGCGTTCCTCGCCATCAAAAGCATAGCCGCGCGCGCGGGCCGCATGCAGATCGGCGATCATCGCCTCGGGTTCGGTCAGCGTATGCGGCGTGAATTGTTCCAACTTGCCCGCTGCCAGCACCCGCCGCTGGCGTGCGTCGTCCATATGCGCAAGCAGCGCCTTGCCGATACCGGAGGCATGCATCGCCGACACCGTGCCAGGCGGGAAAAACGCCCTGATCGTCGCATGGGTTTCGACCTGCCCCAGAAACAGCACCTTGCCGTCACGTTCGATGCCAAGATTGGCGGTCTCGCCGGTCGCTTCCATCAGGTCGCGCATGATGGGCCGCGCGCGTTCGACCAAGGACGTGCGGCGCAGGAATTGCGATCCGGTCAGGAACGCGGCGGCACCGATCGACCAGACCTGCGCTTGCCGGTCGAAATCGACGAAACCGCGCCCTTGGAATGTGGTCAGCACGCGATAGACGGTGGCGGGCGACTGGCGTAGCTGACTGGCGATTTCCGACAGCGTGCCGCCCTGCATCTCGCCCAGCGCGACCAATACCTCGAGCGCGCGGTCCAGCGATTTGACCGTGTTCTGGGCCGCCTTGTCGTCCCACGCCTTGGGGCGACCACGGGTTTTGCGGGCATCATGCTGCAAGTGCGAAACTTTCTGAAATCTATTTTCATCATATGAAAAACGTAACCGTATGGCAACGCTTGTTTTTCCACGAAACAGGCGACCGGACAGCCGTTTTTCAAAAAAATTGAGCCGCAGCGCAGGTTCTGCGAAAACGGTGGCAACCCTAATGGAGGATAGGCGATGAGTTTTCAGAATCCGGTTTTTATCCCCGGCCCGACGAACATCCCCGAGGTGATCCGCAAAGCCTGCGACATGCCGACGATCGACCACCGCTCGCCCTTGTTCGGGCAGATCCTGCACCCTGCCCGCGCCAATGTGCAAAAGGTGCTGAAATCGGACAGCGCCGATGTGTTCATCTTTCCATCCACCGGCACCGGCGGCTGGGAAACCGCGATCACCAACACGCTGTCCCCCGGTGACAAAGTGCTGGCCGCGCGCAACGGGATGTTCAGCCACCGCTGGATCGACATGTGCCAGCGCCACGGTTTGGACGTGCAGATCGTGGAAACCCCGTGGGGTCACGGCCTGCCTGCCGACCGCTATGCTGAGGCGCTGGCGGCTGACAAAGCCCACAAGATCAAGGCGGTGCTGGCCACGCATAACGAAACCGCAACGGGCGTGAAATCCGACATCGCCGCCGTGCGTGCGGCACTGGATGCGGCTGATCACCCTGCGCTGTTGTTCGTCGATGGGGTCAGTTCCATCGGGTCGATGGATTTCCGTTTTGACGAATGGGGCGTCGATATCGCCGTGACCGGATCGCAAAAGGGCTTCATGCTGCCTGCGGGTCTGGCGATCCTTGGGTTCAGCGCCAAGGCGCGGGCGGCGACAAAGACGGCCGAGCTGCCGCGCACCTTTTTCGACGTGAACGATATGGCGAAAGGCTATGACAACAGCGCCTTTCCCTATACGCCGCCTGTGGGGTTGATGAACGGCTTGCTGCTCGCCTCCGACATGCTGCTGCGTGAGGGGTTGGAAAACGTCTTTGCCCGCCACACCCGGATCGCCAGCGGCATCCGTGCGGCGGTGCATGGCTGGGGGCTGGAGCTGTGCGCGGCGACACCGGACCTTTATTCCGACACCGTCAGCGCGATCAGGACGCCCGCAGGGTTCAACGCCACGCAGATCGTCAACCATGCGGCCAGCGCTTATGGCGTGGCCTTCGGGACCGGATTGGGCGAGGTTGCGGGCAAGGTATTTCGCATCGGCCATCTGGGCAGCATGACCGATGTCATGGCGCTGTCCGGCATCGCCACGGCAGAAATGTGCATGGTCGATCTGGGGCTGGATATCAAACTGGGCTCCGGTGTGGCCGCGGCGCAGGAGCATTATCGCCGCACGACCGGACAGGCATTGAAGAACGCAGCGTGATGAAAGACCTCGATATGTATATCCCGACCTATGACGACGTGATCACAGCCCACGACCGGATCAAGCCCTATATCCACCGCACGCCCGTCCTGACATCCAGCTATCTGGATGATTTGATCGGCGCGCAACTGTTCTTCAAATGCGAGAACTTTCAGAAAGCGGGTGCATTCAAAGTGCGCGGTGCGTCCAACGCCGTCTTCGGCTTGTCCGATGCCGATGCTGCCAAAGGCGTCTGCACCCATTCATCGGGGAACCACGCGCTGTCGCTGTCCTATGCCGCAGGGCGGCGGGGTATCCCCTGCCACGTCGTCATGCCACGCACGGCACCTGACGCGAAAAAGGCCGCCGTGCGCGGCTATGGCGGGATCATCACGGAATGCGAACCATCCACCACATCGCGCGAGGAGGTGTTTGCGCAGGTGCAGGCCCGCACGGGTGGCGATTTCGTGCATCCCTATAACGACCCCCGCGTGATCGCGGGCCAGGGCACCTGCAGCCGCGAATTCATGGAACAGACGGACGGTCTGGACATGATGGTCGCGCCCATCGGCGGGGGCGGCATGATTTCCGGCACCTGTCTGACCCTGTCGCATATCGCACCCGAGGTGCAGATCATCGCATCCGAGCCAGAACAGGCCGATGATGCCTATCGCAGTTTCAAGGCAGGCCATATCATCGCCGATGACGCGCCGGTGACGATTGCGGACGGGTTGAAAGTGCCGCTGAAAGACCTGACGTGGCATTTCGTCAGCAACCATGTGACCGATATCTTCACCGCGTCAGAGACGGAAATCATCGCCGCGATGAAACTGACATGGGAACGCATGAAGATCGTGATGGAGCCAAGCTGTGCCGTGCCACTGGCCACGATCATCAAGAACCGCGACTTTTTCAAAGGCAAGCGTGTCGGTGTCATCATCACCGGCGGCAATGTCGATCTGGATAAACTGCCTTGGATGTAAGGCGTAGGGAGGACACTATGAACGATATGAGCAACCTGAAGAACCTCGAGGTCGGCTACGACATCCCCGCCCTGCCGGGCATGGACGAGGCCGATATCCAGACCCCCTGTCTGGTGCTGGATCTGGACGCGCTGGAACGCAACATCAAGAAGATGGGCGATTTTGCCAAATCCCACGGCATGCGCCACCGCGTGCATGGCAAGATGCATAAATCTGTCGATGTGGCCTTGTTGCAGGAAAAACTGGGCGGGTCGGTTGGTGTCTGCTGCCAGAAAGTGAGCGAGGCCGAGGTGTTTGCCCGTGGCGGCATCAAGGACGTGCTGGTCAGCAATCAGGTCCGTCATCCGGCCAAGATCGACCGTCTGGCGCGTATCCCCAAGCTCGGCGCGCGCACGATCTGCTGCGTCGATGACATCGCCAATGTGGCCGACCTGTCGGCCGCGGCGGTCAAGCACGGCACGCAGATCGAATGTCTGGTCGAAATCGACGTGGGTGCGGGCCGTTGCGGAGTGCAATATGGCGCGCCTGTGGTGGAGCTTGCCAAGGCGATCGACGCCGCGCCGGGGCTGAAATATGCAGGCATTCAGGCCTATCAGGGGGCGATGCAGCATCTCGATTCATACAACGAGCGGCAGGCCAAGACGCAGATCGCCATCGATCAGGTGCGCGAAACGCTGGACCTGCTGAAGGCCGAAGGCATCGAGAGCGATATCGTCGGCGGCGGCGGCACGGGGTCCTATTACTTCGAGAGCGCGTCTGGCGTGTTCAACGAATTGCAATGCGGGTCCTATGCTTTCATGGATGCAGATTACGGGCGCATCCTCGACAAGGATGGCAAGCGGATCGACAAGGGCGAATGGGAAAACGCGCTGTTCATCCTGACTTCCGTGATGAGCCACGCCAAGGCGGACAAGGCCATCGTCGATGCAGGGCTAAAAGTGCAGTCGGTCGATAGCGGCCTGCCGCTGATCTATGGCCGCGATGATGTGAAATACGTCAAATGTTCGGACGAGCATGGCGTTGTCGCGGACCCCCACGGTGTGCTGAAGGTCAATGATCGTCTGAAACTGGTCCCCGGTCATTGCGACCCGACCTGCAACGTCCACGACTGGTATGTCGGGGTGCGTGGCGGCAAGGTCGAAGTGGTCTGGCCGGTCTCCGCAAGGGGGAAGGCCTACTGACGTAGGCCGCCTCCCGGCGGGGAGTATTTTTGGAAAAAAGAAGCCGGGGGCGCAGCCGCACGCCGGCGCAAGAGGTGCTGCATGATCATTGTCCCCGAAAAAGAGATCGCTGGCCTGATGACCCGCGCCGATGCGTATCGCGCGGTCGAACAGGTGTTTGCGTCGATGTCCAAGGGCAGCGCCTATAATTTTCCGGTGATCCGCGAGGCGATCGGCCATGCCGATGCGCTTTACGGGTTCAAATCGGGGTTCGACCGGGACGGGCTGGCGCTCGGGCTGAAATCGGGCGGCTATTGGCCCGGCAACGAGGCGAAGGGCCTGACCAACCATCAATCCACCGTGTTCCTGTTCGATGCCGATACCGGCAAGTGCCGTGCCACCGTCGGTGGCAATCTGTTGACCGCGCTGCGCACGGCGGCGGCATCGGCGGTGTCGATCAACCATCTGGCGCGCAAGGATGCCCGCGTGCTGGGCATGATCGGCGCGGGTCATCAATCGGTGTTCCAGCTGCGTGCCGCCGTGGAACAGCGCGCCTTCGAGCGGATCATCGGCTGGAATTACCATCCCGAAATGCTGGCGCGCCTTGCCGCTGTCGCCGCAGAGCTTGATCTGCCTTTCGAGGCGGTCAGCCTTGACAGGCTGGGGGCAGAGGCCGACGTCATCATCTCCATCACCTCTGCGCATGCGCCGTCCCTGCTGGATGCCCATGTGCGCCCCGGCACGCATATCGCCTGCATGGGGACTGACACAAAGGGCAAGCAGGAATTGGACGCGGCGATCTTTGGCCGCGCGACGGTCTTTACCGACGAGATCGCACAATCCGTGACCATCGGCGAGGCGCAGCATGCCGTTGCCGCAGGGATCATCGCCCAAAGCGCCATTCACGAGATGGGCGCCGTGGTGAACGGGACCCATCCAGGCCGCACCAGCGCCGACGAGATCACCGTTTTCGACGGGACGGGCGTCGGTTTGCAGGATCTGGCGGTCGCCTCTGCCGTGGTTGATCTGGCGGTTGCCAAAGGTGTGGCGACAATCGTCGATTTCTAGGGAATGATCCGGTAAGGCACGGGGAAGTGGTGTTCTTCCAGATTGGCTCCTTCGCCGATCCGGTCGATCACCGCGAACAGCCCCGGACCCGCAAGCGGCGTCAGCACGCCATGCCATGTGCC
>DAISXL010000106.1:0-8086 GCA_036825855.1 Yoonia sp.
AACATCAAGGAACAGGTCGACATGATCGAGATGCCGTCCGGCAACCGCTTGATCCTGCTGTCCGAAGGGCGCCTGCTGAACCTTGGCAACGCGACCGGCCACCCGTCGTTCGTGATGTCGGCGTCGTTCACCAATCAGGTGCTGGCGCAGATCGAACTGTGGACCAAAGGCGAGGATTACCAGCCCGGCGTCTATATCCTGCCCAAGGCACTGGATGAAAAGGTCGCGCGCCTGCACCTCAAGCGGATCGGCGTGAAGCTGACCGAACTGCGCAAGGATCAGGCGGATTATATCGGCGTCACCGTCGAAGGGCCGTTCAAGCCGGAACACTATCGCTACTGATGCGCCACGCCCGACGTCAGGCGATGGCGGCCAAAGACAGCGAACCGGATGAGAAACCGAAAAAGCGCCGCTTTTCCGCCCTGCGCGGGATTGCGGCGCTTGTCGTTCTGGGCGCTCTCGGGGTTGGGGGCTATCAGGCGCTGATGCATCCGCAAACCCCGCTGCCCGCCGCATGGAACCCAGTGCAGCCCTTGCGCGTCAGCGATCCTGTCACCCCGATCACCGGATGGAAACTGACGCGCGCCACTGCCGGGATCGACACCTGCCTTGCCGCGCTTGACGGGGCTGCGGCCTTTGTGGCCGCAGACGATTTTGTCGCGACAGACCAATGCCATATCCGCGGACGGGTCAATCTGACAGGTGTCGGCGGGGCGCGCGTCGCGCCGTTGGAAACCCGCTGCGCTATAGCCCTGCGCATGGCGATGTGGGAACGCCACAGCCTGCAACCCGATGCGCGCGATCTGCTGGGGGCGGAGGTCAGCACGATCGACCATATCGGCAGCTATAATTGCCGCGCCCTGCGCACCACGGCCGGCCCGACCGCGCGGATGAGCACACATGCGACCGCCAATGCCGTGGATATCGCAGGTTTTACCCTGTCGGACGGCCGCCGGATCCGGTTGCTGGACGACTGGACCGATACGGATGCGACGGCGGCCTTCCTGCGCGCGGCACGCGACGGGGCCTGCGACTGGTTCAGCCTGACATTGTCACCTGATTACAATGCGTTACACGCGGACCACTTTCATCTGCAATCGGTGGGTTGGGGCCTGTGCCGCTGACCTCGCCATGCGCGCTTTGAAAAAGGCGAAATATTGACGCAAAGTTGCCATTTTTTCTTTACCGATTGACGGCGGCTACCTTAACCTGCGCGCAGCTTGGCCATGGATACGGTAGGCGTCAAAAATATCAAAAGGGACAGAATGATGGGTAAAAGAGACGATTTGATCGCGAAATATGCTGATGATCTCAAGAACAAATGCGGCATGACGCCGGACATGGACCTGCTGACCAAGGTGACAATCGGATGCGGTCCCGCGATCTATGACGCGGATTCCGCCACGGTCGCCGCGTCGCAGCCTGCCGAGATCGCGACCGTCAAGAACAACTTTCTGATCAAGAAGCTGGGCTTGAAGGACAGCCCCGAACTCGACACGGCCATCAACGCCGTGATGGAGACCTATGGCAAGTCCGAGCGGAACAAATACCGCGCGGTCGTCTATTACATGCTGACCAAGCATTTCGGCAAAGACGCCGTCTACGGGTAAAAATCGATTTAAATGATCGGGGCATTGCCTTTGGCGCGCCCGCCGTATCGTGGTATGTCGGGATATGGCCAGTATGGCCGGACCTGATATTCGATTGCGTGTGGTGGCCAGGGAGCACGCGGGGTGAAAGAGGGTTCGGCGCAGGCCGGGCCCTCTTTTGCATGGATCAGGGCAGTGTGTCGCCCATCTCGCAGATAATTTGCCATTGCTCTGCGGTCACGGGCTGCACCGACAGGCGCGAATTGTTGACCAGCACCATATCCGCCAGCTGCGGGTTCTGCTTGATCTGGTCCAGCGTCACCGGTCTGGTGAACGGGCGCACGGCGCGGATATCGACGCAATCCCAGCGCGCATCGTCTGTCGTGCTGTCAGGATGGCTTTCGGCGCAGACCTCGACGATGCCGACAATCTCCAATCCGGTCCGCGAATGGTAAAAGAACCCCAAATCGCCGATCTTCATCGCCCGCATGTTGTTGCGCGCCTGATAGTTGCGCACGCCGCCCCATTCCTCGCCCGCGGCACCTTTGGCTGTCTGGTGGTCCCAGCCCCAGACATCGGGTTCGGATTTGAACAGCCAATAGGCCATCAGCCGATGACCTTTTTCCAAGCGCTTAGCGTGACATCCCCGAACAGGCCCGCCTTGGCATAGGGGTCGTTGGCGGCCCAATCCTGCGCTGCGGCAAGGTCGGCCACCTCAAGGATGATCAGCGATCCGCACATCTGCCCGTCCGCATCCAGGATCGGTCCTGCGATTTCGACGACGCCGGTGTCGGCGACATAGGCCAGATGCGCCTCGCGGTTGTCCATCCGGGTTTGCAGAGCACCGGGTTTGTCTTTGGCAAGCAGGGCGAAACGCATCTATTCTTCTTTCAAAGGGCGCGACAGCAGGGCGTGCAGCGCGGTTTTCACATCGGTCCGACCCGTCGTCAGGTCAGCGACAACCGTGCATATCGGCAGGTCGATGTCCAGATCAAGCGCCAGTTGCCGCAGCGCGCGGGCGGTGGCGGCGCCTTCGACGGTGGTGCTGGTGTCGAAATCCTGTCCAGACCCCAACGCCATCCCGTAGCGGTAATTGCGCGATTGATCGGACGTGCAGGTCAGCACCAGATCGCCAAGGCCGGACAATCCGCCCAAGGTCTCGGCCTGTCCGCCCAGTTGCGTGACCAGCCGCTGTATTTCCGCGAAACCCCGCGTGATAAGAGCGGCCCGCGCGCTATCGCCCAGCCCCGCGCCAATCGTGACGCCCGCCGCAATCGCAATCACGTTTTTCAACGCGCCACCCAGTTCCGCGCCGGTGACGTCGGTCGTGCGGTACAGCCGCAAGGTCGGGGTGGACAGCAGGTGTTGCAGCGCGGCGCCCGTGACGTCATCCGCACAGGCGATGGTCAGCGCCGTGGGCAAGCCGCGCGCGATATCGGCGGCAAAGCTGGGTCCGGTCAGGATCGCGGCCTGCGCATCCGGCACCAGATCGCGGATCGTGCTGGCGGGGCCTGTCATGCGGCCAAGGTCGATGCCCTTGCAGCAGGCGACCAGCGCCTTGCCCGACAACCGCCCGCCATGCGCTTGCAGAAACGGGGTCAGCGCTTGCGCGGGGATCGCCAAAAGCAGGGTGTCGCTGGCAAAAAGCGGCTCTAACGCTGCGGAAATCGCGAGAGTGTCCGGCAGTATGACGCCGGGCAACCGTGCGTTTTTGCGGCTATCTTGCATCAGCGCCACCGCCGCGGCATCCCGCGCCCAGAGCTGCACATCGCGCCCGTCGCGTGCCAAAGCCACCGCCAAGGCCGTTCCAAACGCCCCTGCGCCTGCAATCCCTATGGTCATGCCTTGGCCCCTTTCTTGCCGGACCCCAGCATCGGGGCGGCTGTTTTGTCCAACGGCCAGCGCGGACGGGCCGACAAGGTCAGATCATCGCGCTGCCCAAGCCCCAGCAATTCCGCCCCCGCATAGGCGATCATGGCGGCGTTGTCGGTGCATAGCGCCAAGGGAGGCGCGACGAAATCAGTGTCTAATCCAGCGCAAAGCTGCATCAACCGGCCTCTGATCGTCTGGTTCGCGGCGACCCCGCCTGCGATGGCAAAGCAAGGGCGGACCGGTTTCATCGCCAGATAGACCGCCAGCGCACGGCGCGTTTTTTCGACCAGCACATCGGCGATGGCGGCTTGGAAAGACGCGCTCAGATCCGCCTGATCCTGTCGCGTCAGCCCGCCCTTGGCGGCGACCACCCCGTCGCGTGCGCGCAGCATCGCGGTCTTCAGGCCGGAAAACGACATGTCGCAGCCCGGCTGGTTCAGCAAGGGGCGCGGCAGGTCGAACGCACGCGGATCGCCATCCGCCCCTGCGGTTTCAACGGCAGGCCCCCCCGGCTGCGACAGGCCAAGGATGCGCGCGGTCTTGTCAAATGCCTCGCCCGGGGCGTCGTCGATGGTGCCGCCAAGTCGGTGATAGTCATCCGGCCCCGCGACGATCAGGAACTGGCAATGCCCGCCCGACACCAGCAGCATCAGATAGGGATAGGTGACGCGGTCCGTCAGGCGTGGCGTCAGGGCATGCCCTGCCAAATGGTTGACACCGATCAGCGGCAAGCCCGTCGCCGCCGCCAGCCCTTTGGCGCACATCACACCGGACAGCACCCCGCCGATCAGGCCCGGCCCTGCCGTGACGGCGATGGCGTCCATGTCGGCAAGGCGCAGGCCCGCAACAGCCAAAGCCTCTTCGATGCAATGATCCAGCTTTTCGGCATGGGCGCGGGCTGCGACCTCGGGGACGACACCGCCGAAATCGGCGTGCAGCGCGGTCTGGCCGTAAACAACTGACGACAGCACGTCATGCCCGCGCACCACGGCGGCGGCGGTATCGTCGCAGCTGCTTTCGATGCCAAGAACGGTCAGCGCGCGTGTCATGCATTGATCCTGTTGCGTGTTTGTCTGACGCAGGTAACACTGCACCCGACTGCAAACAATGGGATCCCGATGACACCTGTGCTGATCCTGACCCGCCCGGCCCCGCAGGCCGAGGCCTTTGCCGCCGAAATCGCGGCGCGCTGGGCGGGGGCGCTGCGGATCATCCTGTCGCCGCTGTTGCAGATCGTGCCGGTGCCGATCACCGCCAATCTGACTGGGGTGGGGGGTGTCATCTTTACCTCTGCCCATGGTGTTGCGGCCTCGCGCTCTGCGGGGCTGCCGCGCGGTCTGCCCGCCTGGTGCGTGGGCGACAAGACAGCGCAACTGGCCGCCGAGGCAGGTTTCGACGCCATTGCAGGGCCGGGCGACGCGGCGCGCCTTGCAGACAAGATCATCAGCCGCCGCCCGCATGGCCAGTTGGCACATCTGCACGGCGTCCATACCCGTGGCGGCATTTCCGAAAAGCTGACCAGCGTCGGGATCGGTTGCATCGACGTGATTGCCTATGACCAGATTGCCCAATCATTGACCGATGATGCCTTTGACGCGCTGCAAGGCGACGCGCCTGTGATCCTGCCCTTGTTTTCCCCGCGCACCGCCACCATTCTCGAAAGCCAGAGCCCGTTTTCAGCACCGGTGCATCTGATCGTGATGAGCACGGCCGTGCAGAATGCCGCCGCCGCAATCGGTGTGCGGAGCCTGACCGTCGCGGCAACACCGGATGCCGAGGCCATGATCGCAGCAACGCTGAAGCGGCTCAGCACGGTGGCAGAACCGGCGACCTAGCGCCCTTGCTTGAGCATGGGTGTCAGGTCCGGTAGTCTGCCCGTAACCGCGCCAGGCGCGCAAGTGAACGACAAAAGGGCGTGAAATGGTCAAACAACCTGCCAAACGGCCCAAAGCCACCACCACACAGCCGGACCCTGCCACAGACGATTCGCAAGCCAGCTTGGCCGCACCTGCCGATCCGATCCCGCCCGAAGTCCATCCGCAACCCACCCCGACGCCCGCCCCTGCGGTGACGACGGAAGCGCCAGCCGCGACCGCGCCGGTCGAGACGCCACAAAAGGCACCAGTCGCGCGGTCGGGTGGCGGCTTTGTGCCGATGCTGCTGGGTGGTCTGCTGGCCGGTGCCATCGGTTTTGCCGTGGCAAATCTGACGATTCCGGCAGGCCAGACCGACCAGCAAGACCAGTTCGCCGCGCAGACTGCCCGGATCGACGCCTTGCAACAGCAGGTCAGCGGGTTTGAAACTGTCGACCTTGCGCCACTGCAGGACGGTCAGGCCGATCTGGCGGCGCAAATAACCGCCTTGCAAGACGACCTTTCCGCAACTGTAGCGGCGCTGGAAGACCGAATTGCAACGCTTGAAGACAGACCCGCCGGTGTGGCAATCGGGGCATCTGGCGATGTCGACACATCCGCCTTCGAGGCCGAGGTCGCCGCCTTGCGTGCTGAATTGACCGACCTGACAGACATGGCCCGCACCGAGCTTGACACCGCCCGCGCCGAAGCCGCCGCGATCGAGGAAAACGCCGCTGCTGCCGCCCGTGCTGCCGCCGGGCGTGCTGCGCTCGCGCGTTTGCAGACCGCGGTGGAAAGCGGCGCGCCCATTGGTGCGGCGCTTGGCGATCTGGAGGATGTGCTGGGCGCGCCTGCGCCAGAGGCCTTGCTGGCCGTGCAGGACGGTGTGCCGACACTTGTGGCCTTGCAGGACAGTTTCCCCGACTATGCCCGCGCCGCCCTGACGACCGCCCGCGCCGAAGGTGTGGCGGGCGAGGATGGGTCCGGCGTCGGGGCTTTCCTGCGCAACCAGTTTCAGGTCAGGTCCGTCAACCCGCGCGAGGGTGACGATGTCGACGCAATCCTGTCGCGCGCACAAGCCGCATTGCGGGGCGGCCAGTTGAACGCCACATTGGCCGAAATCGCGCAACTGCCCGAGGTGGCGCGCGCCGAACTGTCCGACTGGCTGGCCTTGGCCGAAGCGCGTGCCGATGCGATGGCGGCCATCGACCTGCTTGCCACATCCCTGAGTGAGAATTGAAAGCGACACATATGCTCTGGTCATTGATTAAAATCACCGCTTTCATCCTGACCGTCACGGCGCTGACCTATGGCGCGACGATGCTTTATGATGTCGATGGCGGGGCGATCATCGCCGTCGCGGGGATCGAATTCACGCTGACGACGCTGGAAATGGTGTTCCTGCTGGCGGGACTGGTTGCCCTTGTCTGGCTGTCCCTGCGCCTGCTTGCGTTTCTGGTCGCGACCTATCATTTCCTGAACGGGGACGAGACCGCGATTTCGCGCTATTTCGACCGCAATCGCGAACGCAAGGGATACGAGGCGCTGTCCGAAGGCATGATGGCGCTCGCCTCGGGCGAGGGGCATCTGGCCATGACCAAGGCCGCGCGGGCGGAAAAATACCTCAACCAGCCGCAGCTGACCAATCTGCTGACGGCACAGGCCGCGGAAATGACCGGCGACCGCCGCAAGGCCGAAGAGACCTACAAGAAACTGCTGGCCGATGACCGCACCCGGTTTGTCGGGGTGCGCGGTATCATGAAACAGAAACTGGCCGAAGGTGACACCGAACTCGCGCTCAAGCTGGCGAAAAAGGCCTTTGCGCTGAAACCCAAACATGCCGAAACGCAGGATGTGCTGTTGCGGTTGCAGGCGGACAAGGCCGACTGGAAAGGCGCGCGCGAAACGCTGGGCGCCAAGCTCAGATCGGGGACCTTGCCGCGCGATGTGCATAAACGCCGCGACGCCGTGCTGGCCCTATCAGAGGCGCGCGACATCCTGGACGACGGCAATTCCATCGAAGCCCGCGAAGCCGCGATCGAGGCGAACCGCCTGTCGCCCGACCTGATCCCCGCCGCCGTGATGGCCGCGCGCAGCTATATCGCCCAAGGCAACGCCCGCTATGCCAGCCGCGTTCTGGTCAAGACGTGGACGGCGCATCCGCACCCCGATCTTGCCACGGCCTTTGCCGAAATCGTCCCCGACGAAACACCCGACGCGCGGCTGAAACGGTTCCGCACCCTGATCAAGGCGACCCCCGACCATCCGGAATCGCGGATGCTGATGGCGGAACTGCATATCGCCGCCGAGGATTTTCCATCCGCACGCCGCGATATCGCCGAACTGGTCGAAACCGATCCGACCGCGCGCAGCCTGACCCTGATGGCCGCCATCGAACGCGGCAACGGGTCCGATGATTCCGTCGTGCGCGGCTGGCTGACGCGCGCCCTGACCGCGCCGCGCGGTCCGCAATGGATTTGCGACAATTGCCAGCATATCCATCCGCAGTGGGGCCCCGTGTGCCAGAATTGCAATGCATTCGACACGCTGTCGTGGAAACGCCCCCCAGCTGGCGAAGTTGCAATGCCCGCAAGCGCCGAGATGCTGCCGCTGATCGTGGGGCCGCATCCGCGCACGGAAGACCCCTTGCCCGATGACGCCGAGACAATCATCGACGAGGTAAAATAGCGCTTTTCGGGGCAGGATCAGGATGCTATCACCCGCCCCGGTACGCCGCTGTAGCTCAGCTGGTAGAGCACGTCATTCGTAATG
>DAISXL010000107.1:0-3302 GCA_036825855.1 Yoonia sp.
GTCTTGATCTTCTGGCCATGCTGCAGCGAACAGGCGGCATGATAGGCGACCTTGGTGCCTTTGTCGGCACCCACTGGCAGGTCGAGTTTCATCAGCACTTCAGACACATCCATCGCGATGGCGGCAACGCGCGCGGCATCGGCGGCCAGTGGGTCATTGCGGAACATATGTCCGTAATCCTTGACCGTCGTTCCGCAGCCCGAGGTGTTGATGACGATGGCATCCAAGCCCCCCTCATCCATCTCGCGCACCCAGGCGCGGATATTGGCGGCGGCGGCCGCATGGCTTTCCTTTTCCTTGCCCATGTGATGGGTCAGCGCCCCGCAACAGCCCGCACCCTTCGCCACGACAACCTCGGCCCCAAAGCGGGTCAGCACGCGGATCGTGGCATCGTTGATATCGGTGTTCAGCGCCTTTTGCGCACAGCCCGTCATCAGTGCGACACGCATCTTTTTATCAGCCACCGCAAAGGTCTGCGGATCGTCGTTGCGGCTGACGGGTGGGATCGTGCGCGGCGCCATCTCCAGCATCGCGCGCAGGCGCGGATCGGGCATGAACCGTGCAAAGGGTCGTCCGATCTTGGCCCCCAGCAGCGCCAGCCGGAACCGCATCGGATAGGGCAGCACCTGCGCCAGGATCCAGCGCAAGGCGCGGTCCGACCACGGCCGGTCATAGTTCTTTTCGATATAGGCGCGGGCATGATCGACCAGATGCATGTAATGCACCCCCGACGGGCAGGTGGTCATGCAGGCAAGGCAGGACAGGCAGCGGTCGATATGCTTGACGGTCTTGGCGTCAGGCACACGCTCGTTTTCCAGCATGTCCTTGATCAAATAAATCCGCCCGCGCGGGCTGTCCAATTCGTCGCCAAGGATCTGATAGGTCGGGCAGGTCGCCGTGCAGAACCCGCAATGCACGCAGGTCCGCAGGATCTGGTTGGCCCGCGCCGTGCCGGGGTCCTGCAACTGTTCAGGTGTGAATGTCGTCTGCATCAGCCCATCATCCCAGAATTGAAGATCCCGCGCGGATCGAATTTCGCGCGCAGCCCTGCGGTCAATGCCGCAACAGGGGCCGGTTCCGGCTGGAACACCGGCACCTCCGCCTGCCCGCGGATCAGCGTGGCATGACCCGCAAAATCCCCGAGCCTCGCGCGCAGATCGCCATCAGCCAGCAGCCAGACCAACCCGCCCGCCCAGTCGTAGATCACCGCCCGCGCACCCGCCCTGGCCACCAGCGCAGGCGCATCCGACGCCTTGACCGACAACCGCCAGACGCAGCCCGTTTGTCCGGCAAAGGCGGTCACATCGCGGATTGCGGCCCAGATTGCTGCCCCCTGCGACGGATCATCGAGCACCGTGACCGTGCCAAACGGCGCGAGACCCCCCGCCAGCGCCTGCGCACGATACGCGACCGAGGCGGCGAATCCTTCCAGCCGCAAGAGCGTGCGCCCCGCTGCGGGATCATGCGCTGCCCCCGTCACCTCGAAAGGCGAGGACATGGCCGCCGCCATCGCGGCCACGGCAGTCGCGTCATCCAGCCCGTCAAGCACCAAGGTCGCCTGCGTTTCCACATCGGGCAGCACCTTCAGCGACACTTCGGTCAGCACGCCCAAGGTGCCATAGGACCCTGTCAGCAGCTTGACCAGATCATAGCCGGTGACGTTCTTCATCACGCGGCCGCCGTTCTTGATCACATTGCCCGCACCATCGACAAACCGCACGCCCAGCATGAAATCGCGGCAGGCCCCTACGGCAATCCGCCGTGGCCCTGACACATTGGCGGCGACCATCCCGCCGATGGTCGGCTCTCCGCTCGTGCCAAGCAGCGCACGGTGATCCATCGGTTCAAACGCGAGCCGCTGGTTTTCCGCCGCCAGCCGCGCCTGCACTTCGGCCAAAGGCGTGCCCGCCTTGGCCACCAGCGTCAGCGCGCCGGGTTCATAGAGCGTGATCCCCGTCATGCCCGCCAGCGACAAAGCAGTCCCGGTCGTGCGTCCGATAGGCCGCGTGCCGCCGCCCACGATCCGCAGCGGACCATCTGCCGCCTGAATCATCTGCGCCAGCGCCTCTTCCGTCTCTGGTCTCATATCATCTTCCGAGCACAAATATCCTGGGGGAGTCCCGGACAGCGTCCGGGGCGGGGGCAAAGCCCCCTCAAGCGGCGCGCCGGGGCGCAGAGCTATCCAGCGGAAACACCTTCGCCGCATTCAGCAGCCACGCCGGATCGAACACATCCTTGACCGCCATCTGTGCTTCCAGATCGGCGGGGGCGAATTGCACATGCATCAGGTCGCGCTTTTCGATCCCCACGCCATGTTCGCCGGTCAGACAACCGCCGACCTCGACGCACAGCCGCAGGATATCGGCACCGAACGCCTCGCACAGTTCCAGATCGCCCGGTTTGTTGGCATCAAACAGGATCAGCGGGTGCATGTTGCCATCGCCCGCATGGAACACATTGCCCACGTTCAATCCGTATTCCTTGGACATCTCGCCGATGCGCCGCAGCACATAGGGCAGCGCCGATACGGGGATCGTGCCATCCAGACACATGTAGTCGTTGATCTGCCCCATCGCCCCAAAGGCCGATTTGCGGCCCAGCCAGATGCGGCCCGCCTCGGCGGCGTCTTTTGCCTCGCGCAGTTCCACCGGGTTGTGGCTGCGCGCGATGTCCATGATCAGCGACAGCTGTGCGTCAATCTCGGCGGGCGATCCTTCGACCTCGACGATCAGCAGCGCCTCGCAGATCGGATAGCCGGCCTTGGCGAAAGCCTCGGTCGCCTCGATGCAGGGACGGTCCATGAATTCGATGGCGACGGGCAGGATGCCCGCCTTGATGATGTCGGTCACGACCTGACCCGCGACTTCGGAACTGTCATAGCCCATCAGAACAGGCCGCGCGCCTTCGGGTTTCGGCAGAATGCGCAGGGTGGCTTCGGTCACCACACCCAACTGCCCTTCCGATCCGCAGATCACGCCCAGCAGATCAAGCCCGCCCGCATCCATATGTGCCCCGCCGATTTCCATCACCGTGCCGTCCATCGTGACCAGCGTCACACCCAGCAGGTTGTTCGTGGTGACACCGTATTTCAGGCAATGCGCGCCACCCGAATTCATCGCGATATTGCCCGCGATGGCACAGGCAAGCTGGCTGCTGGGGTCGGGGGCATAGAAAAAACCATCCGCCTCGACAGCGCCGGTGACCGACAGGTTGGTGCGGCCGGTCTGGACGCGAATATAGCGGTCGGGGTAATTCGTCTCGATCACCTGCGTCATGCGCGCGACGCCAAGGATCACGCAATC
>DAISXL010000107.1:3402-7928 GCA_036825855.1 Yoonia sp.
GCGGCAGAGGTGACCGATACGCAGGTCCCCGTCCTGATCTGGCAGTTGAAACTGGCGCTGGTCGCGCTGTTCCTGACCAACGGTTTTCTGAAATTCGTCTGGTCCAACCGCGTGTTCGGCTATTGCGCTGTCGTCATGGCCTCGGTCCCGAACGATCCCGCCGACCCCATCGCTTATCCGCGCGCGGCACAGGCAGCAGAGCTTAACATCCGCGCGGCGCTGAATTTCAACCGCGGTCTGCGGTCGATGTATTTCGCACTGGCCGCCTTGGCCTGGCTTGCCGGGCCCGGCGCGCTGGTCGCGGCGACGGCGGTGGTTGCATGGATCATCTGGTCGCGCGAATTCACGTCATTGCCGCGCAACGTGCTGATGAACGATTAACGCCGCCCTTCGCGCAGCCAAGCCCCCACGCTCAACATTGCGGCCAGCAGCAGGAAGAGCCACGCCGGCACCAATGGCGTGATCTGGATATCCGCTGTCTGGAATGCCTCGCGCGGGGTGATCCCGATCCAGCCGCGCCCCGTGGCCGGACGACCCGGACGCACGGCGCGGATATCCACGGACCCTGCCGACACGGGCATGATGCCGCCGCGCTGGGCCTCGATCAGCGGAGCCAGCACGTCACCCGTGGCGATTGTCTGCTCGAATTCACGCGGCGCCGCGGGCCCAAGTGCGATGACAGCCTGTTCGTCCCCGTCATCCAGCCGGTAAAGCCCGATTTCGGGCGCATCCCACAGCGTCTCGAACCGGCCGGGCGATGTTTCGGTTAAGGGCAGCACGGTCTCGGTCCCGTCGGGATGTGTGACCGTCACGTCGCCTGTGGTCTCCGACAGGGTGCGGCGGATGATCCGCATCTGCTGGCCCACAGGTTCGACGACAAGCGCCTCTTCCTCCAGTTCAGGCTCGCGCATCAACCAATGCGCCGCACGGCGCAGCAGTTCCAGCTGCGGCCCGCCGCCTTCATAGCCGCGATCCCAAAGCCACGAATGATCCGACGCCATCAACGCCACACGGCCTTCGCCGACACGGTTCAGGATGAGCAGGGGGCGGTCATCAAGGCCCGACATGACGACCGACGCATCCTCGGGCACCAGCACATCGACCAGCCGGAACCAGCGGCCCCAGCCCGGACCGTCGCCTTCGGCAGCTGGCGGCGACAGCGCATCAAGCCCAGCCGTCACCGGATGGCGCGCGCCCAGATCGGTGATCTGCGGCACATATCCTTCCTCGAACACGCGCGCAGTCGGCGCACCCGGCAGCACCGCCCCCAGAGGCGAGCGATAGATGCTTTCCGCCGCACCATATTCCGGCCCTGACGCAATCAGCACCGCGCCGCCCTGTTCGACATAATTACGAATGTTTTCGAAATAGGCGTTCGGCAGGATACCGCGCCTGCGATAGCGGTCAAAGATGATCAGGTCGAAGTCGTTGATTTTTTCCAAAAACAGCTCGCGCGTCGGAAAGGCGATCAGCGACAGTTCATTGACCGGCACGCCGTCCTGTTTGTCGGGCGGGCGCAGAATGGTGAAATGCACCAGATCGACGGAGGCGTCCGATTTGAGCAAGTTGCGCCACGTCCTTTGGCCTGGATGCGGCTCGCCGGACACCAAAAGCACGCTCAACCGGTCGCGCACGCCGTTGATCTGCACGACGGCGGCGTTGTTGCGGTCGGTCAATTCACCCTCGGCCGTGGGGATGGTGAATTGCAGCACGTTCATGCCCGCGTGCTGCAGTTGCACAGGCAGTTCGATGTCGCGGCCGATGGGCACAGGCAGTGTCATCGGCGTGTCGCCGTCGATGGAAATCGACAGATCGACCGTCTGCGTGGCCGGTGCCGCGCCCTGATCCTCGATCCGCAGCGTCAGGTTGAACGTCTCGCCCAGAATGGCAAAGGCCGGGGCGTTGGACACAACCAGCCTGCGGTCCCAGTCGTCACGTTCTCCCGTCAGTAGCAGATGCAGCGGCGCGGGCAGGGCGGGGGCTGCGTCCATGTCATGCACACGCCCGTCCGAGATCACGACGATCCCTGCGATCCGGCCTTGCGGTTCTTCGGCCAATGCCTGTGACAAGGCAGTCATCAGGGCGGTCCCTTGATCCCCCTCGGCATCGCCCAAAGTCACAAGGCGCATTTCGGTATTCGGTTGGGCCTCCAGCTCGGCTGTGATATTCGCCAATGCCTGCGCATTCTGGTCGGGGCGGCCCGCGATGCGCTGGCTGGCGCTTTCATCCACGACGACCATGACGATATCGCTGAGCGGGGCACGATCCTCGCGCTGCAAGGACGGGTTCGCCATCGCCGCCAGCAAGGCGATCCCCGCCAGCCCGCGCAGCCACCAGCCCGGCAACCGCCGCCAGACGGCAAGCGCGACCGCCAGACCAACCAGCCCCGCCAGTCCATAAACCGCAATCAGCGGGATCAGCGGATCAAAGATCACCGTGCCGGTCATTTACAAACGCCTTTGCATCTTCCGAGCCCAAATATCCCCGCCGGAGGCGTCAGATGTCGTGACATCTGACAGGTCAAGTTCAGCCGCGCTCTCATTGCCCAAGCCTGTCAAGCAGGTCCGGCACATGGACCTGATCGGATTTGTAATTTCCTGTCAGCACATGCATGATCATGTTGACACCGAACCGCAGCGCGATCTCGCGCTGGCGTTCGCCTGCGCTGCCGCGCCCGACAGGGAACATCGGCGCGCCGTTCGCTGTCACGGCCCAGGCGCGCGCCCAGTCGTTGCCGCCGATCACCACCGGTGTCACCCCGTCGTTGAGATTGCGAAACGGCATCCCGTCGATCTGCACGGCGTCCACGGGGGCAGCCTCGACCCAGACATCGCGGCTGGCGTGACGCCCCGGAAAGTCCTGCAACAGATAAAAGGTGCGCGTCAGCACATGGTCGGTGGGAATCGGCTCCAAGGGGGGAATGTCCAGCGACCGCGCGATCGCCTGCAATCGTGCGCCTTCGGGCGAACCTGACCCGAACCTTGCGGTATCGGCATCGCGCGTGTCGAACAGGATCATGCCACCCGTGCGCAGATAGCGGTTCAGCTTGCCATAAGCCTCGCGGCTGGGCAGGGGCTGATCCGCCGTGATCGGCCAATAGATGAAGGGAAAGAACGCCAGTTCGTCGGTTTCGATATTCACGCCGACAGGTGCTGCAGGTTCGATCGAGGTCCGCCGGAACAGGGTTTGCGACAGTCCCAGCAGGCCCGCAGCGGTCACCTCGTCGACCTGCGGATCGCCCGTCAGCACATGGGCCAGCACCACCTCTGTGGTGGCTTGCAGCGCGAAATCCTCGGGGCTTTGCGCCTGTGCCTCCGGCGCAGCCATCAAGGCCAGCACCAAGGCCGCCGCCACATCCGCGCGCGGCCCGCGCAAGCGCCCGCCCACAGCAAGCGAAGCGATGATATCAACCAGCAAAAGCGCCAGCGCCGCGGTCAGCAGCCAGCCTTTCAGCGCCGTGGTCTGCAGGACTTCCATCCCTTCCACAGCGATCCGCGCAGGCCAGGCTGCGGGGGTCAGCACCGTTTCCGGCCCGATGACGTTGACGGCGATCTGGCGGTCGCGTGTAGCGTAGAGCCCCGGTTGCAACTGCGGTCCGGTGCCGCCGGTCGCCAGCACCTCGCCCGCGACACCGGCCAGATCGCGCCCGTCCTGCAAGCGCCCGTAAGCATCCAGCAAGTGCTGCGGTTGCCATGTCGTGCCTTCCAACTCGGCGGCTTCGGGCGTGGCTGGGCGGGTGGACACGGCCAGCCGTTCCAGCATCTGCACAAAAAGGCCGGACAACGGCAGGCTCGACCATTCGGCATTGGCCGTCACATGGACCAGCACGACCTGACCGTCACCGCTGAACTTGCGTGTGACCAGCGGCGTGCCATCGGCAAGCTGCGCGATCACGCGCTCGGCCAGCGTCGGGTCGGGCTGTGCCATGACCTGACTGGTCACGGTCACATCCTCGGGGACGGTCAGGCCGAAGAACGGCGTATCGGGGCCAAAGGGCGCCAGCGCCTTGGGTTCGCCCCAGCTCATGGCACCACCCACGCTGCGCCCGCCTTCGCGCAGGCGCACGGGCAAGAGCGGATCCTCGCTCCGGCGGCCCACGTCGGATGCGGCCAGACGCGGCCCTGCGAAACGCAACAAGAGGCCCCCTGCCTCGACCCAATCGGCGATGCCCTGCGCTTCGAGATCGGTCAGGATCGCGACATCGGCCAGCACGATCACATCGGGATTGGCTAGCAACACGTCCGCCAGATCGCCGTCGATCAGGTCGGCAGTGGGCGCCAGCGCCTCGCGCAGATAGAAAAGCTGCGACAGCAACTCCAGCCCTTCGCGGTCGTCGCGGCCCGCGATCAGCGCCACTTCGCGCCGCCGCAAGGAATCGTCGCCAAGGCTGACGGCGGCGGCGGACCGCGTGCCCGTCAGTTCGAACCGCGTGATCCGGTTGCGCAATTCGGGCGGCAGGTCCAGCGTGGTTTCCGCCACCTCTTGTCCGGCCTCAAACGCCAGCGGGACAGAGGCGAGCGCCCGTT
>DAISXL010000108.1:0-7910 GCA_036825855.1 Yoonia sp.
CGCCCCGCCTGACACCAAACAAAAGGCCGCCCCAAAAGGGCGGCCTTTTTGCTGTCCGAGGGTTCCAAATTCCGGCCATTGGCGCTAGGCTAGACCCGCAACTTACGGAGGCAGCGATGGATCATACCCTTTTCTGAAACAACGTCGTTCCAGCACAAAGGTATCCATATGCCCCGTTTTCCCGACCCTGCGACCTGTCATCCTGTTCGCCTGCCTGACGGCACTGCCCATGCAGGCACCGTGTTCCTGTCTGCCGTTCTCGACCATCCGCGCATCAGCGCCGGCGCCTACAGCTATGCCAGCGCCCATGTCCCGCCGCAGGACTGGGCGGCACAGCTTGCGCCTTATCTTTACGACTTCTCGCCGGAGCGCCTGCCCATCGGCAAGTTCTGCCAGATCGCGGATGGCGTGACCTTCATCACCGCCTCGGCCAACCACCGGCACGACGGGTTTTCCAGCTTTCCTTTCGGTATCTTCACGGGGGGCGGGCCGGACAGCCCTTCGATGCCCGGACCGGGGCCGGACACGGTGATCGGCCATGATGTCTGGATCGGGCAGGGGGCCACGATCCTGCCAGGGGCGGTGATCGGGAATGGTGTCATCATCGGTGCGCGGGCGGTCGTTGCGGGAACCATCCCCGATTACACCATCGTTGCGGGCAACCCCGCCCGCGTTATCCGCCAGCGATTTGCGCCAGAGGTGATCGCCGCGCTGGATAGGATCCGTTGGTGGGACTGGGACATCGACCGGATCACCATGCACGAAGCCGCGATTGTCGCGGCCGATCTGGCGACGCTGGAAATGGCCGCTAGCGGCTGATCAGCGCGTCGGCCCGTGCGGTTGTCGCATTCATGAAACGGCGCATCTCTTCGCGCAGTGCGTCGCGGGTGGCGTCATCCGGCTTGCGCGGGACGGTGCCGTCGAACCGCGCGAACACCACGGCCCCGCGCCCGAACATCCGTGGCACCAGCATCCGGTCCCAGGTTTTGAGCCTGCGGCCGCGCGTCGTGGCGAAGGCATAGCAAAAGACCGGCACACCCGTCACGCGCGCCCATTCCAGCGGCGCATCCTTGACCTGATGCGCGGGGCCCAGCGGGCCGTCGCCGGTCATTCCGATGCTGACACCGTCGCGCACCCGTTTCAGCACGATCCGCGACGCCGCAAGATTGGAGGTCTTGCGCGACATCTGCATGGATTGCAGCCCGACACGGCGTTGCAGCGCGCCCGACACGCGCCCGATGGGCGAGGCGTCGTAAAGGCTCGACAGCGGGCCATCGGTGACCGGCCAGTGCAGCGCGCCCATTACCGACCGGCTGTGCCACATCACCAGAAGGACGGGCCCCTGCGCCAAGGCCCTGCGCAAATCGTCCAGCCCTTCCACCTGCCAGCGGGTCGTGCGGTTGCACAGTGCCAGATAGCTGCCCGCCAGCCATGCCAGCACCACGGCCAGCCGTTCCGATTTTTCGATCCGTCTGCGCAGGGACAAGGGTGGCCTTTCGGATTGGGGTTGGCCCCTGTTTCGACATTTCTGTCGTCGAACACAAGTCTGCGCCACCTTGGCACTTGATCCTGTCCGGATTTGCGACTAACCCGTCGATCGGCCTTAGGGGTATAGCTCAGTTGGTAGAGCGACGGTCTCCAAAACCGTAGGTCGCGGGTTCAAGCCCTGCTGCCCCTGCCAAGGCCCTGATCAGCGGCCATCGCCCAAGGATCATCCGCCGCATGACCGACCGTTTGTTTTCTGTGGCTTTGCATATCGGCGCGCACAAGACCGCGACCACCCACCTACAGCAGTCGATTGCCGCACATGGCGATGCGATTCTCGGCCATGGGGTGCGCTATTTCGGACCAGAGCATCTGCGCAAACCGGGCCAGTCGATTCCCGCGCTTTTGGGCCTCGCGGTGCAGGGTGCGGCGCCGCCCGTGTCACAGCTCCGCCGCACCCTGCACCGCCTTGTGCTGAGCGAAGAAAACTACATCGGCCCGCTGAATGCGCCGCGCCGCAAGACGGGGCGGTGCCGCTATCCTGATGCCGCAGCGCGGATCGACGCTGTGGCGCAGGCGCTGGGGCAGAAGGTCGATGTGTTTCTGGCCATCCGGCGCCCCACCGGGTTTCTGAATGCGGCCTATTGCCAGCAGTTGATGGGCGGCGGGGTGATCCGCATGGCGGACTATCTGCAGGCGAACCCGCTCCGCTCGGTCGACTGGCATGACCTTGTACTGCGGCTGCGCGCCGCGCCGGGGATCGGGCAGCTGGTCGTGTGGTGCCACGAGGATTACGCCACTCATTTCCCCGCGATCTGCGCGGGGCTGCTGGGGACGGAGGCTGCACAACTTGTCCGCCCGCTTGACCGGCATGTGCATCGCAGCCTGTCCGCCGCAGCCGTTGCCGAGGTCCTGCATCGCCATGCCATGGGCGAAAAGGACGATCTTGGGCAGGCGGCGCGCCGGCTTTTGCCGGTCGAGGATGGCTATCCGCCGTTTGACGGGTTCAGCCCTGCGTACCATGCCGCAGGCGACACCGCCTATCGCGCGCAGGTCGTGGCAATCGGGGCTATACGGGGCGTGACCCTGCTGGACCCGCACTGGGCGCAAGGCGCCATACGGGCTTGAATTCGGGCCCGCAAACCCGTATGTCCGCCAAAGTTTCGATAAAGGACCGTGCCGATGGCCATCGCCAATCCTGTGAAGTTCATTCAAGAAGTCCGCGCCGAGGTGGCCAAGGTCGTCTGGCCGACCCGCCGCGAGGTGGTGCTGACCACGATCATGGTCTTCA
This sequence comes from Yoonia sp., assembly GCA_036825855.1. Lineage (GTDB taxonomy): Bacteria > Pseudomonadota > Alphaproteobacteria > Rhodobacterales > Rhodobacteraceae > Yoonia. Next base: position 2,777 of record DAISXL010000108.1, read on the forward strand.
TCCTTGCCGCCCTGACCGCGATCTTCTTTTCGCTGGTCGATTTCGTCATCCGCTTTGGCCTGTCCGGCGTGCTGGGGTATTTCGGCGGCTGAGGCGCGGCGGCTTATTCTGCCCGCCCCTCTTGAAAACGGGTGGTGGCGGCGGTAAAGGCAGGCAACTTCGGAAATATGGCGTGCGGCGAATCGAGTTGCACGCCGCTTTTATTTTCGACACCGGCGCAGGCGTCGGATCAATGTGAACCAGGGGCCGGTCCGGTCTCGTGACGACAAGGTGCTCTGACAGATGGCTAAACGCTGGTATTCGGTAAGCGTTCTTTCGAACTTCGAAAAGAAGATCGCAGAGGCAATCCGCGCAAAGGCGGAAGAAAAAGGCCTGTCCGACCAGATCGACGAAGTCCTGGTGCCCACCGAAGAAGTCATCGAGGTGCGCCGCAACAAAAAAGTGACGACCGAACGCCGTTTCATGCCCGGCTATGTGCTGGTGCATATGGAAATGTCGGACGAAGGCTATCACCTGATCAACTCGATCAACCGCGTTACCGGCTTTCTGGGGCCACAAGGCCGCCCGATGCCGATGCGCGATGCCGAGGTGCAGGCGATCCTTGGCCGCGTCCAGGAAGGCGAGGACAGCCCGCGCACCCTGATCCACTTCGAGATCGGCGAGAAGGTCAAGGTCAACGACGGCCCGTTCGAGGATTTCGACGGCATGGTCGAATATGTCGACGAAGAACACCAGCGCCTCAAGGTCACGGTGTCGATCTTTGGCCGGGCCACCCCGGTCGAGTTGGAATTCACGCAGGTTTCCAAACAGTAACCTTGCGTGTTCAGACGTGGGAGGCCCGGGTTTGATCCGGTCCGAACCACGGCATCACCGCCCGTTTCGGGCAAATGTAGGGTGGGCGTCAGCCCATCGCTGAAAAAAAGGAGAGGCCAGATGGCCAAGAAAGTTATGGGCATGCTCAAGCTGCAGGTTGCAGCGGGCGACGCCAAGCCAAGCCCGCCGGTCGGCCCAGCATTGGGTCAGCGCGGGATCAACATCATGGAATTCTGCAAGGCGTTCAACGCCAAGACCGCAGATATGGAAAAAGGCGCGCCTTGCCCGACCGTGATCACCTATTACGCGGACAAGTCCTTCACCTTCGAGATCAAGACGCCCCCTGCGTCCTATTACATCAAGAAGGCGGCCAAGCTGCAGTCCGGGTCCAAGACCCCCGGCCGTGCATCCGCCGGTTCGATCACCGCCAAGCAGGTGCGCGAAATCGCCGAAGCCAAGATGAAAGACCTCAATGCGACATCCATTGAAGGTGCAATGCAGATCATCATGGGCTCTGCCCGTTCGATGGGCGTGGAGGTCAAGTAATGGCAAAGCATGGTAAGCGCACAACCGCAGCCCGCGCTGCGTTCGACGGCAAGGCCAACCTGAGCGTCGCCGAGGCGATCGCGCTGGTCAAAGGCAACGCCACTGCGAAATTCGACGAAACCGTCGAAATTTCGATGCAGCTGGGTGTCGATCCACGCCACGCCGATCAGATGGTCCGTGGCACCGTGACCCTGCCCAACGGCACCGGCAAGACGGTTCGCGTCGCTGTTTTCGCCCGTGGTGACAAGGCTGACGAAGCCCGCGCCGCTGGTGCCGACATCGTCGGTGCAGAAGACCTGATGGAAACCATCCAGGGCGGCACGATCGATTTCGACCGTTGCATCGCGACACCTGACATGATGGCCATCGTCGGTCGTCTGGGCAAGGTGCTGGGCCCACGCAACCTGATGCCGAACCCGCGCGTCGGCACTGTGACCATGGACGTCAAGGAAGCTGTCGAAGCAGCCAAGGGCGGTCAGGTCCAGTTCAAGGCCGAAAAAGCGGGCGTCGTGCATGCCGGTATCGGCAAGGCGTCGTTCTCGGCTGAACAGCTGCAGGAAAACATGCGCGCTTTCGTGGACGCCGTCGGCAAGGCCCGTCCATCGGGCGCCAAGGGCACCTATATGAAGAAGATCGCCGTCAGCTCGACCATGGGTCCCGGCGTGACCGTTGACGTGGCTTCGGCGACCGGCAACGCCTGATCGTCCTACACGGATCAGACACAGATCGGCAGGCTGTCATGGCCTGCCGTTTTTGTTTTTGAAGCGATCGTTTGACGCGATAGAAATGCGACGAAATCGTCCCCCGGCAATGGCGGGGACAGCGCGTTGCCTTGATAGTACCGGCAGCCGATGTCGCGGATGACGGCGATATCGTCAAAGGTTTCCACACCTTCGGCCATCGCTTCTATTCCCAGCGCGCGTGTCATTTCCAGAATGGCTGCGACCACCTTGCATTGCTGCGGGTCGCGGACCGCCGCCTGTATCAGGTTACGCTCGATCTTGAGCATGTCTGGCCTGACCTTGAGAAGACCCGTGATCGACGCCCGCCCACTGCCGAAATCGTCGGTCAGAATCTCGACCCCCATGTCGCGCAAGCGGCGCAGGTTGTCCTTGATCTGGGGGTTTTCGCGCCGATCGTCGAAATAGATCGTTTCCAGCAGTTCGATCGACAGTCTGGACCGCCGATTTGTCCAGCAGTTTGCGACATCCTCTGGCAGCCGAGGGTCCATGAGGCGCGGCGCGCTGATGTTGACAGACATCGCAGGCAAGGTCAGCCCGCAGCTTTCCAGGCGCCCCACCATTGCGGCAGCAAGGTTCAGCATCAACCGGTCGATGTCTTCGATGATCCCCATTTCGGTGGCAAGATCAAGAAACGCAGCCGGTTGCATCAGGCCACATTCGGGATGGCACCATCGCACCAATGCTTCGGCGCCGACGATGTCGCCGGTCAGAACATCGGCCTGCGGCTGGAAATAGGCGGTGAATTCGCCACGGTTGAGCGCCGCGGGAATCATCGCTGCAACCTGGCGTCTGGCCTGTATCCGGCGGGTGATTTGCGCATTGATCTGACAGACCTGGTTGCGGCCATTGCGCTTGGCTTCGTACAGCGCGACATCGGCGCTTGCGATCAGGTCAGCGGGATTGTGTGTGCCCGCCAAGCCATGCGCGATCCCGATACTGACCCCGATGGTGATCTGCCGTTGATCAAGATCGATCGGGCGGGCCATTTCCTGAACGATGGCATTCCCCACCGTCACCGCATCGTCGGGGGTCGCGTCCTGCGTCAGCAGCACCATGAATTCGTCGCCACCGACGCGATACGCCTGCCCGGCATCCGCGGTGATCAGCGACACCCTGTCGGCGGCGGTGACCAGAACCGCATCGCCGCAGGGGTGCCCCATCGTGTCATTCACCCATTTGAACCGGTCAAGATCGAGGTGCAGCAAGACAATCTGTCGCGCGGGCCCGGCCATCGCGTTTGCCAGAGCCCGTTCAAAGGCGCGGCGGTTGGGCAGGTCGGTCAAGGTGTCGTGATAGGCCGCCCGTTCGAGGGCCCTGCGCGCTTCGTCCAGTTCGCGGTTTCTGACCGCCAGCGCCGCGTTGCTTTGTTCCAACGCCAGCATGGTCATCTTTTCGCGGGTGATGTCATGGCCGGTGCCACGATAACCGATGAACTGGCCTTGGGGATCGAACAATGGTTCACCCGCGACACGCAGCCACAGGATCGACCCGTCGGTGGGGCGGATGATCCGGTATTCGAAATTGCGAAACGGCCGGTGCGCGTGCAAGTCGTCCAGATGCGCCTGCCAGTCCGCCCCTGCCGGATGCGTTGCGATAAGGTCGCGCCGCCGCCCCAGCAGATCGGCGGTTTTGAGTTTGGTCACCTCTTCCATGCGGTCGGAAAAGTAAGTGAACCGATGCGCCTGATCGGTTTCCCAGAACCAGTCAGAGGCGATGCCGGCGAAATCTTCGAGATTGCGGAAACGGGGCGAAGGCTGCGATGTCATGGCGGCACGATACCCCTTATTCCTTGCGCAATGGTTGACAGCTGTCGGACTTTTGCAGAACATCGGCCCTTGGCAAACCTTTCTACAGACGATAACCACCAGTCTAGGCCCGAAAGATTGATTCGTTCGGGCCTTTATTCGTCCGAGACGGTGGGTTGGTCGCAAGATCGTTAATTCCTGCCTGAGACGGGATAGACCAGAATTTTTCGAGGCTCTCCTCGGTTCAACTTGGCTCGCCCCGTTTACGTGGACACCGACTGTCGGGTGGTCCGCCGCCCGGCAAAAACGAGAGCCGGTGCCAGACTATTTGGCACCTTAATTGGAGTGAAACTGTGGATAGAGCACAAAAAGAACAATTGGTCGATGAACTCGGCCAGATCTTTGAAAGCTCTGGCGTTGTAGTGGTCGCCCACTACGAAGGCATGACAGTTGCTGAAATGCAGGACCTGCGGGCGCGTATGCGTGATGCCGGCGGGGCCGTGCGCGTTGCCAAGAACAAGCTCGCCAAGATCGCCCTCGAGGGTAAGCCATGCGAAAGCATCGGCACCTACCTGACGGGCATGACCGTGATCGCCTATTCCGAAGACCCTGTCGCTGCAGCGAAAGTGGTCGATGCCTTTGCCAAGACGAACGAGAAGTTGGTCGTTCTGGGCGGGGCAATGGGTGACACGGCACTGGATCCAGCCGGTGTGAAAGCCGTTGCCGGGATGCCAAGCCGCGAGGAGCTTATCGCTTCCATCGTGGGTTGCATCGGGGCACCTGCCGCAAACATCGCCGGGGCCATTGGCGCACCTGCTTCGAACATCGCGAGCATTCTTTCGACCATCGAAGAGAAAGCTGCTTAAAGCACCTGAATTGACTTGGGGCCGTCGCCTCACGTTGGAACACACTTAAAACGAACGGAAAGCATAAAATGGCTGATCTGAAAAAACTGGCTGAAGAGATTGTTGGTCTGACCCTTCTCCAGGCACAAGAACTGAAAACCATCCTCAAGGATGAATATGGCATCGAGCCCGCTGCTGGCGGCGCTGTGATGATGGCCGGTCCTGCTGTTGCTGCTGAAGCTGCAGAAGAAAAGACCGAATTCGACGTCGTCCTGAAAGACGCCGGCGCACAGAAGATCAACGTGATCAAAGAAGTGCGCGCCATCACCGGTCTGGGCCTGAAAGAAGCAAAAGACCTGGTCGAAGCTGGCGGCAAGGTCAAAGAAGGCGCTTCCAAAGCCGAAGCCGACGACATCAAGGCAAAGCTGGAAGCAGCTGGCGC
>DAISXL010000109.1:0-3295 GCA_036825855.1 Yoonia sp.
GGACCGGCGTGCCGCCTGTGACCTGCCACGCAGCCTGCACCGGCATCCTGACTGCGCGGCATGTGCCGGGGCTGGTCAAGATGGGCGATTTCGTCGCCTTGGTTGCCGTGGTTACCGGAACGCCGCCAGATTGACGATGACTTCGCCGGGTGCGGTGCTGTTCAGACTTTGCTTGACCGGCGTGATCCCTGTCAGTGTGGGCAGATAGGCCGCAAGCTGTGCCGCGATCGGCTGGTCGGCGGCAAAACCATAGCTGATATAGGCCTCACCCTCTTGCGGGGCGCGCGCGTCCAGCCGCACCCAATAGCCCGCATGGCGCAGATCGGTGGCGAAGACCTCTGCCGCGCTGCGCATCGCGGGCGAGGACTGATCGGCGATCAGCGTGACCCGCCCCGCAGGTGGGACAATACCAGCCGCACCGGCCCAGGCAGAAGGCGCATAATTCGTGCCGTTAGGCGCAAGGCTGCTGACGCGCCACAGCACATCCGCCTCTTCGCCCGCATCCAGCAGCAGCCCCGAACCCGCCGTCACAACGGCGATTTCCGGCGCGGCGTAGTTATCCGTGCCTTCGGGCAGGCGCAGGGCTTCGACCAGAAACGTCTGTGACGATGCCTCGGTAATGGTCCAGACAACCTCGCCCCCTTGGGCAAACAGCAGGTCCGGCGCCGTCACACCGATGGCAGGCTGCGGGGGCAGGGCCTTGGCCGCGGCGGCGGGGATCGCCGTTGCGGCCTTGTCGAACCAGTATTGCGCCAGCGCGGGATTGGCGGCGATGCCGTCGCCCGCCTCATAGAGCAGACCCAGATTGAACTGCGCGCGCGCATGGTCCCGCAGCGCCGCACGGGTGTACCACAGGATCGCGGCATCCACGTCGCGCGGCCTGTCGGTGCCCGCATCATGGATGATCGCAAGGTTGAACTGCGCCTCGGCAAGGCCCAGTGCGGCGGCCTGCGCATACCAGTCATAGGCGGCAGCAGGGTCGCGCGCGCCGTTGACACCGCGGTCGGCCAACAGGCCAAGCCCCAGCATCGCCTCGGCCGATCCGGCGGCGGCTTCGTCCTGCCAGAGCACGCGCGCTGTCGCCAGATCGTTGCGCGCAAAGGCTTCCGCGCCGGTGTCCTGCGCCCAGCCGATGGCCGGACACAGGATCGCCACTACGCCCGCGATGATCGCCGCGCGCCGCATCAGCGCCAGCTGATCTCGACAACGCGGTTTTCGTCTTCCGCGACGCCGTCAGGGGTTTGCACCTGTAATTCGCTGTTGCCACGGCCCAGCACCTGCAGGCGTTCGATCGGAATGCCGCGTTCGGTCAAGGCGGCGGCCACGGCGGTCGCGCGCTGCAACGAGATCGACAGGTTCACGGCAGGATCGCCGACCTTGTCGGCACCACCCGCGACGACCATCACGAAGGGGTCGCCTTCACGGAAGGTGCGCACGGCGCGGTCCAGCGTCGCGGCCTGATCAGGGCTGATCGTGGCGCTGCCCGAGTCGAAATAGACCTTGAGCCACGGCGATTCCGCCGTTTCTTCGGTCGCGGCGGGGGCCGTTTCCTGTGCGACGACGGGGGCTGCGATCATCAGCATGGCGATGGTCAGCGACCGGAGAGTTTGGGATGTCATGGTTTTTCCTTTCAAAGGGCTTCGGGGGTTAATTTGGTAAAACGGGGTCTTGCGCCAGCAACAGGTCGATCCGCGCGGGCGCTGCATCCGACAGCCAGGTGACATCGACCAGTGCCGCGCCAAAGCGGTCGGCCAGCGTTTGGGCCGTCGCCAGATCCTGAGCGCGATAGACCCTGACTTGGGACGTTGCGACGGAAATAGCGCTTGGCCGGTGTGACACGGCCGCAGCACCCATCGCGGCGATGGCGTCGGCGGCACCACGGGCCTGCGCGTCGGTGCTGGCCTGCAAAGTGACGGTAATCCCGTCAAGGCGCAGCGGGCTGGCGGTGCACTCGGCACATTGGAACGCATCAGTTGCCGGGGCCGGAGCAGCGATGGCCGGACTGGCGCTGACAGGGCGCGCTGGCACGGCGATCCGGGGGGCGATTGCGGGACCGACCAGCGGCGCCTGGGCCACAAGGATCGGCGCCGTATCCTGCACGCGAGGCACGGCAGGGATTGTGGATGGTGCAACAGCGCCGCGCGCCTCGGGCACGACAGGTGCGATCGGTTGGACCACAAGCGCAGGGCGCAGGGGCTGTGCCGTGACGGGGGCTTGCGGGGCGACGGATGGCGCCGGAGCCTCGATCGTTGTCAACGCAAAAAGGCAGGTGCCCGCCACGGCCGTGGCGACACTGGCAACAGCCAGTCGGTTGCGCCGGAAAGCGGGGGGCGGTGCCGGCACATAGGCCTGCTGCGGAATGGCTGCGTCCTGCAGACCCCAAAGCGCCACGCTATCGGCGTGCAGCACACCGCGCGGACGATAAGGCTGGCGTTGCCGTGCGGGATGGCGGACCGGCTGATCCGGCGCGATCCGTGGCCAGACCGGCGCCTGCACGGCTTGGCTCCGCGCAAGCGCGGACTGGATGATGCAGGATGCCTCTGCGCGGGCCATCAGGGGGTTCCTTGGAAAGGTGTTTGGGCGTCGATGTCAAAGCCACGGCGGCAGCAAGCGATTAGTTTCAGCCGCTCGAAAAAATTTCCCCGAAAGGGAAACGGCCCCCCCAACTTGCGTCGGGAGAGCCGTCACTTTTTACCATGCTACTGGTTAAAAACGCGCAAAACAGTACTCGTGAAAAAGCGGGAAAGCTTACATCGCCGGGGTCAGGACCGCGTCGATCACGTGGATGACGCCGTTGGACTGCATCACGTCGGCAATCGTCACGGTCGCGACGGTGCCGTTTTCGTCTTCAAGCTGGATCATGCCATCGGTCATCGTCGCCTGCAGGACGCAGCCGCCCAGCGTCTCGACAGGATGTGTGCCGTTGCTGTCCGCGATCATGCCGGCGATGGCATCCGACATCACGCTGGCACCGACCACGTGGCAGGTCAGGATGGTGGTCAGCAATTCCTTGTTTTCGGGCAGCAGCAGGCTGTCCACGGTGCCTTCGGGCAGGGCAGCGAAGGCGTCATTCGTGGGGGCAAAGACGGTGAAAGGGCCTTCGGACTGCAGCGTCTCGACCAGACCGGCGGCGCCGACAGCGGCAACCAGCGTGGTGTGATCGGCAGAGTTCACGGCGTTTTCGACGATGTTCTTGTCAGCGAACATGGCGGCACCGCCAACCATCGGGTTGTCCGCCAGTGCGGCAGAGGCAGCAATCGACAGCGACAGGGCAGCAAGAGAAATCTTCAACATG
>DAISXL010000109.1:3395-7892 GCA_036825855.1 Yoonia sp.
GGCGACCCGCCGACGGGTTCCTCGCTGATCGCAAGCGTGCCACCGGCGATGGCCGGGATCAGGTCGGCGGGCAGGGTGATGTCGGTCACGGCATCGGCGGGCAGAACGCCCAGTGACACCGGCGCAGGTGCGCCTTCGGCGATCAGCCACAATTCCAGCACGCGCCCTGCTGGCGCAGCGCCAGTCTGACGGTCAACGCGCAGGATACCTGTCTCGGGTGCAAAGCTGGCCAGCACGACCAGCGACTGATCCTCGGCTGCGATCTGGGCTGTGAGGCTTGGCGCGAAAGGTGCAGGGTCCACCGGCAGCGTCACCAGCACTGCGACAGCAATCACCGCCGCAGCAACGGAACCGGCCAGCAGCCGCCAAAGCGACCAGCGCTGCGTCTGCGCTGCAGGAAACAGGACCGCGTCGATGCGGGCCTTGACCGCCTTGGGCGGACGCACATCTTCGAAATTGTCAGCGAGCGGCACAAGCTCTTCATCCCAGTCGGCGACAAGGCGGCGCAGGGCGGGTTCGGCATCGAGCCGCGCCTCGAACGCACGACGCTGTGCTGCATCCATCAGATGCAACGCATATTCACCGGCAAGGGTGACATCGTCGTCATGATCGTCCGCTTGTGTCATGCGCTCAGGCAGTCTTTCAGTTTGATCAGGCTGCGGCGCAGCCATGTTCGCATCGTGTTCAGCGGCACGTCAAAACGCGCCGCCAGTTCGTCATAGCTGTAACCGTCCAGATAGGCGCCGCGGACAGCATCGGCCCGGTCCGCGTCGAGTTCGTTCAGGCAACCATCCAGCCGTGACCGTTCGGATGCGGCGACCGCCGCCGCTTCGGGCGTGGGGCCGGTGTCTTTCAGGTCGTGCACCTCGTCGATGTCCACGGCACCGCCTTTGCGGGCACGCAGTCGGTCGATGGCGAGGTTGCGCGTCAGTGTGATCAACCACGTCATCGGGCTGTATCCGTTGACGGCATAGCTGCCCGCTTTCTGCCAGATCCTGACAAATGCATCCTGCAATGCGTCCTCGGCTTCGGCCCGATCATTCAAGATACGCAAGCATACGCCGAATAGTTTCGCAGAGGTCGCATCATAAAGCGCGGAAAAAGCGGCCCTGTCCCCAAGTCCGACCCTTTGGATCATGTTTTCAACGTCTTCGCGGGTGGTCATGGGATCATTTCTTTAGGCACCTTTCGCGTCTAGCAGAAGATTGGGCACCGCGAAAGGCAACAGGTGCGTTTGCGCGCTTTACCCCCACAGTTGACCTTGCGTCCGGTCGGCAGACAGGGGAAGGTTGTTCATGTCCGTTCATTTTTGGCCCTATCCGATGGGGCGCAAAAGGAAAGCCGTTCACGTGCAATACACCAAGAGCGACGCAGGGTTCGACGATCTGGTCGATGACCTCGAAGGGGTCATTACCGGCGGGCTGAGCATGGAAGATGTCGCGCGCACGGTGGAAAACCTGCCAAGCGACACCGCGCTTTTTGCCGATCATCCCGCGCAGAACACGCCGATCGTGCTGGTTGTCAACAGCGAGGGTGTCGTGAACAGCCAGAATGCCGCCGCCGCGCGGACCCTTGGGCTGGAGCCCGGCCACAGTCTTGCCGAAATCATCGATACGCCCGATGCCGCGCGTCTGTTTCTGGCGCGCAAGGATTTTTCCGGCGATCCGGTGCCCGTGGTGGTGGCCACACCCGACGGCGACAGCATCCTTCTGCTTGGCGTCACGCATGAAGAGGGTGGATTGATCACGCTCTACGAGGTGCGACGCGGCCTTGACGACCGCGTGCAGCAGCAGCTGGCTGAAACGATCAGCCTGTCCGCCGGCGAAAAGCGCGTCTATTTCCGACTGCTCGAAGGCAAGACCGCCGAGGCGATCGCGGGCGAACTGGACCGGACACCCGGCACCGTGCGCCAGCAGATCAAGGCGATCCTTGCCAAGGCGGGGGTGCGCTCGCAGGTGCAGCTGGTGTCCTTGGCCTATGCGCTGTCACTGACGGCGGGGCGCACGGCCAGCACGCAGGGTGTTGCGGCCCGTCGCAGCCCCGGCACCACCATGCGGATCAATGCGGCAGGCGAGGTGGGGTTCCACCGTCTTGGCCTGCCGGGGGGCTTGCCGGTGATGCTGTTTCACGGCGCCTTGTTCGGGATCGCAGCCTTGCCCGAAATGCAGTCGGCGGCCTATGCCTTGGGTCTTGATGTCATCGCACTTGAACGGCCGGGCTATGGGCATACGCCGATGCCTGCGGATGGCGATACGGTGGCACAGGCCAGCCTTCATGCGGCCGAGACGCTGGAGGCGCTGGGGATTGCGCGCGCGGTGGTCGTGGCCCATGACGTCGGCACCCGCTTTGCCGCGCGCTTTGCGCTGGACCGGCCCGATCTGGTCGCGGCGCTGATCGCCGCGCCTGCCACGCCGCCGATGCTGGATTGGGCGCAAACTGCCGACATGCCCACGCGCCACCGCGTCAACGCCTGGGCGGCGCAGAACCTGCCCGCGCTGATGGACAAGATCGTGATGCTGGGCTTGACCCAGATCGCCCGCAAGGGTGTCGATCTGATCCCGCAACTTGTCTTTGGCGACTGTCCCTTCGACCGCAGCGTGATGGCGCATCCCGATCACGCCATCGCCCTGCAAGAGGTGTTTTCGCTGGTCTGGCAGCAGCGCGGTGCCGGTTTTCGCCGCGACATGCTGATCACCAATGAAAACTGGCATGGCGAGCTGCCGCAGATCACGGTGCCCTTCATCGCGCTGCATGGCGCAAAAAGCCAGACCGTCGCGCAGGGTGCGGTGCGCGCGATGGTGCAGAACCTGCCCGACGGCCATTTCCGCCTGATCGAGGATGCAGGCCACAGCCTGCCGTTCAGCCACCCGTCGCTGATCCTGCGCTATGCAATGGCCGCGGGGATGCGCGCGGGGCTTGCGGGCGCGGAACACGGGCTGGTCTGAGCCTGATCGCTACCATCTGGTAGTTTTCTTTTATGGATCTTGCAGCGACACATCTGTCAAAACCGACAGGAGTTTCGATGATCGATTTCAGCATTTCGCGCGCTTTCGGGCTGATGGCGCGCACCACGCCTTTTCTGGTCTTCCGCATGGCTGTCTATTTCGGCATGGCCTGCGCCTATGTCATCGTCACGGGGACAGGGGCCGGGATCGGCTGGGGCATCGGCGGCTTTGGTGACGCGGATTTCCGCATCGGTGCGACGTTCTGGGGCGGCGCGGCAGGGTTTGGCCTGACGGCAGGGGTCCTGTATTTCCTGCGGGAATACGTGCTTTACACGGTCAAGGCCGGCCATATCGCGGTGCTGGTGGAAATGATCGACAACCGCCCCCTGCCCGAAGGGCGCGGCCAGATCGCCCATGCGACTGCCGTCGTCAAGGAACGCTTTGTCGAAACCAGCGTGCTTTTCGGGATCGACCAACTGGTCAAAGGCGTGCTGGGCGCGATCACGGGGCTGTTGCAGGGCATCGCGTCTTTCCTGCCGATCCCCGGATTGCAGCAAATCATGGGCATCGTGCGCGCCTTCCTGCGGATTGCCGTCGGACTGGTGGACGAGGTGATCCTGGCCCATGCGATCCGCACGCGCAGCACGAACCCATGGGCCTCGGCGCGCACGGCGCTGGTGCTTTACGGGCAGAACGCAGGCCGGATGATGCGCAACGCCGCTGTGCTGACGCTGATCGTCTGGGCGCTGTCGGCGGTGGTGTTTGTCATCATGCTCGCCCCTGCTGCGGCGGTGGTCTATCTGATCCCCGGCGCGTGGTCGGCGGGTGGCGTGGTCTTTGCGCTGATCTTTGCATGGGCGGTCAAGGCCGCGCTGATCGAACCCTTCGCCATCGCCTGCATGATGCAGGCGTTCTTCAAGGTCACCGACGGGCAGGTGCCGGACCCTGCGTGGGAAAGCAAACTGGACGGGGCATCCGCGAAGTTCCAGAAGATGGGCGCACGTGCGGCGACCTGGGTCGGGGCACCCGCCACGACTCCCGCCGCTGCCGGACCTGCACCGACCGCGACCGTCTGACAGCCTAGCCCGTGCGCGCCGCGTCCGCCGTGGCGCGCGCCTTGACCCAGTTCCAGACCAGCAACCCCAGCACGACAAAGGCGCCTGCCGCCTCGATCAACTCGTCAGGGTTGAAGATCGCGATCACGCCGGGCACCACCAGAAGGCGGGACAGGTTGCCCATCCATGTGAACAGATAGCCTTCGATCGCGGCGGCAAAGCCCACGAGGCCGATCACGATGATGATGCCGGTCCAGATCACATACCATGTCTCGCCGCCCATGATGATCTCGGGGTTGAAGACCATGAAGGCGGGGATCAGATAGAGGCCTTTGGCGTATTTCCACGCCTGCATGCTGGTTTCCATCGGTTTGGATCCCGCTATCGCGGCCCCCGCAAAGCCCGCAAGGGCGATGGGCGGGGTCACGTTGCTGTCTTGGGAATACCAGAACACCACCAGATGCGCGATCAGCAGCGGCACGCCGAAATCGTTGTGC
>DAISXL010000110.1:0-7856 GCA_036825855.1 Yoonia sp.
AGGTCGGGCTTCAGCCCGGCTCCCGCGACCTTACGCCAGCCGGCTGATGATCACCGTCACCTCGGGTTTTTTGCCGATCTCGCCCTGCGCGGATTTGCGCGCGATCATCTTGAGCTCTTTTTCCAGCTTGTCGTCATCGGCCAGCGTCTTGGGATGCGCGCGCCCGATGAACTGGGCCAGATCCTCTTCCACGACATCGACCAGCGGCACATCGTTGCGCCCCACCTCTGGCAGGCCCATGATCTCGACCCAAGGATCGCCCAGCACGTCGCCGTCTTCGTCGATGATCAGCGTGACGATCATATGTCCGTTCAGCGCCATGCGGATGCGGTCACGCACCACGCCGTCCAGCGCGCCGACCTGCACCGACCCGTCCAGATAGGTCCGGCCGGTTTCGATATATTCCGCGACCTTGGGGCGGTTGCCCGACAGATCGATCATCATGCCGTTGACCGCGACGATGCCAGTCATCCCACTCGCCTCGGCCAGTTTGGCATGTTCGCGCAGATGGCGGTGTTCGCCATGCATCGGGATCAGCACCTGCGCCTTGATGATCTGGTGCATCCGCACAAGATCGGGGCGGTTGGCATGGCCCGAGACGTGGTATTTGCCGCCCGCATCATCGACGACATCGACGCCGAGTTCGGACAGCTGGTTCATGATCTTGATGACACCGCGTTCGTTGCCGGGGATGGTCTTGGAGGAAAACAGGAAGGTGTCGCCTTCTTTCAGCTTCATCCCCAGATAGGACCCCTGTGCCAGTTGCGCCGAGGCCGCACGGCGTTCGCCCTGCGACCCTGTCACCAGCAACATCAGGTTCTGGCGCGGCAAGGACAAGGCGTCCTCGATCGACACGACGGTCGGGAAGTCGGTCAGCAGGCCTTCTTTTGTCGCGGCTTCGACCATGGCGCGCATGGCGCGGCCCAGCAGCACGACCGACCGGCCCGCATCCCTCGCGGCTGTTGCCAGCGTTTTCAGACGTGCCACGTTGGAGGCAAAAGTGGTGGCCACAACCATGCCGGTCGCATTTTTCATCATTTCCGTGATCGCAGGCGCAAGGGTGCTTTCCGACCGGCCTTCATGTTCGGAAAACACGTTCGTGCTGTCGCAGATCAGCGCCTTGACGCCGGGCTTGGCGACCTCTTCCCAGAGTGCGGCGTTCCACGGATCGCCCACAACGGGGTTTTCGTCGATCTTGAAATCGCCGGTATGGACCAGACGCCCGTCCGGCGTGTCGATCAGCAGACCCGCGCTTTCGGGGATCGAATGGCTGATCGGCAGATAGGACACTTTGAACGGCCCGCAGGTGATCACATGCGGGTAAGGGTCCACGACCTTGACCACATTGGGCGACCCGCCGTGCTCTTCCAGTTTGCGCCGCGCGATATTGGCGGTGAAGGGGCGCGCATAGACGGGCGCGCCCAACTGCTGCCAGCAATGGCCGACAGCGCCGACGTGGTCTTCATGCGCATGGGTGATGAAGATGCCGTCAATCTGGTTGCGCCGCGCGATCAGCCACGAAATATCGGGCAGGATCAGGTCGACACCCGGCGTGCCGTCCATATCGGGAAAGGTCACGCCCAGATCGACCACGATCAACCGCTCTTTCCCGGCGGGGCCATAGCCATAGACATAGGCGTTCATGCCGATCTCGCCGGCACCCCCGAGAGGCAGATAGATCAGGCGGTTGGCGGTCTTGGCGTTGCTCATGCAATGTCCTTGTTATGGCGGTGGATGACGGTCAGGCCGTGCATCGTCAAATCGTCTTCGAACGCATCGAACAGGGTTTCAGTCTGTTGAAACAAGGCAGCAAGGCCCCCCGTCGCGATCACCGGCATGTCACTGCCGCGTTCGGCTTTAATTCTTGCGCATATCTCACGGACCAGACCGATGTAACCCCAAAAGACGCCGGATTGCATGCAGGCCACGGTGTTGGTGCCGACCACGGATTGCGGTTTGCTGATGTCCACATGCGGCAAGGCGGCGGCGGCATTGTGCAGCGCCTCGAGGCTGAGGTTCACGCCCGGTGCGATGACCCCGCCGACATAGGCGCCGTCGGTTTCCACCACGTCGAATGTCGTCGCCGTCCCGAAATCCACCACGATCAGATTGCCGCCATGCCGGTTGAAGGCGCCAGCAGTATTGACCAGCCGGTCGGGGCCCACCTGCGTGCCGATATCGACGCGCGGCGGCACGGGCAGCGCGCAGTCGGGCTTGCCAACCACAAGCGGGCGGCAGTTGAAATAGCGGTCGGCGAGCACACGCAGGTTGAACACCACGCGCGGCACGGTCGAGCTGATGATCACCTCGTCGATCACCACGTCAAGGTTCTGCAGCCGCATCAGGGTCGACAGCCAGACGTAATACTGATCCGCTGTGCGCTGCCATTCGGTGCTGGTGCGCCATGTGGCCAGGAAATGATCGCCGTCCCAGATCGCGAAAACCGTATTGGTATTGCCGCAGTCAATCGCCAAAAGCATGGGCCACCCCCCTAGAAATAAACATCCGCCGCCGAAATGCTGCGTGGTCCGGTGCCGGTGATCAGCACCAGATTGCCGTCATCGTCGATCGTGTCGAAAATGCCGGTGATCTCTTCGCGCATGGTGCGGGCGGTGATGATCTCGCCCAACCGCGCGGCACGGCCCAGCCAATCCTGACGGATGCGGGCGAACCCCATCTGTTGCAGCTTGGCCTCTTGCGTGGCATAGGCATCGGCCAGCGTTGTCAGGAAATCGGCCGGTGCCACCTCCCAGCCGCCCATCTGCGTCAGGCTGACGGGGGGAAAGGCCGCGTCGGTCACACCTTCGGGCGCGTGGCGCAGGTTGACGCCCACGCCGATCGACAACCAGTCGATGAAATGCCCCTGCCCGCTGCTTTCCAGCAGGATGCCCGCGACCTTGCCCCCTGACAGCAGCACGTCATTGGGCCATTTCAAGGCGAGCTTTTCGGCAGGCACATAGATCGACAAAGCGGCAAACAGCGCATTGGCGGCAAGGAACGACCGGCGCGCAGCCTCGGCGGCGGTTGCGTCGGGTTTGAAGATCAGCGTGGCGTTCAGGTTGCCCGCAGGCGCCTGCCACGCGCGACCCCGCCGCCCGCGTGCGGCGGTCTGGGTCTGCGCCATGATCCATGTCGGCTTATCGATGTCGCCCGCACGGCGCACGGCCTCTGCCATGGTGCTGTCCACGGTATCAAGCATGATCCGGCCATAGCCTTCGGGCCAGTGCCCGTGGCTGCTGCGGTCAGTTGACAAGCGTCGCAGCCGCGGCAGCGGCCATCGGGTCCAGCCCGAAGAGGTTGACACCCGGCACCCAGGCCAGCCCCACGATAGCTGCCGTGACCACCGCCGTCAGCCACAGCACTGGCGGCGTGCGGCCATCCAGCGCCTGCGTGTCTTCCCCGAAATACATGTAGTAGACGATGCGCAGGTAATAAAACGCGCTGATCACCGAGGCGATCACACCCGCCACGGCGAGCCACCCCAGCCCGCCCTGATAGGCCGCCAGCAGCACGGCATATTTGCCGAAGAATCCCAGCATCGGCGGCACGCCCGCAAGGCTGAACATCATCACCAGCATCACCAGCGCCATCAGCGGCTGGCGCTTGGCATGGGATTTGAGCGCCGCGATATCCGTCACAGGCCGCCCGTCCTTTTCCATCGACAGGATCAGGGCGAAAGTGCCGATATTCATGGTCACATAGATCACCATATAGACCAGCATCGCCTGCACACCGCCGACCGTGCCTGCGGCCAGACCCATCAGCGCGAACCCCATATGCGAGATCGAGGAATAGGCCATCAGCCGTTTGATATTGCTCTGCCCGATGGCGGCAATCGCGCCAAGGAACATCGACACCAGCGCAAGGAAGGCCACAATCTGCTGCCAGTCGCCGATAATCCCGCCGAAGGCGTCATGCACGACGCGGGCAAACAGCGCCATGGCCGCAACCTTGGGGGCTGTCGCCATGAAGGCGGTGATCGGGGTCGGCGCGCCTTCGTAGACGTCGGGTGTCCACATGTGGAACGGCGCGGCGGATACCTTGAACGCAAAGCCCGCAATCAGGAAGGCCATGCCGAACAGCAGGCCCAAGGATGCGCCACCCTCGGCTGCGTCGATGATCCCCGTGAACAGGGTCGTGCCCGCAAAGCCATAGGTCAGCGACGCGCCATAGAGCAGCAGGCCCGAGGACAGCGCGCCCAGTACAAAGTATTTCAGCCCGGCCTCGGTGGATTTGGCGCTGTCGCGGCGCAGGGACGCGATGACATACATGGCCAGCGATTGCAGTTCCAACCCCATGTAAAGCGCCATCAGGTCGCCCGCACTGACCATCACCATCATGCCGACCACGGCCAGCGTGATCAGGACCGGATATTCGAACCGCAGCAATCCGCGCCGCAGCATATAGGCTTCGCTGATCAGCAGGACCGCAGCGGCCGAGATCAGGATCGTGATCTTGGCAAACCGCGCAAAGCCGTCATCGATAAACATGCCGCCAAAGGCGATATTGGTGCCTTCGCCGTTCACACCGATGGCAATGGCGACCAGCACGAACAGCCCCGCCGTCATCCATGTCAGCAAGGATGCGGCCCCGTCCTTGGTCGTGTAGACCGCCCCCAGCAAGGCCACCATCGCATAGACCGACAGCACGACCTCGGGCATCAGGATCTGGATATCAGCGCCGATCATGGTCAGCTTCCTTCATTCGCAGCGACTTGGCTGGCGGCGTCAAAAGCCGCCAAGGCCGCGTCGTAATTGTCAACCAGCGCCGCAACGCTTGGCCCGATCATGTCGAGCACCAGCGCGGGATAGACACCCAAAAGCAGCGTCATCACCACCAGCGGTGCAAAGATCAGGCGTTCCCGCCGGGTCATATCGGTGATGGACCGCAGGCTTTCCTTGATCAGATCGCCCAGCACCACGCGGCGGTAAAGCCACAGCGCATAGGCCGCCGAAAAGATCACGCCCGATGTGGCCACCAAAGCCACCCAGGTGTTGACCTGGAACACGCCGACCAGCGTCAGGAATTCACCCACGAACCCCGATGTGCCCGGCAGACCCACGTTGGCCATGGTGAAGAACAGGAACACCAGCGCATAGGCAGGCATCCGGTTCACCAGACCGCCATAGGCGTCGATCTCGCGCGTGTGCATCCGGTCGTAGATCACGCCGACGCAGAGAAACAGCGCGCCAGAGATGAAGCCGTGGCTGATCATCTGGAAAATCGCCCCGTCCAGCCCTTGCTGGTTGAAGGTGAAAATCCCCATCGTCACAAACCCCATATGGGCCACCGACGAATAGGCGATCAGCTTTTTCATATCCGCCTGCACCAGTGCCACCAGCGAGGTATAGACGATGGCGATGGCCGACAGCCACAGGACCAGCGGCGCCATGACCTCGGACCCGACAGGGAACATCGGCAGGCTGAACCGCAGGAAACCGTAACCGCCCATCTTCAGCAGGATCGCCGCCAGCACGACGGACCCTGCTGTTGGGGCCTGCACGTGCGCATCGGGCAACCATGTGTGCACAGGCCACATCGGCATCTTGACAGCGAAACTGGCGAAGAACGCGAGCCAGAGCAGCGTCTGCATGCCGCCCACGATCTGCACACCCAGAACGCTGAAATTCTCGGTCCCGAAGGTGAAGGTCATCAGTGTCGGAATGTCGGTGGTGCCCGCCTGGGTGAACATCGCCACCATCGCGACCAGCATCAGCACCGACCCAAGGAAGGTATAAAGGAAGAACTTGAACGACGCATAGATCCGGTCCTTGCCGCCCCAGATGCCGATGATCAGGAACATCGGGATCAGGCCAGCCTCGAAGAACAGGTAGAACAGCACCAGATCCAGCGCCAGGAACACGCCCAGCATCAGTGTCTCAAGGATCAGGAAAGCGATCATGTATTCCTTGACCCGTGTCGTCACGTTCCAGCAGGACGCGATCACCAGCGGCATCAGGAAGGTCGTCAGCATCACGAACAGGATCGAAATGCCGTCCACACCCATCTTGTATTGCAGACCCATGATCCAGTCGCGGGTCTCGACCATCTGGAAATCGGTGTTGTTGGGGTCGAAATTGGTCAGGATGAACAGCGAACAGATAAAGGTGACAACGGTCGTGACCAGCGCCACCCATTTGGCATTGCGCTGTGCGGCAGCATCATCGCCGCGCAGGCCAAGCGCCAGAATGACCGCGCCCAGTACGGGCAGAAAGGTCGTCAGCGTCAGGATATTGCCCATCAGTTTGCCCCCCCGCCAAGGGTGACAATGGTCAGCAGCACCGCGATCCCTAGCACCATCGCAAAGGCATAGGTGAACACATAGCCCGACTGTGCCCGCCCCGCGAGGCGGGTGAAGAACGGAATGATCCCCATGGCGACGCCGTTGATCCCGCCGTCGATCGTGTTGGTATCGCCCTGTTTCCACAGGATGCGGCCCAAAGCCAGCGCAGGCCGGACAAAGATGAAGTTATACAATTCGTCAAAGTACCATTTGTTCAGCAGGAAGTCGTAAAGCGGGGCCTGTTGCTTGGCCAGACGCGCGGGCAGATCGGGCCGCCGGATATACATCTGATAGGCCAGCGCCAACCCCGACAGCATCGCGATGAACGGCGCAAGACGGACCCATGTGGCGACCTCATGCGCATCGTTCAGCACATGGTTGCCGTCCCGCGCGTGGATCGCCCCTTCGCCCGGTGCGCCGACAAGATTGTAATGCGCCTCGGCATGATCGCCCTCGGCGCCGTGGTCGCCTTCGGCTTCGGCGGCGGCATAGGGAACGCCGAAGAATTTGCCGACCTTGTCGTTCGATCCGAAAAAGCCACCATACCAGACCATGCCGCTGAAGATCGCGCCGATGGCGAGGATATAAAGCGGCACCAGCATGCTGCGGGGCGATTCATGCGCATGGTCATGCGTATGCTTGTCGCCGCGCGGCGTGCCAAAGAAGGTCAGGAACATCAGCCGCCAGCTGTAGAAACTGGTCATCGCGGCCGCAGCCACCAGCATCCAGAAGGCATAGCCGCCTGCGGTGCCGGCATAGGCGCTTTCGATGATCGCGTCCTTGGACACGAATCCGGCGAACCCGATGGGAAAGCCCACGTAAAGCAGCGGGATGCCCACGCCTGTGATCGCCAGTGTGCCGATCATCATCATCCAATAGGTCTGCGGGATCTTGTGGCGCAACCCGCCATAGTTCCGCATATCCTGTTCATGGTGCATCGCATGAATGACAGAGCCCGCGCCAAGAAACAGCATCGCCTTGAAGAACGCATGTGTCAGCAGATGGAACATGGCGACCGAATAGACGCCCAGACCCGCGGCCACGAACATATAGCCCAGCTGCGAACAGGTCGAATAGGCGATCACGCGCTTGATGTCGTTCTGCACCAGACCCACGGTCGCGGCAAAGAACGCAGTCGTCGCCCCAAGGAAGACGACAAAGCTCATCGCTTCGGGGGCATATTCCATCAGCGGCGACATGCGGCAGACAAGGAACACACCCGCCGTCACCATCGTCGCGGCATGGATCAGGGCGGACACAGGCGTCGGCCCTTCCATCGCGTCGGGCAGCCAGGTGTGCAGGAACAATTGCGCCGATTTGCCCATCGCACCGATGAACAGCAGGAACGCGATCAGGTTTGCAGCATTCCAGTCGCGCCAAAGGAAGGTGATCGTGGTGTCGGCAATCGTCGGGACGGCGGCGAAGATGTCGTCGAACTTGATGCTGTCGGTCAGCAGGTAAAGCCCGAAAATCCCCAACAGAAAGCCGAAGTCGCCCACGCGGTTGACCACGAAGGCCTTGATCGCGGCGGCATTGGCGGTGGGCTTGCGGTAATAGAAGCCGATCAGCAGGT
>DAISXL010000111.1:0-5793 GCA_036825855.1 Yoonia sp.
GGCGCTGGGGGCGGAGGCCTGTGTGCTGACCTTGCCTGATTCCATCGCCTGGCTGTTGAACATCCGTGGCAGCGACATCCCACGCAATCCGGTGCCGCAGGGCTTTGCCGTTCTGCACCGGACGGGGGCGGTGACCCTGTTTGCAGGGGCGGGCAAGGCGGTCGGGATCGTGGACCATCTGGGCCCCGATGTGACCCTGCGCGCTGTGGCGGATTTCCTGCCGGTCCTGCAGGGCATGACCGGCGCGGTGCAGATCGACCCCAAGACCTGCCCCGACCTGGTGGCCAGCACGCTGGCGGCGGCGCAGATCGTACATTTGCCCGACCCCTGCATCCTCCCCAAAGCCTGCAAGAACGCAACCGAGATCGCAGGCGCGCGCGCGGCCCATGACCGCGACGCTGTGGCCATGGTGCGGTTTCTGGCCTGGCTTGATACCACCGCCCCCCAAGGCGGGTTGTCCGAGATCGACGTTGTGCGCGCGCTGGAAGGGTTCCGGCGCGAGACCAATGCGCTGCGCGACATCAGTTTCGAGACGATCTGCGGGTCCGGCCCCAATGGCGCCATCGTGCATTACCGCGTGAGCGAGGCCAGCAACCGCAGGCTGGGTCAGGATGAACTGCTGCTGGTAGACAGCGGCGGGCAGTATCAGGACGGCACGACCGATATCACCCGCACGATCGCCATCGGCACGCCGAACGCCACCCACCGCACCTGCTATACCCGCGTCTTGCAGGGCATGATCGCGATCAGCCGCATCCGGTTTCCGCGTGGTGTGGGCGGGCAGCATCTGGATGCGCTGGCGCGCGCGCCCTTGTGGCTGGCGGGGATGGATTACGACCACGGCACGGGGCACGGCGTGGGCAGTTACCTGAGCGTGCATGAAGGTCCACAGGGGATTTCGCGCCGTTCGGAGGTGGCCTTGCAGGAGGGGATGATCCTGTCCAACGAGCCGGGCTATTACCGCCCCGGCGATTTCGGCATCCGCATCGAGAACCTGATCGTCACGGTCAAGGCCCCGCCCCTGCAAGGTGCCGATGCGCGCGACATGCTGGCCTTTGAGACCCTGACCCATGTTCCTTTTGACCGCCGTCTGATTGATGCGGGTCTGTTGACGGGCGCAGAACGGGACTGGATTGATCGCTATCATGCCGATACATTGGCGCAAGTTGGCCCGCGCCTCGATCACGCTACATTTGCATGGCTGGTCGCCGCCTGCGCGCCTCTGTAACCCGAAATTCTTGCCCTGAAGGACCTTCCATGTCTGATCACATCACAATTCGCCCTGCGACCGGCACATGGGTCGTGCGCGCCGGTGGCGCCGTTCTGGGCGAGACCACCGAGGCGCTGGAACTGATCGAGGGCGATTATCCGCCCGTCATCTATTTTCCGCGCGCCGATGTCGCCATGGCGTTTCTGGAACCGTCCGACACGACATCGACCTGCCCTTACAAAGGCAGCGCGTCCTATTACGGGATCGCCGCGAAAAGCGGGCTGATCAAGGACGCGGTCTGGTCCTATGAGGACCCCAAGCCGGCGGTGGCCGCGATCAAGGGCTATCTGGCGTTCTACAAAAGCAAGGTCGCGGTCGAGGAAGTCTAGGAATGTTCCTCGGCGGCTGTGTCTGACAAGGCGCGGTTCATCGCGCGCAGCGCATCGATCTGGTATAGCACGCCGATGACGGCGGGCGTGTCGGGGTCGTCGGTGCGGGCTGTGACTGGCAGGAAGGCTTCACCGCTGCGGTCGAACAGCGGCATCGCCTGTTCCAGCGTCGCTTTGCGGTCCAGAAAAAGGCCTTGTCGGATCAAGGATTTGCAACCGTCCTCTGGCGCGGGGCGCAGATGGGCCGCAACGGGGATCGTGGCCAACAGATAGGCCTGCGGCCCTGCGGCCAGATGCACACCGCGCCGTTCGAGCTGGGTCAGAAAGAACGACCGGTCCACCAGCCGCGAGGCAAGCGCGGTCGACAGCGATACCGCGACCATCACGGCCAGCCCTGTCTGCCAGTCGCCCGTCAATTCGAACACGATCAGCGTGGTGGAAATCGGCGCGCCCAGCACGGCGGCGGCGACGGCGCCCATGCCAGCCAGCGCGTAAAGCGATCCTTCGCCGGACACATTGGGAAAGACCGCCGTTGCGATCACGCCAAAGGCGAGGCCGGTCAGCGCCCCGATCATCAAGGATGGCGAAAACACGCCGCCGCCCATACGGCCCCCGATCGTGATGGCGACGGCCAGCACCTTGAGCGCGACAAAAACGATCGCCTCGTGCAGCAGCAGCGATCCGGTCAGGGCGGCGGTCGTCGTCTCATACCCGACCCCGATGATATGGGGAAACCAGATTGCCAGACCGCCCAGCATCGCGCCAGCCACAGCCGGGCGTAGATAGCGCGGCAGGCGCAGGACAGTCTGGACGAAATTGGCAAAATCCTCGGCCCAGAAGATGGATTTCATCAGCACGACGGCGACCAAGCCGCAGACCAGCCCAAGGATCAGGAAGGCGGGCAGCTCCACATAAAACGCCAGCGCGTTCTGCACCGGCAGCACGAATTCGGCCACATCGCCGAATACGGTCCGGTTGATGACGGTTCCGACAGCCGATGCGATGACGATGGGCGCAAAGGCATGCACGGCAAAGTGGCGCAGCACCACCTCGAGCGCAAAGAGCGCCCCTGCGATGGGTGCGTTGAAACTGGCAGATACGGCGGCCGCCACGGCACAGCCCAGCAGATCGCGTCCCGTGATCCCGTTGGCCTTGATCCAGCGGCAGACGATGGTGGACAAGACGGCAGCCAGATGCACGACGGGGCCTTCGCGCCCGCTCGACCCGCCGGTCGACAGCGTGATCAGCGACGCCGCGGCCGATGCCAGCCCGCGCCGGACCTCGACCCGGCCACTGGCAAGGGCCGCGCCCTCGATCACATCCGCGACCGACCGCACCCGCCCGTCATCGGTAAACCGGTGCAGGATCAGCCCCACGACAAGACCCCCGCAAATCGGGATGGCCAGCACATGATACCATGCCAGATCCGCGGCAAAGCTGTGCAGTTTCAGGAAATCATCGGTCCCGTAGACCGTCGACTGGATCAGCGAAATCCCCAGCCGGAACAGCACCGCCGCACCGCCGGCCGCCACGCCGATCGCAAGCGCGATGAACCAGAACTGGATCTGGTTCGGCCCTTTCGTCTTGATCACGTGCAAAGCGTCGCGGCCCGCACGCTGCAAGTTGGCGACACCTTGGTGCAGGGTCGTTTTGACGCGTGCGCGCATGGTTTGTCCGCTACCCGTGTTGTTTCGCGGCGAGCCGGTGCCTGCTCTTGCGACACTTGATAACTTGGCAAGGGGGCAGGACCAAGCCCTGAAATCCACGCTTTGACAGCACTGCCATCTGAACCAGCAATGGGCTGGTCTGTACTTTCGTATAGGTTGCCTTACCCAACACAGAAACGTTACTTCGGCGTTAAGAGCATTGCTCTTGTGTTGTTAGGCGGTGGGCCTGGGCGGCGTTGTTTTGTGACCGAACGCTTGGGTGGTAAGGGGAAGGACGTTTGCGTTCGCTCTCCGGTAGATCGAATTTGACCATCCCGGAGGTGAGTGGCCGAGGTGGCAAAGTGAATGAGTGGGTTGGGTAACCCGTGTGGTCTGGGGGTGGTGTAGCTTGTCGCGGAAACGCGCAACGCGGCGCTACCCCTAATTTTTCAGGCTTTCAGCAAGGCTTTGGCGGCCTGCCGCGCCGCATCGGTGACGGTGTCGCCCGCCAGCATCCGCGCGATTTCGGCAATCCGCGCCTCTGCATCAAGTGCCACGACGGTCGACAGGGTTTCTTCCGCGCGCTGGCTTTTCTCAACGCGCCAGTGATGCCCGCCCAAGGCTGCGACCTGCGGTGAATGGGTCACGACCAGCACCTGCCCGCCTTGCGCCAGTTCCGCCAGTCGCCGCCCGACGGCATCGGCGGTCGCCCCGCCGACACCACGGTCGATTTCATCGAAAATCATCGTCAGACCGTCAGCGCCTTGGGTCAGGCAGACCTTGAGCGCCAGCAAAAACCGGCTGAGTTCACCACCCGAGGCGATCTTGTTGATCGGGCCGGTCGGTGCGCCGGGGTTGGTCGCAACAGTGAAGGCCACCGCGTCGGTCCCATCGGGGCCGGCATCGGCCGGGGTGATCTCGGTCGTGAACACGGCGCGTTCCATCTTGAGCGGGGCGAGTTCAGCCGCCATCGCCGCATCAAGGCGCTGTGCCGCCGCCTGCCGCTTGGCGCGCAGGTCTGCCGCCGCCGCGTCATAGCCGGCCTGTGCGGCCTGCACCTGCCCCGCCAGTGCGTGCAGATCGCCCGCTGACCCGTCCAGCACGGCCAGCCGCCCGCGCAGGTCATCGGCAAAACCGCGCAGATCGTCGGGCATCACGTCATGTTTGCGCGCCAGACCACGGATGGCGAACAACCGCTCCTCGGTCTGTTCCAAGGCGTAGGGATCGAATGTCAGCGCATCAAGACAGGTTTCGATCCCGCGCTGCGCGTCATCCAGCGCCAGCATCATCGCCTCGATCGCGGCGAGCGCTGCATCAAGCTGGCCTTCCGCCTTGTCGGCGGCGCCTTGCAACCAGCGCGACGCATCGTTGATCAGACCCTCTGCGCCTTGGAGGCCCAAAGCCTCATGCGCACGGGCGATGTCGGTGCGGATCTTTTCGGCGCCCTGCATCAGGCGGCGTTGCGCATCAAGCGTCGCCTCCTCGCCCGCCTCGGGCGCAAGCGCGTCAAGCTCGGCCACGGCATGGCGCAGGTAATCTTCTTCGGCGCGGGTTTCGGCGACCTTGGCCTCGGCGGCGGCCAGCGCCTTGCGCGCGGCGGACAGCGCACGCCAAGCGGCTTGTGTGGCCGCCAGTTCACCTTCGGCGCCGGCGAAGGCATCCAGCATCTGGCGGTGCCCGCGCGGGTTCAAGAGGCCGCGGTCATCATGCTGACCGTGAAGTTCGACCAGCGTGTCCGACAAGGCGCGCAGCACGTCGCCACTAACGCGGCGGTCATTGACCCATGCGGTCTTGCGCCCGTCGCGGGTGTTGATCCGGCGCAGGATCAGCTCGTCCTCGACCTCGAGCCCTGCATCCTGCAGGATCGTGCGGGCGGGGTGGCTGGCGGGCAGGTCGAACCAGGCCGTGACCTCGCCCTGTTCGGCACCTTGGCGCACCAGTTCGGCACGCCCGCGCCAGCCCAGCACAAAGCCCAGAGAATCAAGCAGGATCGATTTGCCCGCGCCGGTTTCGCCTGTCAACACGTTCAGCCCGGGCTGGAACGCCAGTTCCAGCCGGTCGATGATCAGCATGTCCCTGATGTCTAAGCCGCGCAGCATGTCGCACCCCGAAGGGCGGGAAAACCCCCGCCGTGGTTAGAGCCACTCACCCCGGATCACCTGCCGATAGATCGACGCCAGCCAGTTGTCGCCCGCCGCCTCGGCGGCAAGGCCACGGCCGGTCAAGAGGGCAAAGCTGGCCTCGTACCATTCGCTGGACTGGTAATTGTAGCCAAGGATCGCACCCGCCGTCTGCGCCTCGTCGGTCAGACCAAGCGACAGATAGGATTCGACCAGACGGTGCAAGGCTTCGGGCGTGTGGGTCGTGGTCTGGAAATCCTCGACCACGGTGCGGAAACGGTTGGCGGCAGCGGCGTAATTCGACCGTTTGAGGTAGTAGCGCCCGATTTCCATTTCCTTGGCGGCCAGCTGGTCAAAGGCCAGATCGAATTTCGCGACAGACGCAGCGGCATATTCGCTGTCGGGATAGGTTTCGATCACGTTGCGCA
>DAISXL010000111.1:5893-7842 GCA_036825855.1 Yoonia sp.
TCGATCTCGCCAAAGGTGAAGGCGGCGTCATCGGGATTGCCGGCTTCGATCTGGCGTTCGCCCAGTTCAAAGATCTGCTGCGCGCTCAGGTCTTCCAGCGGCACGTCGCTGCCACCACCGCCGCAGGCCACCAGCAACATCAGGGCGGCAACCGCGCCCAGAACGCGTTTGTTTTTTATGTTGCTTGTCACGTCTGCTGTCCTCTTGCCTGACTGCCGCCGCACGGCACGCGGCGCACTGCGGTCCCGAAGGGGTCTAGCATACAAAATTCGGGGGCAAAATGCCTTTTGATCCCCGTGCGATCAACACGGCGACAACTGGTCTCAGGCAACCGCTACCAGGTCAGCCTGGCTGACGCCGACGCCCGGCAGACGGGCCGCGATTGTGCTGTCGCAGCGGACCATGCGCCAGGCATCAGGCTGCGCAAAAAGCGCGCGCAGCAGCATGTTCGTCATGGCATGGCCCGCACGCGCGGCTGTATAGCGGCCCAGAATTGGCGCGCCGGCGGTGTAAAGATCGCCCAAGGCATCCAGCATCTTGTGGCGCACAGCCTCGTCCGCGTGACGGAGGCCACCCGGTGTCAGGATCTTGTCGCCATCCACGACCACCGCATTGTCCACGGTGCCGCCCATGGCCAGCCCCTGCGCGCGCATCGCCGCCACGTCAGAGGACCTACAAAAGGTCCGGCTGTCGCAAAGTTCACGCACAAAGGCCCCGTTGGCCATGTTCAGCGTCTTGTGCTGCTGGCCGATGGCGACATCGGCAAAATCGATGGCAAAGTCGATCTGCAATGTGGTTGCGGGGCTCAGCGTAGCGGTTGCGGCACCCTGACTGACGGTGACGTCTTGCAGAACCTCGATTGCATAGAGGGGGGCCGCATCGGTGTGCAATCCGGTCGCCACGATCCCGCGCACAAAGACGGCAGCGCTGCCGTCGAGAATGGGCACTTCGGCGGCGTCGATGTCGATCACCGCGTTATGCACGCCGCAGCCCGACAGCGCCGCCATCAGATGTTCGATGGTCGAGACCGACACACCATCTGCATTCGCCAGCCGCGTATTCAGCGGCGCGACGATCACATTCTGCCACAGCGCGGGAATCACGGGACTACCGGCCAGATCGACGCGGCGGAACGCGATCCCTGCGCCTGCGGGTGCAGGACGCACCACCGCGCGCGCAGGCGCGCCGGTATGCAGGCCGACACCTTCAAAGACGATGGGAGATTTGACGGTATTCTGCACGTGGATATGCCGCTTTTGTAACCAAGAATTTTCCTCACTCTTAGGTAGTGTGCAGGTGCAGCATCCTCAATTCACTCTTTGCGACGGACTGAAACATCCTGTTGCAAAGACGCGTTTTTCACCCAACCCATTGGAAACAAAGAAAAAGGCCGCATCGCTGCGGCCTTTCTTCTGGATGTGACCGCGGTGTAACAGCGGCGTAACGCGTGATCAGTTCGCCTGACGGCGCAGGAAGGCGGGGATTTCGATTCGATCCTGATCGCCTTCGGCCTCTTGCTCGGGGCGCAGCGCGGTGACCTGAGGCTGCGCGCGCGACGGCTGCGGCGCGGGAGCTTCGGCCTGAGCGCCGGTCATGCGGTTGATCAGCGAATTGATCCCGAAACGGGCCTTTTCCGGCTCTGGTGCACGGGGTGCGGGGCGCGGCTGTTCGGCAGGTTTCGGCGCGCGGTTGACGGCAGCTTGCAGACGGGCCAAGGCCTCTGGCGATGGTGTGCCGGGTGCAGGCGCGCGGGGAGCGACGAAAGTATCCGCATTCGACAGCGTCGGTTCAGGGCGCGGCGTATAGGCAGGCGGCGGCAGGTCGTCTGCCACGCGTGTCTGTGCAACAGGGGCTTCGCGGCGCGGTTCGAACGCAGGGGCAGGCTCTTGCTCGAAATCTTCGAACAGGCTGCGTTCCTGACGGACAGGGGCCGCAGCGGCGACACGCTC
>DAISXL010000112.1:0-7767 GCA_036825855.1 Yoonia sp.
CCAGCACAAAGGCCAGCACGACCCAGAGGCTGATGGCGATCAGGCTTTGGGTCATGCGCGGTCCGTCATCGCGGGATCAGCCCTGCAACCGTGCAGGCAGCCCGTTGGCCCAGGCGCTGATCGTGCCCGCACCCAGACAGACCACCATATCGCCCGGTTTGGCCTGTTCGCGGACCAGCCGTTCCAGATCATCCTCGGAATTGACGATGCGGGCATGGCGGTGGCCGTGGCGGATCAGGCCTGCGACCAGATCGGTGTGGCTCGCACCTGCAATCGGGTCCTCGCCTGCGGCATAGACTTCGGAGATGCCCACGACATCGGCGTCGTTGAAGCAGGAACAGAAATCCTCGAAATGATGCGACAGGCGGCTGAAACGGTGCGGCTGATGCACGGCAATCACGCGGCCTGTGGTGGCCTGACGCGCGGCCTTGAGCACAGCAGCGATTTCCACCGGATGATGGCCGTAATCGTCGATGATGGTGACACCGCCCACTTCGCCCACCTTGGTAAAGCGGCGGTTCACCCCCCCGAAACCGGCCAAGGCAGCGCGGATTTCGTCCTTTTTCATGCCCAGATGCCGCGCCACGGCGACAGCAGCCAAGGCGTTCGACACGTTGTGATCGCCGGGCATCGGCAGGCTGCAGCCTTCGATCACCTGATCCTCGGATTGCAGGGCGATGTCGAAATGCGCGACACCCGCCTTGTAGGTCAGGTTGATCGCGCGCACATCGGCCTGCGCGTTGAACCCGAAGGTCACGACACGGCGGTCGGTGATCTTGCCCACCAGCGCCTGCACTTCGGGGTGGTCGGTGCAGCAGACGGCCAATCCGTAAAACGGGATGTTGGACACGAAATCGTAGAACCCTTTGCGCAGGTTCTCGATGCTGCCCCAATGTTCCATATGTTCGGGGTCGATATTGGTGACGATGGCAATCGTCGCGGGCAGGCGGTTGAAGGTGCCGTCGCTTTCGTCCGCCTCGACTACCATCCATTCGCCCTGTCCCATGCGGGCATTGGACCCGTAGGCATGGATGATGCCGCCGTTGATAACCGTGGGGTCAATGCCGCCTTCGTCCAGCAATGCCGCGACCATCGTGGTCGTCGTCGTCTTGCCATGGGTGCCTGCAACAGCCACGTTGGATTTCAAGCGCATCAGTTCGGCGAGCATTTCCGCGCGGCGGACCACCGGCAGACCCGTGGCGCGCGCGGCGTCGAGTTCGGGGTTACCCGGCTTGATCGCAGATGAGATCACGACCACCTCGGCCCCTGTCAGGTTCTCGGCGCGCTGGCCTTCGAAGATGACAGCCCCAAGTGCCTTCAAGCGGTCGGTGATCTTGGTCGCTTTCAGGTCGGACCCTTGCACGCGGTAGCCATGGTTCAGCAGCACCTCGGCGATGCCGGACATGCCGATGCCGCCGATACCGACGAAATGGATCGGGCCCACATCAAGGGGCAGTTTCGTTGCAGCATTCATCACAGGGGTTCCATCCATCATCTTTTGCGCGCCTCTGCCAGATTCTCAACCAATTGCACAAGCCGGTCCGTGGCGTCCGGCACGCTGCAGGCGACCGCCTTGGTCGCCATATCGGCGGCCATCGCGTCATCGGACAACAGGTTCTGCAGCGCCATCGTCAGGTTGGGCACGTCGAACTGCGCCTCGGTCATCATCAAGGCCGCCCCCGCCTCGACCAGTTGGCGGGCGTTGGCGGTCTGTTCGTCACGCACGGCCGCCGCAAACGGCACCCAGATCGCAGGCCGCCCGATCACGCTGACATCGGCCACCGTGGAGGCGCCAGAGCGGGAAATCACCAGCTGCGCCTCGCTCATCCGGGCGGGGACATCGGCGAAGAAGGTCTGCACATCGGCGGAAATGCCCGCCTCGGCATAGAAGGTCGCGACGCGGTCCATATCCTCGGCGCGGGCCTGATGGCTGACGCGGATATTGGCGCGCAGATGGTCCGGCAAGGCGGCGATGGCGGCAGGGACGACATCGGACATGATCCGCGCGCCTTGCGACCCGCCCAGCACGAGCAAGGCCATCGGGTAATCCCCGGGCGGAATATAAGGCGCGCCCGCACGGTCCAGCACCGCCCTGCGGACCGGATTGCCTGTGTGGATGCCGGTGACACCGGCAGGCAGGTCGGTCGGCCAAGTGCCACAGGCGACCTGATCGACGCGCTTGGCAAAAATCTGGTTCACACGGCCCAGCACGCCGTTTTGTTCATGGATCATGCGCGGCACCCGCAAGGCCCAGGCGGCCGTCATTGCAGGGATCGCAGGATAGCCGCCAAACCCTACGACGACCGCAGGCCGGTCGCGCAGCATCCGCCATTTCGCAGCAGCGATGCCACCGGCAATGCGGAAGGGCACCGCCAGTTTCTGCGCCAGCCCCCCACGTGCGAACGTGGCGCTGCCGACCGTGCTGACCGCGACCTCCGCTGGAAAGCCGCCCGTATACCGCGCGCCGCGTGCATCGGTGGACAATTTCACGCGCCAGCCACGGGCCAGCATCGCCTCGGCCAGGGCCTGCGCGGGGAACATATGCCCGCCCGTGCCACCCGCCGCGATGATCAAGAGCGGCGCGGTCATCGGTTGGCCCGGCGCAGCAGGATATCGCCGATCTCGCCCTGCGGGCGCGACCGCGTGAACGCCAGAAGCATCCCGATCGCGATGCCGCCCGCGATCAGCGACGACCCGCCATAGGACACAAACGGCAGCGTCATCCCCTTGGCAGGCAGCAGGCGCACGGCCACGCCCATGTTGATCATAGCCTGCGCGCCAAAGATGCAGGCAAGACCGGTGCCCGCCAGCCGGATGAACGGGTCACGTTCCTTCATCAGCCGCAGCAGAGAGCCGACGACGATCGTCGCATAAAGCGCGATGATCAGCAGCACGCAGACCAGCCCGTATTCCTCGGCGGCGACGGCAATGATGAAATCGGTATGCGCATCGGGCAGCGACCATTTGACCTGCCCCTCGCCCACACCCACGCCGAAAAAGCCGCCTTCACGGATTGCATTGGTGGCAAAGCCAAGCTGCGTTGTCGGGTCCACGTCCGGCGACAGGAACCCGTCGATGCGGCGGGCGAAATGTTCGGAATTGGCGTAAAACAGCGTGCCGGCAAAGAACACGGCCGCCGCAAGCGCGATCAGCAAGGTCATCGGCGCGCCCGCCACGAAATACATCACGCCCCAGGCGAACATGATCAGCGCCGCCTGCCCGAAATCGGGCTGCATCGCCAGAAGCAGCGTGATGATCATCGTCAGCACAAAGGAATAGAGCTTGCCCGGAGGGCCACCCAATTGCGTCGAGGCGGCCAGCAGCCAGGCGGCCATCACGATGAAGCCGGGCTTGAGAAATTCCGACGGCTGCACCGACGCGAAACCCAGCGAAAACCAGCGTGTGGCCCCTTTCCCGAAATCCGTGCCGAAAAAGGGCAACAACAACAGTGAGATGAACGCGCCGACAAAGCCGAGGATCGCCAGCCTGCGCACCATGGTGGGCGACATCATCGACACGATGATCATCACCACGATCGCGGCTCCACCGAACACGGTCTGGCGGATCACGTAATGGAACGGCTCCAACCCGTTCTTGGCGGCCAGCGGCGGCGATGCGGCAAAACCCAACAAAAGCCCGATACCGAACAGCACCATGACGCAGGACAGCGTCCATTTATCGATCGTGCGCCACCACCGTGGAAGAACAGGGTCGCCGGATTGCACCGGAACCGCACCATAGACCATTTCCGTCATGGATCACCGCCAATTTGCCTCAACCGCCCGTTTTCCGGGTCTCGCGGGCAGCATAGACCGGCTTGGCCTGCTATTCTACAGAAAATCTGCACCTTGCACCGGCGGGCGATCCGCGCCACATCGCTGGACATGAAAGTGCAGACACTGATCATCGGCGCAGGTGCGGCAGGCATGATGTGCGCGGCCCATGCCGGCCCGGGCGTGCTGGTCGTGGACCATGCGCGCGCGGCGGGCGAAAAGATCCGCATCTCGGGCGGCGGGCGCTGCAATTTCACCAACCTGCATACCAGCGCTGACAATTTCATCAGCCAGAACAGGCATTTCGCCAAATCGGCGCTGGGGCGCTATACGCAGTGGGATTTCATCGCCCTTGTCGATACCCACGGCATCCCCTGGCATGAAAAGACGCTGGGCCAGCTGTTCTGCGACACGTCCGCCAAGGACATCATCGCGCTGTTGCGTGCAGAAATGACGCGCGCGGGCGCCGATCTCTGGCTTGAAACACAGGTGGGCGAGATCGGGCATGATGGCAGCGATTTCACGGTCACGCTGACCCGCGACGGGCGCGACATCGCTGTCACCGCGCGCAATCTGGTCGTGGCAAGTGGCGGCAAGTCCATCCCCAAGATGGGCGCGACCGGCCTTGGATACCAGATCGCCGACCGCTTTGGCCTGCCGGTGGTGCCCCCCCGCCCGGGCCTTGTGCCGCTGACCTTTTCGGACGAAAGGTTCAAACCCTTGGCGGGTGTGGCCGCCCCCGCGCGGGTCACGGCGGGTGGGACAAGCTTTGACGAGGCGCTTTTGTTCACCCATCGCGGGCTGTCGGGGCCGGCGGTGCTGCAAGCCTCGTCCTATTGGGACGAAGGCGATCCGGTCACGATCAACCTGACGCAGGGCACCGACCTGATGGGCGCGTTGCAGGGCCACCGGACCAGCGACGCGCGCAAGGCGCTGACGACGATCCTGTCGCTTTATCTGCCGGGGCGGCTGGTCGATTATCTGGCCGAAGGCTTTGCCCTGACAGGCACGATGGCCGACCAGAGCGATGCGCGCCTTGCCGCCATCTGCGCCGCGCTGCAAGGCTGGCAAGTTGTCCCGTCAGGGTCCGAAGGGTACCGTACCGCAGAAGTCACCCTCGGCGGTGTCGATACCGCCGCATTGTCATCCCGCACGATGGCAGCCAAGGCGCTTCCAAATCTTTATTTCATCGGTGAATGTGTGGATGTGACGGGTTGGTTGGGCGGCTACAACTTTCAATGGGCCTGGTCATCGGGTTGGGCCGCGGGTCAAGCGATCCGCGACAGGTAAGGGCGCCCATCCTATGCGGCGCGCGGCATTCGCGCGCGGCCATGTGATGTGTCCGTCAGGACGAATTCGTTGACAAGCTGCGTCAGGGCGCGCGCGACATGCTGCATCGAGGTGATCGCCGCAACCGTTTCTTCGGCCATGGCCGCGTTGTGCTGTGTCACCTGATCAAGCTGGGCGACACCGGTCGCAATCTCGCTCAACCCGGTGGATTGTTCCTGGGACGAGCTGGCCACCTGCGACATCAGCACGGTGGCGCGTCCGACCTCTGTCACGATGCTGCCAAGCGCATTGCCCGCCTGATCGGCAAGTTGCACCCCATGTTCGACCAGTTCGGTGCTTTTGCGGATCAATGTCTTGATCTCCTTGGCGGAATCAGAGGCGCGCTGCGCAAGGTTGCGCACCTCTGACGCGACGACCGCGAACCCCCGACCAGCATCGCCTGCACGCGCGGCTTCGACCCCGGCGTTCAGGGCCAGAAGGTTCGTCTGGAAGGCCATGTCGTCGATCACCGTGACGATATCGGCGATCTGCGCCGAGGCCTGTGCGATGTCGCGCATCATCTGCACGCTTTGCTGCACAACCTCGTTGCCGCGTTCGGCATTGTGCTGCGCTTGCGCGACCACCTGATCGGTTTCCAATGTCGCCGCGGCCGAGGATTTGACCGTGACGGTGATCTGTTCGACAGCCGCCGCAGTCTGTTCCAGCGTTGCGGCCTGCGTTTCGGTCCGCCGCGACAGGTCCTCCGCGGCGGTGGTCATTTCCTGCGCATGTTGCGACATCCCGGCGGTGGTCGCTTGAATCTGTTGCAACACACCGCCGAAGGTGGTCATCAGCGCGTTCAAGGACTGCCTGATATCGTCATAACGCGCAGGATAATCGCTGCTTTCGGGACCGGGGACGGGGTGCGACAGGTCGCGCGCGGCCATGCGCGCCATGCCGTCCTGCACATAGGTGAAGGCCTTGTTCGGTTCTTCCATTTGCGCGGAAAAATAGGCCCTGATCACGAAATGCATATCAAGCCCGCAAGCGCGGGTCAGCAGCGGCAGGACGCGCGCCACCTGTGCGCGTCGCGCGATACCCCTGATCCCGCGCGCATTGCGCAGCATCAGGCTCTGGATTTGCGACGTCGCATGGCTGTAACCGGACAAATACAGCAGAAAGGGCAGTTGGATCTTGAAATGCACCCGCCCCAGACGGTCTGCCGAGGCGAGATAGGCATCGTCGAACCGTCCGCCGAACAGCAGGGTCCAGTGCCGTTTCTGTTCCTGCCTTGCGTGGTTCATCATGGCCTGATCGGGAAAGAACCGCATGCTGTCGGCATCCGAGGTGGCGAAATTGTAGAAATGGTCCAGAACGTCATCCATCAAGGGCATCACCACGGCACCGGCGGCCCTGACGCTGTCGCGGTCAAGATCGAATTTTGAAAGTACCTGGTCGATTGTTTCGGGCATGCAGACATCCTGTGGCTAAAGGGACGCGGTGCCGCCATCTCCAGGCCAAAACGTAAAGATTCGGTTGTTGTCGCCGCAAATTATGCAAGCGCGCCCGTTGTCGCCGCTGTCACACAGGCGATGAAATCCGCGCCGCGCTGTTCGAAATTGTCATATTGGTCGAACGACGCCGCCGCCGGGGCGAGCAAGACCACATCGCCCGGTTCGGCCTCTGACGCGGCAAGCGCCACGGCGCGGGCCATCGTGGTGCAGACCTCGGCGGGAATACCCGGCAATTGGCGGGCGAAATCCGCCGCCTCTCGCCCGATGACATAGGCCTTGGCGACATGGGGCAGATGCGGCAGTAGCGCTTCAAGCCCGCCTTCTTTCTGCAAACCGCCGCAAATCCAGCGGATGCGCGGGAAGGCTTGCAGCGCCTTGGCCGCGCTGTCGACATTCGTGGCCTTGCTGTCGTTGACGAAGCGCACGCCGTCCCGTTCGGCAACCAGCTGGCTGCGGTGCGGCAGGCCGGGATAGGATTGCATCGCCGCCTCGATCGTCCGAGGGCCAAGGCCCAGTGTCCGGCAGACCGCATAGGCGGCACAGGCGTTCTGGTGGTTATGCGCGCCGGGCAATCCCGCGATGGGCCGCAGGTCGATGGAGCCGACCTGCCGGCCGTGCCGGTATTCCGACAAGAACCCCTTGCGCGCAAAGACGGACCACGCCGCCTCGGTCAGTTTCTGCCCCGAGGAGACCAGCAGCACGCGGTCGTCGCCTGTGCCTTCGGACAACTGGTTGGCCAGATACCGGCCTTCGTTTTCATCAACGCCGATCACCGCGCGGTCAGGCCCGCCTTCGGCAAAGAGCCGCCGTTTGGCCGCGAAATAGCCGCCGTGACCGGCGTGCCGGTCCAGATGGTCGGGCGACAGGTTGGTCAGCACCGCCACATCGGGCGTCATCGCGCGCGCCAGATCGGTCTGGTAAGAGGAGAGTTCCAGCACCACAACCTCGCCGTCGCGCGCGGGGTCGATATCCAGCACGCCGCGCCCGATATTGCCCGCAAGCTGCGCAGGCCGCCCGCTTTCAGACAGGATATGGTGGATCAGTGCCGAGGTTGTGGATTTCCCGTTTGATCCGGTGACGGCAACGACGCGGGGGGTCGTCTCGAACCCGTCCCAGTCGTCGGTGGCGAAGGACCGGAAGAACAGGCCGATATCGTTGTCCACCGGCACGCCTGCGGCCCAGGCGGCGGCGATGGCGGCATGTGGTG
This sequence comes from Yoonia sp., assembly GCA_036825855.1. GTDB lineage: Bacteria > Pseudomonadota > Alphaproteobacteria > Rhodobacterales > Rhodobacteraceae > Yoonia. The sequence goes on from DAISXL010000112.1 coordinate 7,764, forward strand.
TGGG
>DAISXL010000113.1:0-7731 GCA_036825855.1 Yoonia sp.
GTGCCAAAGCGGTGCGGGGCCTTCGCGCTCAGCCCTTGCAGCGTCAGGATCACCTCCCCTTCGGGGCGCGCGGCCTTGTGCGGCACATGCAGGCTGCTGCCGACCATCAATTCGGCCATCTCACGCGCGGATGTGGCGCGCGGATCGCAGGTGCCCACAACGCGACCCAACCGCAGCACCGTCGCCGCATCGCAGAGCGCGCGGATTTCCTCGAGCTTGTGCGAAATATAAAGGATCGCCGTGCCCGCCGCGCGCAACCGGCGCAGGGTCTCGAACAGGATCGCCACCTCTTGCGGGGTCAGCACCGATGTCGGCTCGTCCATGATCAACAGCTTGGGGTCCTGCAACAGGCAGCGCACGATCTCGACTCGCTGGCGTTCGCCCGCCGACAATTCCCCTACAATCCGCGTCGGGTCCAGTGGCAGACCGTATTGGTCCGACACCTGCCGCACACGCGCCGCGATCTCGCGCTGGGGCGGCGGGTTTTCCATGCCCAGCGCGATGTTTTCAGCCACGTTCATCGCATCGAACAGCGAAAAATGCTGGAACACCATCGCCACACCCGCAGCCCGCGCCGCACGCGGCTCGGCAGGCGCGAAGGGCGCGCCTTGCAGCGCCATCATCCCCGCATCGGGTTTGACCAGACCATAGATCGTCTTGACGAGGGTCGATTTGCCCGCACCATTCTCGCCCAAAAGCGCGTGAATCTCGCCCGGTTGCACGTCAAAGGACACATCCTGATTGGCCACGACCCCGGGATAGGCTTTGGTCAGGCCGCGCAGGCGCAGCAATGGTGTGGTCATGCCCGGCGTTCCCTGCTCTGGCGCGTATCGGTGCCGATCATGGCGGTTGCCACGCCAAGCGCAAGGGCTGCAGGATGTTTGCCCAGCGCCGGATCCCCGATCGGGCAGGCGATGCGGTCGATTTGTGCAGAACTGTGACCCAGATCGCCCAGTCTTTTGCGAAACCGCGCCCATTTCGTGGCTGACCCGATCAGTCCCGCGCTGGCGAACGGGCGCGACAAGATCGCATGGCACAAAGCCAGATCAAGCGCATGGCTATAGGTCAGGATCAGATGCGCGGCCTCATCCGGCGCATGGCGGACCACCTGCGCGGGATCGACCGCGACCAGCGTGGTCACATCCGTTTGCGGAAACCTGTCAGCGGCCACATCGACCCAGGTGATCGCGAAATCGGGCAAAGGCTGCATCACATGCACGATGGCGCGGCCGACATGGCCCGCCCCGTAAATCCACAAGGGACGGCGCGGCTGCTCCGCCAGTGCCTCCGCGACCTCCCACAGCAACGTCACCGACCCGCCGCAGCATTGCCCCAAGGCAGGCCCCAGCGGGATCGTCGCACGGTGCTGCGCCCGGCCTTCGGCCAGCATCCGCCGCGCTTCGGCCATGGCATCCCATTCGAGCGCGCCACCGCCAATCGTCCCTTCGGTGCGATCCGGCCAGACCATCATCTGCGCCCCCGCCTCGCGCGGGGCTGACCCCGCCGTGCGGGCGACTGTAATGCGGATCCCCGTCATCCGCGCGCCCTGTGGACAGCGCGCAGCACTTCTTCCGCCGTGGCAGGCGCCTGCAGATCGGGATAGTGCGGCCCGCAGGCCTGCACCGCCGCCGACAGCGCCAAAAAGGCCGAAATGCCCAGCATGAACGGCGGCTCGCCCACGGCCTTGGACCGATAGATCGTCTGCGCCGGGTTGGGCTGGTCCCACAGCGCCACGTTGAACACATCCGGCCGGTCCGAACAGGCGGGGATCTTGTAGGTCGCCGGCGCATGGGTGCGCAGCCGGCCCTTGGCGTCCCAGACCAGTTCCTCGGTGGTCAGCCAGCCCGCACCTTGCACATAGGCCCCCTCGACCTGCCCGATATCCAGCGCGGGGTTCAGCGACGCACCCGCATCATGCAGCAGGTCCGCACGCAAAATCCGGTTCTCGCCGGTCAGCGTGTCGATCACCACCTCGGTCACCGCCGCCCCTTGCGCGAAATAGAAGAACGGACGACCTTCGCCCTTGATCCGGTCCCAGCTCAGCCCCGGCGTCTTGTAGAACCCCGTGGCCGACAGGCTGACGCGCTGGAAATAGGCGGTCTGCGCGGCCTTGGCGAAGGTCATCACATCGCCGCCGACATGCACATGGCCATCGGCAAAATGCACATCCTCGATCCGCGCCTGATGCAATTGCGCCAGACAGGCCGCGATCCGGTCGCGGATCGTGTCACAGGCATTGGCCACCGCCATCCCGTTCAGGTCCGACCCCGAAGAGGCCGCCGTCGCCGATGTATTCGGCACCTTGCCGGTATCGGTCGCGGTGATCTTGACTGCCGCGACATCAATCCCGAAACGGCTTGCCGCGACCTGCGCCACTTTCTGGAACAGGCCTTGCCCCATCTCGGTGCCGCCGTGGTTCATATGGACCGACCCGTCCTGATACACATGCACCAGCGCGCCCGCCTGATTGAGATGGCTCAGCGTGAAGGAAATCCCGAACTTCACGGGGCTGAACGCGATCCCGCGTTTCAACACCGGCTGGCGCGCGTTCCAGCGCGCAATCGCCGCGCGCCGCGCCTGATAGTCGGATGTCTCCAACAACCGCTCTGCCAAGCCGTGCAGGATGAAATCCGTGACTGGCATATGATAAGGCGTTGTCTGTGCTTCCATCTTCCGAGCGGAAATATCCTCGGGGGGCAGGTGCGCAGCACCGTGGGGGGCAGACAGCCCCCCATCCGTCATCGGCGCATAGAAATTCCGCTGTCGGACTAAAGCCGGATCAAGTCCCAGCTCTGCCGCGACATGATCCATCACCCGCTCGATGCCCAGAACCCCCTGCGGGCCGCCGAACCCGCGAAACGCGGTGGCCGACTGGGTATTTGTTTTCAGCCTGTGCGAGGTGATCCGCGCGGCGGGCAGGTGATAGGCATTATCCGCATGCAGCATCGCGCGGTCCGCGACCGGCAGCGACAGATCCAGCGCCCATCCGCAGCGCGTCATCTGCACGAAATCCACGCCCAGCAAGCGGCCATCCGCATCCACACCCACATCATAGGTGATGCGGAAATCATGCCGTTTGCCGGTGATCATCATATCGTCGTCGCGGTCGTACCGCATCTTGCAAGGCTTGCCCGTCAACCGCGCCGCCACGGCACAGGCGACGGCCAGCGCGTTGCCTTGGCTTTCCTTGCCGCCAAAGCCGCCGCCCATCCGCCGCACCTCGCAGCGCACGGCATGCATCGGCAGACCCAAGGCATCCGCGACCTTGTGCTGGATCTCGGTGGGATGCTGCGTGGAACTCTGCACGACCATATCCCCGCCTTCCTGCGGCAGGGCGAGGGCGGCTTGGCCTTCGAGATAGAAATGCTCCTGCCCGCCCATGTCGATCCGGCCTTTGATGTGGCGGGGGGCTGCGGCGAGTGCGGCCTCCACATCGCCCTTGGTCCAGATGCGCGGGCCATCCTCGAACCAGCTGTCTGCTGCCAGCGCCTCCTCGATCGTCAGGATCGGAGTTTCCGGCGTGATGCTGATCTTGCCCAACCGTGCCGCCTTGCGCGCGGCAAGGTGGCTGTCGGCGACGACCAGAAACAGGGGCTGGCCCAGATAATGCACCTCGCCCATGGCCAGCAGCGGTTCGTCATGCACCGAAGGCGACACATCATTGGCAAAAGGCAGATCCTCCGCCACCAGCACGGCAACCACACCGGGGGCTGCGCGCACCTCCGTCAGGTCCATCGCGGTGATCGTCCCCCTGGCCACATCCGACAGGCCAAAGGCCAGATGCAGCGTTCCCGCAGGTGTCGGGATATCGTCGATGTACCGCGCCTGACCCGTCACATGCAGATGGGCGGCATCATGGGGCAGGGGTTTCGCGACGCTCATGCCGAGACCTCCAGCACATTTGCGGCTTGGCCCGTGCTTTGCGCGAAATAGCGGTGCAGCAGGTTTTGTGCGACCTCCAGCCGGTAATCCGCACTGGCACGCATATCCGAAAGCGGCGTGAAATCTTTTCCAAAGGCGCGGGCGGCCTTTGTGACCACCTCCTGCGTCCACGACTGGCCGATCAAACCCGCCTCGACCGCTGCGGCGCGTTTCGGCACACCCGCCATCCCGCCAAAAGCGATCCGGGCGGATGTGACCACGCCATCCACAACGCCGATGTTGAAACAGCCGCAGACAGCGGAAATGTCCTGATCGAAGCGCTTGGAAATCTTGTAGCAGCGCAGATCGGGCGCGTGGCGCGGCAGGGTGACACCTGTCACCAATTCGCCGGGCTTGCGGTCCTGCTTGCTGTAATCAAGAAAGAAATCCTCGATCGGCATCTGCCGCGGGTCATCCCCGTGCCGCAAGTGCAACGTCGCGCCCAGTGCGATGAGGGCCGGCGGATTGTCCCCGATAGGCGAGCCATTCGCGATATTGCCGCCGATGGTTGCCGCATTGCGCACCTGATCGGACCCGTAGCGGCGGATCAGTTCGGCGTAGGATGGGTGATGGTCGCGCAGCACGTCAAGCACGCGTGCCATCGTGACGGCTGCACCAAGATAGATAGTGTCATCGGTCACATTCACCTGCCGCAGATCGGTGCAGCGATGCAGGAACACCATCTTCGGCAATTCGCGCAATTGCTTCGTGACCCACAACCCCACATCCGTCGCCCCCGCGACAATCGTCGCATCGGGGTTTGCGGCATAATAGGCAGCCAGATCATCCAGCGTTTCGGGCGCATATTGGGCGGCGTCCACGGCGGGCGGGGTGTCCTTGACCCAAGCGGGGCTGGGCTGCGCCTCTGCCGCTTTTGCCGCGCGGATGATCGGGGCGTAGCCGGTGCAACGGCACAGGTTGCCCGCCAGCACATCGTCATGGTCGGTCCGGCCCGCCAGATGGGCGGTCGCCATCGCGGCGATGAAACCGGGGGTGCAAAAGCCGCATTGCGACCCGTGATGGTCGATCATCGCCTGCTGGACAGGGTGCAGCGTGCCATCGGGTGCTGCAATCCCTTCGACGGTGCGCACGGCCTTGCCATGCAGTTGCGGCATCAACAGGATGCAGGCGTTCAGCGATTTGGCACCATTGTCATCCGTCACCATTACGGTGCAGGCTCCGCAGTCGCCTTCGTTGCAGCCTTCCTTGGTGCCGCAGAGGCCGCGGTCGATCCGCAGCCAGTCCAGCAAAGTCGTGGTGGGCTGCGCCGTGACACGCATGGTTTCCCCGTTGAGAAGAAACGTGATTTCCATTGGTGTAGACCTGCCGCCTTACCAGATCAAAAGGATGCAGATGTCGATGCGGCGTAGACATCTGCCCGTTCTCAAAGCATATCAAAACGGGCTACAGGCTGGTTTGCAAGGGTTTTCACCCATCCATGCCCGACAGCGTTGCGTTCGCTGAAAAAACGGGCGGCGCTCAGTTCTGGCCCGTCTCGCGGTTTTCCCAGATCGCGCGCTGCCAAGCCAGCCAGCCCTGCACCGCGATCAGCGGCGCGGTTTCAAGCTGGCAGGTGCGCACGCGCCCTTTCTTGATCGACCGCACGACGCCGCTGTCCTCCAGCACCTTGAGATGCCGCATGAAGGTCGGCAGCGCCATCTTGTGCGGCTTGTGCAATTCACCGACGCTGGCAGGGCCGGCGGCAAGCCTTTCCAGCACCGCGCGGCGGGTCGGGTCGGACATGGCCCCAAAGAAGGAATCGAGTTTGTCAGTCATCCGGCTCAGTGTCAGCCGAAGCCGGTTCAAGTCAAGCGACCGGCCCGCGCCACCTTGTGCCTGCGCGCCCATCCGCTAGTTTCGGGCTATGACAGACAGCCCCCGATTCATCCACCTGCGCACGCATACCGAATATTCCTTGCTGGAAGGGGCGGTGCCGGTCAAATCGCTTGCTCCTTTGGCGGCGGGTATGGGGATGCCTGCTGTCGCCGTGACCGATACCAACAACATGTTCTGCGCGCTGGAGTTTTCCGAATACGCAACCAAGGCGGGGGTACAGCCGATCATCGGTTGCCAGCTTGATCTGGCCTATGCCACCCCCGAACCCGGCAAGCGGCCAGAGGCGCCCGCGCCCGTTGTCCTGCTTGCGCAGAACGAGGCGGGCTATCTGAACCTGATGAAGCTGAACTCCTGCGCCTATCTGGATGCTGCGGGAGAATTGCCGCAGGTCACGGTCGATGAACTGGCGCAGTACGGCGCAGGCCTGATCTGCCTGACGGGTGGCCCTGACGGCCCTTTGGGGCGGCTGTTGCGCCACGGGCAAGGGGCCAAAGCCGATCTGCTGCTGGACCAGTTGGCGGCGATCTATCCCCAGCGCCTCTATGTCGAACTCCAGCGCCATCCGGTTGACGGTGGCCTGCCCGAGGCGGAACGGCTGTCTGAACGCGGCCATATCGAAATGGCCTATGCCAAGGGCCTGCCACTGGTCGCAACCAATGACGTCTATTTTCCGAAATCCAGCTTTTACGAAGCGCATGACGCGCTGATCTGCATCGCGGAAGGGGCCTATGTCGACCAACAGGAACCCCGCCGCCGCCTGACGCCGCAGCATTATTTCAAGACGCCGCGCGAAATGGCGACGCTTTTCGCCGACCTTCCCGAAGCGCTGGAAAACACCATCGAGATTGCGCAACGCTGCGCCTTCAAAGCGTATAAACGCGCGCCGATCCTGCCCAAATTCGCCGATGACGAGGTGGCCGAACTGCGCCGTCAGGCACAGGAAGGGCTGCGCGACCGCCTTGCTGTCATCCCCCATGCCGCACCGGTCGAGGAGTATGAAAAGCGGCTCGATTTCGAGTTGGGCATCATCGAAGGCATGGGCTTTCCCGGCTATTTCCTTATCGTGGCCGATTTCATCAAATGGGCCAAGGATAACGGGATTCCGGTGGGTCCGGGGCGGGGGTCGGGGGCAGGCTCGCTCGTCGCCTATGCGCTGCTGATCACCGATCTGGACCCTTTGCGCTATAGTTTGCTGTTCGAACGCTTCCTGAACCCCGAACGTGTGTCGATGCCCGACTTCGACATCGACTTTTGCATGGACCGCCGCGAAGAAGTCATCCGCTATGTGCAGGACAAATATGGCCGCGACCGTGTGGGCCAGATCATCACCTTTGGCGCGCTTCTGTCCAAGGCCGCCGTGCGCGACGTGGGCCGCGTGTTGCAGATGCCTTATGGTCAGGTAGACCGCCTGTCCAAGATGATCCCTGTCGAAGGCGTCAAGCCCGTCAGCATCGAAAAGGCACTGGCGGACGAGCCGCGCCTGCGCGAAGAGGCCAAGAACGAAGAGGTCGTCCAACGCCTTCTGACCTATGCCCAACAGGTCGAAGGGCTGCTGCGCAATGCCTCGACCCACGCGGCTGGCGTCGTGATTGGCGACCGGCCGCTGGATGAACTGGTCCCGCTCTATCAGGACCCGCGGTCGGACATGCCCGCGACCCAGTTCAACATGAAATGGGTCGAACAGGCGGGGCTGGTGAAATTCGACTTTCTGGGGCTGAAAACCCTGACGGTGATCCAGAACGCGGTGGAACTGATCCGCAAGGCGGGGCGCAGTCTGAATGTCACGGCTGATGGCGATGTGCTGTACCAGCCGCCCGTGGGGTTTGAATACGACATCGGGGCGATCCCGCTGGACGATCCCAAATCCTATGCGCTTTACGCCAGTGCGAAAACCATCGCCGTGTTTCAGGTGGAAAGCTCGGGCATGATGGATGCGCTCAAGCGGATGAAACCGACGTGCATCGAGGATATCGT
>DAISXL010000114.1:0-7718 GCA_036825855.1 Yoonia sp.
GCGCGGGATCGTGGGCGATCATCCGACCTATGTGACCTTTGACATCGACGCGCTTGACCCCGCCTTTGCGCCCGGCACCGGCACGCCGGTCTGGGGCGGGCTGGCCAGCTGGCAGGCGGCGGCGATGCTGCGGGACCTCGCGGGGATCAATATGGTCGGCGGCGATATTGTCGAAGTCTCGCCGCCCTATGATACCACGGGGGCCACGGCGGTTGCAGGGGCACATGTGGCAATGGAGCTTTGCTGTCTGGCGCTCTGGAATAAAAGGATAAAATGATGTTCAATCAACCGATTGGCGGCAATGATCTGGCGCGGTTTTCGGGGCCGCAGACATTCATGCGCCTGCCGCAGGCAGAGAGCGCGGCGGGGCTGGATGTGGGGTTCATCGGCATCCCGATGGATATCGGCACCAGCTGGCGGTCGGGCACGCGGATGGGGCCGAAACAATTGCGCGAACAATCCGCGATGATCCGGCCCTATAATCTCCAGACGGGGGCGGCCCCGTTCGACGGGTTGCAATGCGCCGATCTGGGGGATGTGCCGATCAACACCTTCAGCCTGACCGAGACAATCCGCATCATTACAGAGACTTACGCCGCACATCTGGCGCATGACTTCATCCCGATGGGCCTCGGCGGTGATCATACGCTGACCTTGCCGGTGCTGCGCGCCATCGCGGCCAAACACGGGCCCGTGGCGCTGGTGCATGTCGATGCCCATGCCGATGTGAACGACCATATGTTCGGTGTGCGCGAAACCCACGGCTCTTTTCTGCGCCGCGCTTATGAGGAAGGGCTGGTGGTCGCCAACAAGGTGTTCCAGGTCGGCCTGCGCGGCAGCGGCTATAGTGCCGACGATTTCCGCGAGGCGGCGAGCTGGGGGTTCAACCAGTATCTGGCCCCGCAATTGTGGCACAAGTCGCTGACGCCGCTGGCTGCCGAGATCAAGGCGCAGATCGGCGATGCGCCTTGCTATATCACCTATGACATCGACAGTCTGGACCCCGCCTATGCGCCCGGCACCGGCACGCCGGAAATCGGCGGGCTGACCACGCCGCAGGCGATGGAACTGATCCGCGGTCTGCGCGGGCTCAATATCGTGGGCTGCGATCTGGTCGAAGTGTCGCCGCCTTATGATCCGTCGGGCAATACCGCCCTGACGGGGGCGAATATCATGTTCGAGTTGCTGTCGATCCTGCCGGGGGTGCCTTTCCGATGATCGAGATCATGATCCGGGTTGTTGTCGTCGTTCTGGCGTTGATGGTGGGGGCTATTACCTATGTGCGCCTTGCGCCGACCGATGTCGCGCGCTGGCACCAGCTCGACCAGATCGCTACGCCGGGCGATCAACTGGCCCCGGGCGGGTTCACCGCCGCCCGTACGATCACCGCTGAACCGGCAGAGGTGCTGACCGCACTGGACGCCATCGCGCTGGCCACGCCGCGCACGCGGGCCATCGCGGGCAGCGTGGCGGAGGGGATGATCACCTATCAGACCCGGTCGCTGATCTGGGGTTTTCCGGATCATACGACCGTCGCCGTGCAGGGCGATCTTTTGGTGATCCATGGCCGGCTGACCTTTGGCGGTTCGGACATGGGGGTCAACCGCGCGCGGGTGCTGGATTGGCTGGACCAGCTTGGCCCCTTGACCGCAGCACCCTGATCGGCCAATCGGGGCGCCATGATAGCCGCAGACAAAATCGAACAGATCATCGACCGTTTCCGGTTTCTGGAAGCCAAGATGTCGGATGCCGCCCATGGCGGCGATATCGCGGCGCTTGGGCGCGAATATGCCGAATTGCGCCCCGTGGTCGAGACGGTCACGGCCTACAAGGACCTGCTGGCGCAGATCAGCGATGCGCAGGCGCTGCTGAAAGACCCCGAAATGCGCGCGCTGGCCGAAGAAGAACTGCCAGAGCTGAAAGCGGCGCTTGCCGCCAGCGAACGGGAGGTGCAGCTGGCGCTGCTGCCGAAAGATGCCGCCGATGCGCGCCCTGCGCTGCTGGAAATCCGACCCGGCACGGGCGGCGACGAGGCGTCGCTTTTCGCGGGCGATCTGTTGCGGATGTACCAGCGCTATGCCGAAAACATGGGCTGGCGGTTCGAGATCCTTGAACACAGCCAGACCGAACTCGGCGGGATCAAGGAAGTTGTGGCGCGGGTCGCGGGTGAAGGCGTCTTCGCGCGGCTGAAATACGAAAGCGGCGTGCACCGTGTCCAGCGCGTGCCCGAAACCGAAAGCGGCGGGCGCATCCATACATCGGCGGCCACCGTCGCCGTGCTGCCCGAGGCGCAGGATGTCGATATCCAGATCAACCCGAATGATCTGCGCATCGACACGATGCGCGCCAGCGGATCGGGCGGCCAGCATGTCAACACCACCGATTCGGCGGTGCGCATCCTGCATATCCCGACGGGGATCATCGTTGTCAGCGCCGAGAAATCGCAGCACCGCAACCGCGAGATCGCGATGCAGGTGCTCAAAACGCGGCTCTTTGATCTGGAACGCCAGCGGATCGACGGCGAACGCTCTGCCGACCGCAAAGCGCAGGTGGGGTCGGGCGACCGGTCGGAACGCATCCGCACCTATAACTTCCCCCAAGGGCGGCTGACCGATCACCGGATCAACCTCACGCTTTATTCGCTGGGGCAGGTGATGGCAGGCGATCTGGATGCAATCATCGACGCCCTGCAAGCCGAAGCGCAGGCCGCCCTGCTGGCCGAGATGGGCGCGTGAGCGGCTTTTTCGCAGGCGGGCGGTTCTGGGATATGACGGCGGCGCAAGAGGCGGCGCTGGCCACGGCGGCCGCCACGCTGACCGCCGCCGGTATCAGTGACGCTGTGAAAGAGGCGCGGATGCTCTGGGTCCATGCGGCGGCGGACGAGGGTGCCTTTGCTCGCCTGATCGCCCGCCGTGCCGCGCGTGCGCCGCTGTCGCATCTGCTGGGCTACCGCGATTTCTATGATCACCGCTTTGTCGTGACGCCCGATGTGCTCGACCCGCGGCCCGATACCGAATCCATCGTGGCGGCAGCACTGGACCAGCCGTTCAGCCGCCTGCTCGACCTTGGCACAGGATCGGGCTGCATCCTGCTGTCACTGCTGGCCGCGCGCGCGCAGGCGACAGGGCTGGGCGTCGATATCTCTGACGCGGCACTGGCTGTGGCGACGCAGAACCGTAGCGCCCTTGGGCTTGACGACCGCGCCACGTTCGCACGGTCGGACTGGTTCGCCGCCGTCACCGGCCGTTTCGATCTGATCGTCTCCAACCCGCCCTATATCGCGGCGGCTGAAATGGCGGGCCTGCAACCCGAGGTGCGCCTGTTCGAGCCGCATCTGGCGCTGACCGACGACGCTGACGGGCTGTCCTGCTACCGCATCATCGCGGCGGGCGCGGCTGCGCATCTGGTGCCGGGCGGGCGGCTGATCGTGGAAATCGGGCCGACCCAGGCCGCAGCGGTCAAGGCGCTTTTTGCAGGCGCAGGATTGACCGACCTGCGCGTGATCCCCGACCTTGACGGGCGCGATCGCGGGATCGCGGGGCGCTGGCCGGGTCCTGCGGCCTGATCGCGGCGGTTCCCCGCAAATCTGGCCGAAACGGGCAAATTTGACTTGTCTTGGCCCGCCCGCCGTGTTTATTGCTCTGTATCGGATGGGCAAGAGAACACGATCTCTCTCCGATCAGTCGCCAAAACATTGCAAGGCCACCACATCAAAGACGCGCCGCTGCGTGATTTAACGCCAGCGCAAGGTCAGCCAAAGGCTCGAAAGCATATCAATGAGATCATCCAAGTCACGGTCGCGGAACAAGAACCGCACGCCACGTCCTTCGGGCGGGAACATCATCAACCGGGTTTTCGAAAGCTCTGGTCCTGATGGCAAGGTGCGCGGCACGCCGCAGCAGATCATTGAGAAATACAACCAGTTGCACCGCGACGCGCAGCTATCCGGCGACCGGGTGAATGCCGAAAACTTCGCCCAGCATGCCGAACATTACACCCGCCTTTTGGCCGAAGCCCAACGCGAGGTCGACCAGCGCCGCGAGGAACTCGAAGCGCAGAACCGCGAACGGCAGGCCGAACGCGACAAGGAACGCAACGACCGCGTGCAGGCGCAGGAACAGGCCAGCCACGACCAGCAGCCCGCCGCCGACCGCCCCGATCCGCGCCCAAGCGAGGACGACAGCGATCAAGGCAGCGACTCCGGTCTGGTCGAGACGCCCGAGGAAAAGCCGCAACAGCGCGCGCGCAAACCCCGCGCCCCGCGCAAACCGCGTCCTGACAACCGCGACAGCAACACGACACCCGAAGCGGCCGAATAAGGCCTAGCGCGCGGCTTTCAGGCTGCGCGCCAAGGCGCAGAACGCCTCCAGCCCGACCTGTTCGGCGCGTTCGGTGGGCTTGATTCCGACCTCTTGCAAATGATCCTCGATGGCAGGGCTGACGGATTTCAAGGCGGACCGCAGCATCTTGCGCCGCTGGTTGAAGGCCGCGGCGACCACCGTGTTCAGCACCGCAGGGTCAGCCGGATAGCGCGGCACGGGCAGGGCGGTCAGATGGACCACTGCCGAATGCACTTTGGGCGGCGGGCTGAACACCTCGGGCGGCAGGTTCATCACGATCTTCGCATCCGCGCGCCATTGCGCCAGCAGCGCAAGCCGCCCGTAAGCCTTGCCGCCGGGTTGGGCCACGATCCGTTCGGCAACCTCGCGCTGGAACATCAAGGTCAGGCTGTCCCAGAACGGTGGCCAGATCTGCGGCGTCAGCCAGCGCACCAGCAGTTCGGTCCCGACATTATAGGGCAGGTTCGCCGCCACCTTGATCGGCGCTTGCAAATGTTCCAGCGGATCGATCGCCAGCGCATCGCCTTCGATCACCAGCAACCGTCCCGGATAGGCGGCGGCAATCTCGGCCAAGGCAGGCAGGCAGCGGGGGTCTTTCTCGATCGCCAGCACGCGGCGTGCGCCCGAGGCCAGCAAACCACGCGTCAACCCGCCGGGGCCGGGGCCGATCTCCAGCACATCCGCGCCGGAAAGGTCCCCCGCAAGCCGTGCAATGCGCGCCGTCAGGTTCAGATCCAGCAGGAAGTTCTGCCCCAAAGACTTTTTCGCCGCCAGATCGTGCCGCGCAATCACATCGCGCAGCGGCGGCAGGTCATCAATCCCGCTCATGCCATCTTCCGAGCCCAAATATCCCCGCCGGAGGCATCCAAGTTTTTCGCCATCCTCTCGGCCTGCCGCAAGGCCGCGATCATTGACGCAGGGTCCGCCACGCCAAGGCCCGCAATGTCGAAAGCCGTGCCATGATCGGGCGAGGTGCGGATGAACGGCAGGCCCAGCGTGATATTCACGCCGCCTGCAAAATCGATGGTCTTGATCGGGATCAGGGCCTGGTCGTGATACATGCAGACCGTCACGTCGTATCGCGCGCGGGCGGCGGCATGAAACAGGGTATCGGCGGACTGCGGCCCGGCAATATCCAGCCCTTCGGCGCGCAAGGCGTCCAACACGGGGGTGATCATCTCGATCTCTTCGGTCCCCATCTTGCCATCCTCGCCCGCATGGGGGTTCAGCCCTGCGACAGCGATGCGGGGCGCCGCAATGCCGAACTGGCGGCGCAGAGCAGCATGGGTGATCAGGATCGTATCGGTCAGCAACGACGCGGTCAGCGCTGTAGGAACATCCGCCAGCGGAATATGGATCGTCGTGGGCACAACGCGCAGCCCGTCGCAGGCGAGCATCATCACCACGCGGTCCACCCCTGCAAGCGCTGCCAGATATTCAGTATGTCCGGGATAGGCAAAACCCGCGCCTGCGATCAGCGCGGCCTTGTGGATGGGGGCGGTACACAGCGCGCTGGCCTGACCGGACCGGACTAGATCCACCCCCGTGGCAATTGCGTCGATCACCCCTTGCGCATGGGCGGGGTCAGGCTGGCCCGCAACGGCAGGACTGCCGAAATCGCGCGCCAGCACGGCCAGGGCATCAGGCGTGATCTGGGTCAGGTCATCGACGATGCGCAGGGGCGTGCCTGCGGGCAGATGCGCGGGATCACCGATCCAGACCATCGGCAGATCATGGCGCAGCGCCGCCCAGGCCTTGGCCGCGACTTCCGGCCCGATGCCCGCCGGTTCGCCGCAGCTGATGGCGATGGGTTTCATCGCGCGACGATGACCGCCTGCGCGCGCAGATCCTCGACCAGCGCATCGGCGAGTGTCGCAAGACGCTGGCCCCGGATCTGGTTACGCACGGCGTCCGGGTTGGCATCGACCGCGCCCGCCGATTTGCGCTGGCACAGCATCAGGAACACCAGCGTCTGGCCGTTGTCGCGCGTCAGGTTGGTGGACACTTCATTGGGATCAAGACGCGCAAGTTCCAGCGCGATATCCTCGGGGATCTGGCTGGGGGGCAGGTCGCGGCGGTCCAGCACTTCGGCGGGCTGGTTGCGGGCGATGCCGTAAAGATCGTCACAGGTATCGACATTGTTGGCCACGTCGCGCGCGGTGCGCAAGGCGGCTTCGCTGCGGCCACCGGCAATGTAATAGGCGGCATAATCGATGCTGGCAGGCGGGGCGGCGGGGCGCACGGCCTCGCGGCGGCCCCGCATCTGGAACAGCGCGATCCCGTTGGGGATCATGATCGGTTCGGTCACCTCGCCGTTTTCCAGATCAAGGATCAGGCTTTGCAGTTGCGGCGGATAGTTGCTGATTGGCAGCCAGTCGAGCCTGCCGCCCTGTTCGCGCGATGGCAAGGCCGAGACCTGCCGTGCCGCGGCCTCGAAATCGGCAAAGGACCGCATCTGCGAAATCTGCGTCGCGGCCTGACCGGCGCGCTGCGCCATCTCTGGCGGGGCGGCGATGATGATCTCGTTCAGCAGCACCTCGATCTCGCTGGTGGCGCGGCCTTGCTGGCCCAGCACGCGGTCGACATCGGCATCGGTCACGGTGACTTCGCGGTTGAAACGCGCGCGCACATATTCGCGCCATGCCACGCCGATCGTCACGAAATCGCGCAAGGTAACGGCATCGACGCCGTTCTGCGCCAGCATGCCTTCGAATTGCGCAAGGTTCATATCCGCGCGGCCGGCAAATTCTTCCAGAGCTGCGGCGATGGTCTCTGGCGGGACGCTCAGGCCGACACGGTCGATTTCCTGCTGTTTCAGCCGGTCCTCGATCAGGGCGTCACGCGCGGCCTGCCGGACATCGCCGGGCGTGCCGAACACTTCAAGCAGGCGGATACGCTGGTTCAGTTCATATTGCGTGATCACGCGTTCGTTCACGGTGATGGCCGGGGCAAACTGGTTCTGGGCCACGGCAGCGGGGGTCTGTCCAAAGGTCAGCGCCAGTGCCAGAACGGCGGTCAGGGTCGAAATTGCACGCATGCGGTCCTCTTTTATTGTCACTGCCGGCATTGCGCGGCGGGGCGACCCGCGGACCGGCCGGCAGAAAACCCCGCCAAGGTGCCGCTTAGCCCAAAAGTTGTCGTCGGATCAACACTACTGGAAGACGTATAGCGGCGCGAGGCGGAAACCGCGATGGTCACACATTCGTTTTGCCATGCGAACCCCAACCCTGCCTGCACCGGGCGGTCCGCCGCGATGTCATAGCGCGCATCCACCGACATCTCCCAGGCTTCCGACAGCACGAAGGCGCCATCAAGCGTCCATTCCGAAATCGTGGAAGGCCGGTTTTCGGCCAGATCGCGCGCCTGCCAGATATAGGC
>DAISXL010000115.1:0-1232 GCA_036825855.1 Yoonia sp.
GGCCCCATCGCCTTGTTGGGGTTGTCGCTCAGCTTGACCGTGGGCCGGCCGTTGGCGCTCACCGCCTTGCAGACAAGGCTGAACGGCGCCAGCGCGTCGTCCTTCACCAAGCCTTTGAAATCATTGGTCAGCATCGTCCCCCAGCCAAAGCTGACCCGCACGCGGCCTGCGAATTGCTGGTGCAGTTCGATGATCTTGGCCACGTCCAGCCCGTCGGAAAAGATCACCAGTTTCTGGCGCGGGTCCTCTCCCCGTGACTGCCACCAGGCGATCGCCGTCTCGGCCCCCGCCGCCGGATCGCCGCTGTCCACGCGGATGCCCGTCCAGCCCGCCAGCCAGTCGGGGGCGCGGTCCAGAAACCCCTTGGTGCCATAGGTGTCGGGCAGGATGATCCGCAGGTTCCCGTCGTGCTCCTCCTGCCAGTCGGCCAGCACCGCATAGGGGGCGTGCCGCAGGGCTGCGTCGCTGTCGGCCAAGGCGGCATAGACCATGGGCAGTTCGTGGGCATTGGTGCCGATCGCCTCGATCTCGCGCTGCATGGCGATGCGGCAGTTGGAGGTGCCGGTGAAATTGGCGCCCAGCCCTTCCATCATCGCCTGCACGCACCAGTCCTGCCACAGATAGGAATGCCGCCTCCGCGTGCCGAAGTCGGCCAGCCGCAGGTCGGGGATATGGCGCAGGTTATCGACCTTTTCCCACAGCTTGGTCATCGCGCGGGCGTAAAGCACCTGCAGTTCGAATTTGCCCATGTCGGTCAGCACAGCGCGGCTGCGCAGTTCCATGATCACGGCCAGTGCGGGGATTTCCCACAGCATGACCTCGGGCCAGGAGCCTTCAAACGTCAGTTCATACTGCCCGTCGATCTTTTCCAGATGATAGGGCGGCAGTTGCAGGTTCTCGAACCATTCCATGAAGGCGGGGGTGAACATCTGGCGCTTGCCATAGAAGGTGTTGCCGCGCAGCCAAGTGCTTTCGCCGCGCGTCAGGCGCAGGCTGCGGATATGGTCAAGCTGTTCGCGCAATTCGCCTTCGTCCACCAGATCGGCCAGCCGGATGGATTTGGTCCGGTTGATCAGGCTGAAGGTGACCTGCGTGTCGGGATGGTTGCGGAACACCGACTGGCACATCAGCAGCTTGTAGAAATCCGTGTCGATCAGCGAGCGGACGATCGGGTCGATCTTCCATTTGTGGTTCCAGACGCGGGTGGCGATATCGACCATGATGTTCCCCTG
>DAISXL010000115.1:1332-7502 GCA_036825855.1 Yoonia sp.
GTCGGTCACGTCGCGCAAGGCCACCTCGGCCGTATCGGACCTGTCGTCGATGACGATCACCTCACCGTCGGCCGGGCAGGCGATCAAGGCAGAGGCCACAGCCCGTTGCAACAGGGCGGGCCGGTTATAGGTCGGGATGATGATCGAAACCTTCATGCCAGTGCGACACCCGCCGCCTGCATGTCCGCCTTGGCCCGCGCCAGGGACCCGTCGAAATCGATCGCGCGGCATAAATCCATCCGGACGGTGACCTCAAAGCCCAGCTTTGCCGCATCCAGCGCGGAATAGGCCACGCAGAAATCCGTGGCCAGCCCGACCAGCGTGATCCGGTCGATGCCGCGCGTGCGCAGGTATCCTTCCAGTCCCGTCGGCGTCGTATGGTCATTTTCGAAAAACGCGGAATAGCTGTCGATGGCCGGATTATGCCCCTTGCGCAGGATCAGATCGGCGCGGTCCACCGTCAGGTCGGGATGGAACTGCGCCCCCAGCGACCCTTGGATGCAATGGTCGGGCCAGAGGACCTGCGGGCCATAAGGCATCTCGGTCATGCTCATCGGTTCCGCGTCATGCGTGGACGCAAACGACGAATGCCCCGCCGGATGCCAGTCCTGTGTCAGTATGACGACGTCGAAATCGGTCATCGCCGCGTTGATGCCTGCGACAACCTCGTCCCCACCCGAGACAGCCAGCGCACCGCCGGGGCAAAAGTCTTTCTGGACATCGATCACGATCAGGGCGTGCGGCATGCTGCGGGTCCTCTGCAACCTGTGGTTTGCGCGCAATCTGCCATTCTTTCGACGCAAGCGAAACCCGAGGGCTTGCGCACAGGCTGCAATTTTCCTATCGCCGGCTTTTTTTGCAGGGGGCAAGATGGCCACGCTCGGGATCGATTTCGGCACGTCGAACACGGCAGCAGGTGTGATGGCGGCGGGCCGCCCGCATCTGATCGCTGTTGAATCCGGTCAGACGACCTTGCCCACATCGGTGTTTTTCGATCCTGACCGCAAGGTCACGCTTTATGGCTCTGCCGCGAATGCCGCCCTGATCGACGGACGCGAAGGCCGCTTCATGCGGGCGCTGAAATCGGTGTTGGGCACGCCCCTGTTGCGCGAACGGCGCTTGATCGCGCATGAACGCCTGACCCTGCTGGAGGTCGTGGCGCGGTTTCTGGCGATGATCCGCGAAAGGGCGAAGGCCGAGACAGGCCAGAGCTATGACCATGCCCTGTCAGGCCGGCCCGTGCAGTTTCACTCCGCCGATCCCGCCCGCGATGCACAGGCAGAGGTCGACCTGCGCGAGGCCTATCTGCTGGCCGGGTTCCGTGATGTGACCTTCATGAATGAACCCGAGGCGGCGGCGCTGGCGGCCGGGCCGCTCGACAAAGGCGCCTTGGGGCTGGTCGTCGATATCGGCGGGGGTACGTCGGATTTTTCGATCTTCGCGCGTGACGGTGCAGCCACGCAGATCATCGCCAGCCACGGCGTGCGCGTCGGCGGCACCGATTTCGACCGTGCGTTGTCGCTGACGCAGGTCATGCCGCTTTTGGGGCGCGGGGCCGAGATCGGCAATGCTATTGGCAACGGGCGGCATATGGCGCCCAATGCGATCTATAACGATCTGGCGACATGGCAGAAGATACCCTTTGTCTACACCCCCGAAAACCGGCGCATGGCGGCGGGGTTTGCCAAGCTCGGCGTCGATCCTGCCCTGTTCGCGCGGTTGCAGACTGTGCTGGATATGGAACTGGGCCATGACATCGCCTTTGCGGTGGAGGCCGCCAAGATCAGGCTGAATGCCCCAGATGCGGACCAGACCGGCATCGACCTGCGGTTTATCACCGCCGATCTGTGGGCACCGACCGCCAAGGCCGCGATGGACGCAGCCCTTGCCGACCATATCGCCGCGATCAAAGGCTGTGCTGCGGAAACGCTGGCGCTTGGCGGTATCGTCCCTGACCGGATCGCCAAGATTGTCTTTGTCGGCGGGTCCAGCCTGCTGCAAGGCGTCGAAGGCGCGATGACGCAGCTTTTCCCGCAGGCGACCCTTGAACGCAGCGAGGCGTTTACCGCCGTCGCCGACGGGCTGGCGCTGGCGGCGGGCCCCTCTTGAACCCCCCTCTTGAACCCCTTGGCGGGCAGGCGTAATCCAAGGCCTATGCATATCGTCGCCGCCCTTTACCACTTTACCCGCTTTGCCGACCCCGCCGCGCTGCGCGGGCCGTTGCTGGACCTGTGCCGTGCGCGCGGGATCAGCGGCACGCTCTTGCTGGCAGGCGAGGGGATCAATGGCACCATCGCCGGTGATCGCGCAGGCATCGACGCGGTGCTGGCGCATATCCGCGGCTTGCCCGGCTGTGCGGATCTGGAATGGAAGGAAAGCACCGCCGCTGACGCCCCGTTCCACCGCATGAAAGTCCGGCTGAAGCGCGAGATCGTCACCATGGGCCAGCCCGACATCGACCCCGTGTCGCGGGTGGGCCACTACGTCGACCCCGTCGACTGGAACGAATTGATCAGCGCCCCCGATGTCGCTGTCATCGACACCCGCAACGATTACGAGGTGGCGATCGGCACTTTCGATGGCGCAATCGACCCGCAGACCAAATCTTTCGGCGAATTCCCCGCGTGGTGGGAAGCCAACAAACACCGGTTCCACAACAAGCGCATCGCGATGTTCTGCACCGGCGGCATCCGCTGCGAGAAATCCACCAACTACCTGATGGGGCAAGGGGTGGAAGAGGTCTATCATCTCAAGGGCGGTATCCTGAAATATCTCGAAGAAGTCCCGCAGGACGCCAGCAAATGGGACGGCGCATGTTTCGTCTTTGACGGGCGCGTCAGCGTCGGGCACGGGCTGGCCGAGGGGCCGCATATCCTGTGCCACGGCTGCCGCCGCCCGCTCTTGCCCGAGGACCGCAACCATCCCGCCTTCGAGGAAGGCGTCAGTTGCCATCACTGCGTGGATGAGACGACCGACGCCGACAAGACCCGTTTCCGCGAACGGCAAAAACAGATCGCCTTGGCAAAGGACCGTGGGGTCCGGCACATTGGCGGGCTTTGATCGCAAGACAGCGCTGGCTCTCTTGTTGGGGTTGGCTGGCGGCGTGATCGCCTATGTCATCGGCTTGCCGTTGCCGTGGATGCTGGGGCCGATGATCGCCAATGTCGCCGCCGCCATGCTGCGCGCGCCGGTCAAGGGGCCGGCTGGGCTGCGCAATATCGTCGTGCCCGTGATTGGCGTTTTTCTGGGGTCCGGTGTCACGGCCGAGCTGTTCGGGCTGATCTCGACCTGGGTGCTGACGCTGCTTTTGCTGCCGCCTTTCCTGCTGGCGGCTGCGGGCGTGTCGTTCCTGATCTACCGCCGCGTCGGCGGCTATGACCCCGTCACCGCCTATTACGCCGCCATGCCCGGCGGTCTGAACGAGATGATCCTGCTGGGTGGCGAGGCTGGCGGCAGCGAACGCCAGATAGCCCTTGCCCATGCCGCGCGGGTGATGATCGTGATCGTCTTTGTCGCGCTGTTCTTCGGGCTGGTGCTGGGGGTGTCGGCAGGTGGCACGGATGACGCCAGTTGGACAGCCCTCGACGCGTTGACCCTGCGCGATTACGCGGTATTGGGCCTTTGCGCCGTGGCAGGCGCATGGCTTGGCAAGATCGCGCGCTTGCCCGCTGCCCCCGTCTTTGGCCCCATGATCCTGAGCGGGATCGCGCATTACACCGCCCTTGTCACCGTGCCACCGCCCAGCCTTTTCGTCATCGCGGCCCAAGTCACCATCGGCACCGTAATCGGTACCCGCTTTGTCGGGGCAAAGATGGCCGATCTGCGGCGCGAACTGGGGCTGGCGGCGCTGTCCTCGGGGATCATGCTGGCCATTGCCGTCGCCTTTGCCGAAGTGATCGTGCTGGCGGGCGGGATGCCACTGGCGCAGGCGTTTCTGGCCTATGCGCCGGGGGGCCTGACGGAAATGTCGCTGCTGACCCTCGCGATGGGGCAGGATGCGACCTATGTCTCTGTCATCCACGTCATCCGCATCACGCTGGTGATTGCCGCCGCCCCGCTTGTTTTTGCCGTGATCCGTAAACGCACCCTTTGATAGGACCCTAGATGTTCAAGCACTTGCCTGTCGCCCCTTTGGCCGACAAACGCCCCACGACAGCGACCGTGCATGGCGTCACCCTGCACGACGATTTCGGCTGGCTGCGCGCGGATAACTGGCAAGAGGCGATGCGCGATCCAGCAAAATTGCCCGCCGATATCGCAGACTACCTGCGGGCCGAAAATGCCTATTACGACCGCGCCATGGCCGATACCGCCGATCTGCAATCCGCGCTGATCGCGGAAATGCGGGGCCGGATCAAGGAAGACGACACATCCGTCCCGCGCAAGAACGGCGCTTATGCCTATGTGATGCGCTACAGCGAAGGGGCCGAACACCCCGTCTATCTGCGCACCGCGCGCGATGGCGGCGACGAGGTCGTGCTGCTCGACGTGAATGTCGAGGCGGCAGCGCATGACTATTTCGACCTTGGTGCGGTTGCGGTATCGCCCGGCCACAGCCTGCTGGCTTGGAAAGCCGACACCACGGGGTCGGAGTTTTTCACCCTGCGCTTGCGCGATACCGCCACCGGACAGGACAGCGCGACGCTGATCGCCGATGTGGGGTCTGTTGCTTGGGCGGATGACCGCACGCTGTTCTATGTCCGCGTCGATGACCAGCACCGCCCGAACAAGGTGTTCCGCCACACCATCGGCAACGATACCGCGGATGATGTGCTGGTCTATGAAGAAAAAGACCCCCGCTATTTCGTGGGGGTCAGCCGGTTGCGGTCCGGCGCCTATGTCCAGATCGCGACCGGCATGAACGACGAAGGCGAGGTTTGGGTGATCCCCACGGCCACGCCAGATGCAGCGCCTGTGGTGATCGAGCCACGCACCGAAGGGCTGGAATACGAGATCGACCATCAGGGCGATCACTTCGTCATCCTGACGAACGCGGACGGCGCGGTGGATTTCAAGATCGTCACCGCGCCTGTCGCAACACCGCAGCGCGCGCATTGGGTCGATCTGGTGCCTTATCGCGCGGGGCGCATGGTGATCGGGCTGGCCACCTATCGCGACTGGCTGATCTGGGTGGAACGCGAAAACGCACTGCCGCGCATCTGCTATCAGGGACCATCGGGGGCGGTGCAAAGTATCGCATTCGACGAAGAAGCCTATGCGCTGGGGGCCGACCCGAGTGCGGAATATGAAACGGATATGTTCCGTTTTACCTATTCTTCGCCCACAACGCCGAGCCAAGTGTTCGATTTTGATCTGGCCACGGGCGACCGCGTGCTGATGAAGCAGACCGAACTGCCCAGCGGCCACGACCCTGCCGATTACGTCACTCGCCGCATCATGGCGCCATCGCATGACGGCGCGCTGGTCCCCGTGACGATTCTGCACCATGCGACGACCAAGCTCGACGGCACAGCACCTTGTCTGCTCTATGGCTACGGGTCTTACGGCGCTTCCATGCCCGCAGGCTTTTCCGCCAACCGGCTATCGCTGGTGGATCGCGGGTTCGTCTACGCGATCGCCCATGTGCGCGGCGGCGAGGAAAAAGGCCGCGCCTGGTACGAGGACGCGAAATTTGGACGCAAGGTCAACACCTTCCACGATTTCATCGGCGCGGCCGAGGCGTTGATCGCCGAAGGCTACACCGGCACCGGCCGGATCGTCGCCCAAGGCGGATCGGCGGGCGGGCTGCTGGTCGGTGCGGTGGTGAACATGCGTCCCGACCTTTGGGCCGGCATCATCGCGGATGTGCCTTTCGTCGATGTGCTGACCACCATCCTTGACGACACATTGCCCCTGACGCCCGGTGAATGGTCGCAGTGGGGCAATCCGATCGCAAGCAAAACGGCATTCGACGATATCCGCGCCTATTCGCCTTATGACAATGTCACAGCACAGGCATATCCCGCGATGCTGGTGACAGCGGGCGTGTCCGACCCGCGCGTGACCTATTGGGAACCCGCCAAATGGGTCGCCAAGCTGCGGATCACCAAGACGGACGACAATATCCTGCTGTTGAAAACCAACATGTCATCGGGGCATTTCGGCAAGACGGGGCGGTTTGCAGCGCTTGAGGATGCGGCGCGGTCCTATGCGTTTGCGATCAAGGCGGT
>DAISXL010000116.1:0-5711 GCA_036825855.1 Yoonia sp.
ATGTCACCGCTGAAAATCAAAAAAGGCTCGACCAGCCATTCCGCCTATGACCTGCGGCCCAGCTATTCCGACACGGTGGAACGGCATACTTTGGCCGTGCTTGTCGAAAACGAACCCGGCGTGCTGGCGCGCGTGATCGGGCTTTTCGCCGGTCGCGGCTATAACATCGAAAGCCTGACCGTGGCCGAGGTGGACCATCAGGGCCACAGGTCGCGCATCACCATCGTCACCACCGGCACACCGCAGATCATCGTGCAGATCAAGGCGCAACTGGGGCGGATCATCGACGTGCACAAGGTCAACGACCTGACCGTCGAAGGGCCCAGCGTGGAACGCGAACTGGGGCTGTTCAAGGTCGCCGGCAAAGGCGAACAGCGGGTCGAGGCGTTGCGCCTTGCCGATATCTTCCGCGCCAATGTCGTGGACAGCACGCTGGAATCATTCGTCTTCGAAATCACCGGCACACCCGAAAAGATCGACGCTTTCGCCGATCTGATGCGCCCATTGGGCCTGCAAGAGGTGGCCCGCACAGGGGTTGCCGCCTTGTCGCGGGGCGCTGTCTGATCCGCCGCGCTGCGCGCGACGGACGCCTCCGGCGGGAGTATTTGTAGAAAAAAGAAGTTGTGGATCAGCGCCTCTTGCGACTTCTTTTTTCCAAAAATACTCCCCGCGCGGAGCGCACTGAACATCCCCTTGGGGATGTGACGGACTTCAGCGTGGCAGAATGCCAGCCGCTTCGCCCGCCGCGATTTCCTCGGCATCGAGCAAGCCGTCGCCATTGGTGTCGAGGGCGGCAAAGTCGTCTTCGGACACTTCGGGGGCTGCGGCCTGCACTTCGGGAAAGCTGTAGCGCCCGTCGCCATTGACATCGATCGCCGAGGATTGCGCAAAAGCGGGAAGAGTTGCCGCAAGGGTCACAAGGGTGAACAGGATTTTGCTGGTGGTCATTGTCGTCTCCGGCCTTAGTGAAGGTGATGTGTATCTGGGGAGGTTGCGCGCCGAATACCAGTGCGGATCGATCACAAAACCGTCGCCTCTTGCCCCCGCCGCACGCAACGGACAATGTGCGCGGATAGCATCAAGGACCAGACCATGACACCGCGCAAGATCATCATCGACACAGACCCCGGCCAAGACGATGCCGTGGCCATCCTGCTGGCCCTCGCCTCGCCCGAGATCGCCGTTCTGGGGATCACCGCGGTCGCGGGCAACGTGCCTTTGCCGCTGACCGAGAAAAACGCGCGGATCGTCTGCGAACTGGCGGGGCGGCCGGATATCAAGGTTTTTGCGGGCTGCGACGCCCCCTTGGCGCGCCCGCTGGTGACGGCGGAACATGTGCACGGCAAGACCGGTCTTGACGGGCCGCAGATGGCGGACCCTGTCATGCCCTTGCAGGACCAGCACGCCGTCGATTTCATCATCGAGACGCTGCGGGCAGAGCCCGCGGGCACCGTCACGCTGGTCCCCGTCGGCCCTTTGACCAATATCGCGACCGCCTTCCAGCGCGCGCCCGATATCATTCCCCGCGTGCAGGAAATCGTGCTGATGGGCGGCGCCTATTTCGAGGTGGGCAACATCACCCCCGCCGCCGAATTCAACATCTATGTCGATCCAGAGGCCGCCAAGATCGTGTTCGATGCCGGCGTGCCTTTGGTCGTAATGCCGCTGGATGTGACGCACAAGGCGCTGACCACCAAGGCGCGGATCGACGCTTTCCGTGCAATGGGCACAAAAGTGGGCGATATGGTCGCGGCTTGGACCGATTTCTTCGAACGCTTCGATATGGAGAAATACGGTTCCGAAGGCGCGCCGTTGCATGACCCCTGCACTGTCGCCTATCTGATCGACCCCAGCCTGTTCACCGGACGGCTGATCAATGTCGAGATCGAGACGGGGTCGGAGCTGACCCTTGGCATGACGGTTGCCGATTGGTGGGGCATCACCGACCGCCCCAAGAACGCGCTGTTCATCGGCGATATCGATGCCGAAGGGTTCTATACGCTGCTGGCCGAAAGACTTGCCCGCCTATGAAGATCGCCTTTGACAACAGCTATGCCGCCCTGCCCGCGCAGATGTTCACGCCACAACTGCCGACACCTGTGGCGGCACCTGCCGTCTTTGCGCGCAATGACGCGCTGGCGGCGGTGCTGGGGATCGACCTGCATGCACCGGATGCGGCACAGGTCTTTGCGGGAAACCATATCCCCGCAGGGGCAAGCCCGATTGCCACGGTGTATGCCGGGCACCAGTTCGGGCATTGGAACCCGCAGCTGGGGGATGGCCGCGCGATCCTTTTGGGCGAGGTTGTGGGCAGCGACGGCATCCGCCGCGATATCCAGCTCAAAGGCGCGGGGCCCACCCCCTATTCCCGCTCTGGCGATGGCCGCGCTTGGCTGGGTCCAGTGATGCGCGAATATCTGGTGTCAGAGGCGATGGCGGCCCTTGGCGTGCCCACCACCCGCGCGCTGGCCGCCGTGACCACGGGCGAGGATGTTTACCGCGAGACCCGCCTGCCCGGCGCTGTCATCACCCGCGTGGCGCAAAGCCATATCCGTGTCGGCACCTTCCAGTTTTTCGCGGCGCGCAAGGATCTGGATGCGTTGCAGGCGCTGACGGATCATGTGATCGCGCGGCATTATCCGCAGGCGGATGGGCCTGCCGCCCTGCTAGATGCTGTGATCGCGCGCTATGCGCGGCTGATCGCGCGCTGGATGGGGTTGGGGTTCATCCACGGGGTGATGAACACCGACAATGTCAGCATCGCGGGCGAGACGATTGACTACGGCCCCTGCGCCTTTGTCGATGATTTCGAACACGGCGCGGTGTTCAGTGCGATCGACCAGCACGGGCGCTATGCCTATGGCAACCAGCCGCAGATCGGGGCGTGGAACATGGCGCAATTCGCAACCGCCCTGATCCCGCTGATGCCGGACCGTGACAAGGCCGTGCAGGAGTTCACCGCGGCCGTGCACAGCTTTGCGCCGATCTACGCGCAGGCGTGGTTGCAGGTCTTTGCGGCCAAGCTGGGGATCAGTGATCCCACGCCCGAGGATGCGGCGCTGGTCACGGACCTTCTGAACCTGATGGCCAAGGATGGCGCGGATTTCACTGCGACCTTTACCGCGCTGGCGACAGATCAGGCGCGCGACCAGTTTCTGGACCGCGACGCTTTTGATCTGTGGGCCGCGCGCTGGAAACCGCGTCAGGCGGATAATGCCGCCGCGATCATGGCGCAGGCCAATCCGCTGATCATCCCGCGCAACCACCGTGTCGAGGAGGCGATCCAGGCCGGTGTCACGGGCGATTTTGCGCCGTTTGACGCGCTGCTGGCGGCTGTCACGCAGCCCTTTGCGCCCCTGACCGAGGCGACAGCGGCCTACGCAAAGCCGCCTAGACAATCGGAGCGCGTGACCCGGACGTTTTGCGGGACCTGACAGGGCGGTTGATCAGCAGGATGCCGATGGCGACCAGCACCAGCGCGCCGATCAGGTTCGGCCCGATCTCCTCGCCCAACAACAACCATCCAAGCGCCACGCTGAGCACGGGTGACAGAAAGCTGAACGAGGCGACGCTGGACGCCGGATAAACCGACAACAGCCACAGCCAGAAGATAAAGCCCGCGCTGACCACGACGACGATCTGGAACGCCAGACCCGCCGCATGGATGGGGGCGAAGTCGCGCACCAACGGGCCAAAGAACAGCGCGGCGATCAGCAGGATCGGTGCCGAAATCGCGACCTGCCACATCAGTTGCAGTTCAGGTTTCACCTGCCGCAAGGGCGAGGCTTTGGCGATCATCGCGGTGACGGCCCAGGCCACGGCCGCGCCCAGTGCCGCCAGATCGCCCCAGATGCTGCCTGCGCCATCGTCGCGCGTCAGGATCGCCAGCGCCACGCCGCCAAGCGCAAGACCCAGCCCCAGCGCCTTGCGCGGCGTGATCTTGTCATCGGGCAGGACCACATGCGCCATCAGCGCCAGCCAGACCGGCATGGAATAGAAAATCACGCTCGCGCGGCTGACAGCCGTCAGGTCGAGGGCGACAAACAGGCACAGGAACTCGAAAGCAAAGACCAGCCCCACAAGGATGCCCCAGACCGCGGTGCCGGGCATAATCCGCAGGGGGATCTTGCGCCAGTAAAGCCAAATGAGGATACAAAACACAGCCCCCGCTGACCGCAGACCCGCGAAAAACACAGGTTGCAGCCCGTCATTGGTGACCTTGATCACCACCTGATTGAAGGCCAGAAGCAGCGCGAAACCCGTCAGGGCGGTGGCACCGAAAACATCGACTTGGGATTTACGTTCCATCGCCGCACCAAAGGACGGCGATGGGGTCAAGTCAAGGGCGGATCAGTTGCCGAGCATCCAGTCACCCTCCGGCCAGAAGGCATGAAAGGCGAAGGCGAACATCACGTCATGGGCGATATCGGCGCCTGCCGCGTCGCGCACCCGCACATTGCCCACGTCGCGCCCTGCCCCTATTTGCGCGGTGTCCAGCGCCGAGGCCTGCCCCGCGACCCAGGTCAGAGTGACACCTTGCTCTGTCACTTCACCCAGTTCGGACAACCGCGCCAGCGGCCATGCGCGGTCACCCACGCGGACGACGCGCGCAAGGGCGGGGATGTCATGGGGTGGCATCTCGCCCGAAAACAGAAACGGGCGCTGGGACGAATCGTAGCGCACATAGGGGTTGGCCCCATAGTTGCGGTTGAAGGCCGGTTCATCCATCACCAGAGCTTCGGGGTTGCGGGTGCGGAACATGTCCCAGCTTTCCATCCAGCTTGGCAGGGTCTGCAATTCGGTGCCGGTCAGACTGCCGACGATGGCGTCACCTGTCGCCTGCTGCCACCAACTTTGGGTTTCGCGGTCATACATGATCATGTCCGAAAACCGCAGCTTGCCCGACACGCCAAAGCTGAGCAGGCCCGCATCGGTGCGCCGGTCAAAACTGATGCCCGAATTGCACAAAGGGCAGAACGTGACCGCGACGGGCATGTCACCCACAACATCGTTCACGATCTCATGCCATGTCAGGTACCGGATCGGATAGGCGCGCGGCACCTGCCCTTCGATTTCCAGCGTGATGACGGGTTCGCGCGGGTCTAGCCGGTCTTCATCCGCGACGGCGACGAAGGTGGGATCATCCAGCGCGGGGATCCCGTCCTTGGGTGGCCCGCCCGAGATGACCTCGGACCAGTCGTCAAGCACTGTAGTGGCGAAATCGGTGTCCGGCCATTCGCCGCGCCAGCGGTCGGGGGTGGCGGTCGCCTGCGTGGCCACCAAGGCCAGTATCGCAAACATGGGGGTCAGTCGCATCGGATCCTCCCTGAAGACAGGACGATGATGCCGGATCGCGGCCAAGCCGCACAGCCCCCTCGCGCAAAGGTGAGGGGGCTGAAACGAGGTCAGTCGATGACGCGCACAGCGGCCATCATATCGGGCTGGCCGATCACCGCGCCATTGGCACCGGTGCCGCGCTTGATCGCATCGACGATGTCCATACCGGCGGTGACTTCACCCACGACCGTGTACTGGCCGTTCAGGAAATAGCCCGGTTCGAACATGATGAAGAACTGGCTGTTCGCGGAGTTAGGGTTCTGCGAACGGGCCATGCCGACGACGCCACGCTCGAACGGCAGGTCCGAGAATTCGGCGGGAATGTCGCCCAAGGACGACCCACCCGTGCCCGCGCGCGACAGGTCGCTGCCCAT
>DAISXL010000116.1:5811-7473 GCA_036825855.1 Yoonia sp.
GCCACCTTGACGCTGATCATGCGGTCGGGGTTCATCGGGGGTTCGCCACGGGTGATCGCATCGACATGGTCCATGCCGGAAATGACCTGACCGTAGACGGTGTACTGGCCGTTCAGGAAATCGTTATCCTTGAAGTTGATGAAAAACTGGCTGTTGGCGGAGTCGGGGCTGGAAGACCGCGCCGCACCGATGGACCCGCGCGCATGGGGGATCCGGGAAAATTCGGCCTTCAGGTCGGGCAGGTCGGACCCGCCTGTGCCTGCGCGGCGAATGTTGAAATCCTTTTCCATATTGCCGTTGGCCACGTCGCCCGTCTGCGCCATGAACCCGTCGATCACACGGTGAAAGCAGACGTTGTCATAGGCACCGGCGCGGGCCAGGTCCTTCATCCGCGCCACATGGCCGGGGGCCACGTCGGGCAGAAGCTGGATGATGACGTCACCACCCTTGAGGGTCATGATGATGGTGTTCTCGGGGTCTTTGATCTCGGCCATTGGGGGCTCCTTGCATGATGATTGGGCTTGGACATATGGCGGATGCGCGCAAAAGCCAAGGCGGCGCTGTTGACGCGGGCACATCATTGCCGCAACAAAGCGCCAAGTAACCCCGAAGGATGGATCACATGGGCTGGAAAACACTCGACGACATGGATTTCGCCGGCAAACGCGCGCTGGTGCGCGTGGATATCAACGTGCCGGTGGACAATGGTGTCGTGACCGACACCAGCCGGATCGAACGGATCATCCCGACGGTGGATGATATCCATGCCAATGGCGGCAAGGTGATCCTGCTGGCGCATTTCGACCGGCCCAAGGGCAAGGTGGTGCCGGAAATGTCGCTGGAACATATCGCGGGCACCGTGGCCGATGTGCTGGGGCTGACCGTCACCTTCGTCAGTTCCGACTATGCCGAGGCCGTGGACGAGATGGAGGATGAAGAGGTCCTGCTGCTGGAAAACCTGCGCTTTCATCCCGGCGAGGAAAGCAATGACGCGGCCTTTGCCGCCCGGTTGGCGAGCCTTGGCGATATCTATGTCAACGACGCCTTTTCTGCCGCCCACCGGGCGCATGCCAGTACCGAGGCCATCGCCCACCTGCTGCCCGCCTGCGCGGGGCGGTTGATGGAAGAAGAGCTGGGCGCACTGGACGCAGCCCTTGGCAACCCAGCCCGCCCTGTCGTGGCTGTGGTCGGTGGTGCGAAAGTGTCCACCAAGCTGGACCTGCTGGGCAATCTGGTGGGCAAGGTCGATCATCTGGTGATCGGCGGCGGCATGGCGAATACCTTTCTGGCCGCCCAAGGGTTCAACGTGGGCAAGTCGCTGTGCGAACACGATCTGGCTGACACGGCCCGCGATATTCTGGCCAAGGCCGAGGCCGCAGGCTGCGAAATCATCCTGCCGCGTGACATCGTCGTGGCGCGTGAATTCAAGGCGGGTGCGGCCAGCGAAACCCTCGCCCCTGACGCCTGCCCTGAGGATGCGATGATCCTCGACGCTGGCCCCGCGACCGTTGCCTATATCAGCGAGGTGCTGGAGCGTGCCAAGACGCTGGTCTGGAACGGCCCGCTGGGGGCCTTCGAGATTGCGCCTTTCGATGCGGCCACCAACGCGGCCGCCGCCAAGGCCGCCGCTTTGTCCAAGGCGGGCAAGCTGATTTCCGTGGC
>DAISXL010000117.1:0-7472 GCA_036825855.1 Yoonia sp.
GGCTGCATCTGCTGCACCCTGCGCGATGACCTGCTGCAAGAGGTCCGCCGCCTGTCCGCCGAAGGCCGGTTCGATTACCTGCTCATCGAATCCACCGGCATTGCAGAACCTCTGCCCGTCGCTGCGACCTTCGATTTCAGGGACGAGGATGGCGACAGCCTGTCCGATGTCGCCCGGCTGGATACGATGGTGACGGTGGTCGATGCGATCAACCTGCTCAATGATTTTGCCAGCCATGATTTTCTGGCCGACCGTGGCGAAAGTCTGGGGGATGAGGATAATCGCACCTTGGTCAACCTGCTGACCGAGCAGATGGAATTCGCCGATGTCGTGATCCTGAACAAGACAACCGACGCAGGCCCTGAAAAGGTCGATGCCGCGCGCAAGATCATCCGTGCGCTGAACCCTGATGCCCGCCTGATCGAGACGGACCAGTCCCGCGTTGATCCTGATGCGATCTTTGACACGGGCCTTTTCGATTTCGACAAAGCGCATGAACACCCGTTCTGGGCGAAAGAGCTTTACGGTTTTGCCCATCACACGCCCGAGACCGAGGAATACGGCATTTCGTCTTTTGTCTACCGCGCCCGCGCGCCGTTCGATCCGGCCAAGGTCCACGCCGTCCTGACCGGCGATCTGCCCGGTGTGATCCGCGCGAAGGGGCATTTCTGGCTCGCGACGCGGCCCAATTGGGTGGCGGAATACAGCCTTGCCGGGGCGGTGTCATCGATCACGCCCTTGGGCGGCTGGTGGGTGTCGGTGCCGCGCGACCGCTGGCCCACACATCCCGACATGCTGGCCGAGGTTGCCAGCAAATGGGCGGAACCCTGGGGCGACCGGCGGCAGGAACTGGTGTTCATCGGTGCGGGCATGGATGAGGCCGCGATCCGCGCGATGCTGGATGCGGCCCTGATCCCCGCGCAGGATTTCACGCCCGATGCGTGGACAGGGCTCGCCGATCCGTTCCCGCATTGGGGCAAACAGCAGGCAGCATGATGCGGCGGAACTTGCAAACCACTCTGCGCGGCAAACCGCGCCCTGACCCGATGCGCGATTTCGATGCCTTGCCGCCCCCCTTGCGGCAATGGCTTGCCACAGCGCAACTGCCGTGGAGCGTGCGGTCCGCGCGGCGGATCTGGACCAAGCACGGCGGCGATGCGGCGGCGGCACTTGCCTCTCTTGAGCGCGCCGAACGGGCGACGCTGGCGCGTGATGTGCCAAAAGTCTGGGGCAAAGCGCATCCTGCTGCTACTGTCTGACTGCGGCAGATCGCCTACTGTCGTCACCCGGCATTGACGAACAAAGACAGAACATTAATGTGGAGGCATGAGTAAGTTAACCCTGCAAGACAAACTCGCGATTCTGTCGGATGCCGCGAAATATGACGCCTCCTGCGCCTCCTCCGGGGGTGAGCGCCGGGATTCAAAGAAGGGTGGCCTTGGGTCATCGGGCGGCGCGGGCATCTGCCACGCCTATACGCCGGACGGGCGGTGTATTTCGCTGCTCAAGATCCTGATGACGAATTTCTGCATCTTCGACTGCGCCTATTGCATCAACCGCGTGTCGTCGAACGTGGAACGCGCAAGGTTTTCGGTCGAGGAGGTCGTGACCCTGACGCTGGAATTCTATCGGCGCAATTACATCGAAGGGTTGTTCCTGTCCTCGGGCATTATCAAGTCGCCCGACCAAACCATGGGCGACATGGCGCGAATCGCGAAAAGCCTGCGGGTCGATCACGGCTTTCGCGGCTATATCCACCTGAAAACCATCCCCGATGCCGCACCCGAATTGATCAAAGAGGCAGGGCTATACGCCGACCGCCTGTCGATCAACGTGGAACTGCCGCAGGATGCATCCTTGCGCAAATTCGCCCCTGAAAAGCGCCCCGAAACGATCCGCGCCAGCATGGCGCAGGTCAGGTTGGAGGGCGAGGCCGCGAAAGACAAATCCCACACCGGCAAACGCCCGCCGCGGTTTGCGCCCGCAGGCCAAAGCACGCAGATGATCGTGGGGGCTGACGGGACGGATGACGTCACGATCCTGAACAGCGCGACGCGGCTTTATTCCGGCTATAAACTGCGGCGCGTCTATTATTCGGCCTTCTCCCCGATCCCCGATGCATCGGCCGCCCTGCCGCTGGTCCAGCCGCCTTTGGTGCGCGAACACAGGCTCTATCAGGCGGATTGGCTGCTGCGGTTCTACGGCTTTTCGGCCGAGGAGATCGCGACAGGCACCAAGGCAGGGCATCTTGATCTGGAGCTTGATCCGAAACTCGCTTGGGCGCTGCAGCACCGTGACCAGTTTCCCGTGGATGTAAACCGCGCTAGTCGCGACATGCTGCTGCGGGTCCCCGGTTTCGGCACGCGGATCGTGGACCGGATCATCGCCGCACGGCGCAACGGGGCCTTGCGCTATGAAGATCTAGTGCGCATGGGCGCGCTGATGAAAAAGGCCAAGGCCTTTGTCGCCATGCCCGGCTGGACGCCTGCCGCGATGACCGACAGCGCCAATTTGCGCGCGCGGTTCGCGCCGCCGCCCCTGCAGTTGCAGTTGATTTGACCTACGCCGTCACGCTGCCCGATCTTGGCACGCTGGACGCATGGCGTGATGCGGCGCGGATCGCCATTTCGCACCGGATTGCACCGGACCTCATCGACTGGACGGGGGGCGGCGGGTTGTTCGCAGCTAACCCGCTGCCCGACCAGCAAGGGCCGCATCAGGCCAAAGTGCCCGCTGCCTTTTTCGACATCGCCAAATCCGCGATCTGGCATAAATCGCCCGACCGTGCGGCGCTGCTCTATCAGGCGCTCTGGCGGATCGACCGGCGCGAGGGCGATCCTTTGTCCGCCGCCGATCCTTTGGGGCGGCGGTTGCAATTGCTGGCCAAGAACGTCCGCCGCGACATTCACAAGATGCACGCCTTCGTGCGGTTCCGCGAATTGCCCAGCGCCACCACCCGCCGCCGTTTCGCGGCGTGGTTCGAGCCGGAGCATCACACGCTCGAACCCGGTGTGCCGTTCTTCGCCAAGCGTTTCGCCGATATGGACTGGATGATTGCCACACCAGAGCTGACCGCGCATTTCGAAGGCGGCAAGTTGCGCTTTGGCCCCGCCGCAGCGAGGCCCGATCTGCCCGATGATGCCTCGGAATCCCTTTGGGCCACCTATTTCGCCAATATCTTCAACCCTGCGCGGATCAAACTCGATGCGATGCGATCCGAGATGCCCAAGAAATATTGGAAGAACCTGCCCGAAACCCAGCTGATCCCCGCCATGCTGAAAGACGCCGAAGCCCGCGTGCAGCGGATGCGCGAGGCTGGTAGCACCCCCGCCCGCCCCGGTGCGGCGGCGATTTCCACCCGCTACCGTGCGGCCATGCCGCAGGCGGTGGATCTGCCCGATACCTTGGATCAGGCGCGTGACGCGGCCCTGCACTGCCGCCGCTGCGGTTTGTGCGAAAAGGCGACGCAGACGGTCTGGGGGAAGGGCGCGCCAGATGCCGCGCTGATGATCGTAGGCGAACAGCCCGGCGACCGCGAGGATCTGGAGGGGCAGCCCTTTGTCGGCCCTGCGGGGCAGGTCTTGCATCAGGTGATGGCCGAGGTGGGGATTGACCCCGCCGATACATGGCTGACCAACGCAGTCAAGCATTTCAAATTCACCCCGCGCGGCAAACGCCGCATCCACCAGTCGCCCGACAGGTCGGAAATCGACCATTGCCGCTGGTGGCTGGGGCTGGAACTGGGGTTCGTGCAGCCGAAGCTGACCGTGGCCTTGGGGGCCAGCGCCGCCTATGCACTGACCGGAAATGCCGCCCCGATGGCTGACAGGCAGGGCAAGATCGAACAGGGCCTGCACAAGGGGCCCGTGCTGGTGACATGGCATCCGTCCTATATCCTGCGCCTGCCTGATCCGGCCGCCGCGCGCGCCGATCTGGCCCGCGCCCTTTCCAAAGCGAAAGCCAGCGCCAGTTAGCAGGGCAGAGGTGACGCATGACCAACCCCGATGACAAATACCGCGGCGTGGCTGTGCCCACGGGCCGCGCCAGCCGCCTGTTCCGCATGGGCGGGATCGCGGCGGGTATCGCAGGTGGCGTTGCGGCTGGCGGGTTGCGGCAACTGGCAACAGGGCGACGCCCCGGCATGGCGGATCTGCTGCTGACGCCGTCCAACGCGCTGCGGCTGACCGACGGGCTGTCACAGATGCGCGGTGCCGCGCTGAAAATGGGGCAGATGCTGTCGATGGATACCGGCATCGTGCTGTCGCCCGAACTGACCGCGATCCTTGCCCGTCTGCGCGACGATGCGCGCCACATGCCGCCCAAGCAACTGCAGGCTGCGCTGAACGCGCAATGGGGTGAAGGCTGGCGCAAGCGCTTTGCCTCCTTCGACGTGCGCCCCTTTGCCGCCGCGTCCATCGGGCAGGTGCATCGCGCGACGACGCTCGATGGCCGTGATCTGGCGATCAAGGTGCAATATCCGGGCGTGCGTGCCAGTATCGACAGCGATGTGGACAATATCGCGGGATTGATGCGCCTGCCGGGTCTGTTGCCGCGCGGCATGGATATTGCCCCGCTGCTGGCCGCCGCAAAAGCGCAGTTGCATGAAGAGGCCGATTACAGCGCCGAGGCCGCGCATCTGCGTCGTTTCGGTGATCTGCTGGCAGGGTCGGAGGCGTTCATGGTCCCGCAGGTGCAGGACGATTTCAGCACCGATGCCGTGCTGGCGATGACCTATCTTGCGGCTGATCCGGTCGATGTGCTGGTGGATGTGCCGCAGGATATCCGCGACCGCGCGGCGCGCGACCTGATCGATCTGGTGCTGCGCGAACTCTTCACCTTTGGCGCGATGCAGACCGACCCCAACCTTGCCAATTACCGGGTGGACCGGGCGACGGGCCGGATCGTCCTGCTGGATTTCGGGGCAGTGCGGCTGATTACCCCCGCGCAACAGGCAGCGTTTCGCAATCTGATGAACGCGGGGCTGGAGGGGGACAGCGTGGCGACCCGGCAGGCGATGCTCGATATCGGCTATTTCGGCACGGCCACACCGCCGCAGCATCAGGACCTGATCCAAGCGATGTTCGACACCGCGATGGTCCCGCTGCGGCAGGATGCGCCCTTCGATTTCGGCACGACCGATCTGTTGGAACGCCTGCGCGATATGGGCATGGTCATCGGCAACGACCGCGACCTGATGCATGTGCCCCCCGCCGAGACGCTGTTTTTGCATCGCAAGATCGGCGGCATGTATCTGCTGGCGACCAAGCTGCGCGCACGGGTCAATCTGCGCGCGCTGCTGGAAACCTACCGCGCGCATTGATTTTGTGCCCTGCCGCCACATCATTGGCTGAGTAGTTCAGGAACCAAGACTTATGACCGATTTTATCGCCAGCCGCGACGCGGGCCTTGCCGCGATGGCGGCTTTTGTGCCCGCGATGGGCAAGCGTTACGCCAACGGGCGCAACTACGACCACGGGCCGGGGGCGCATAAGGCGGTGTCGCAGCTGTCGCCCTATATCCGCCGCCGGCTTGTCACCGAACAAGAGGTGGTGGCCGCCGCCATTGCCGCGCATGGCGCGGACAAGGCGGAAAAATTCGTGCAAGAGGTGATCTGGCGCAGCTATTTCAAAGGCTGGTTGGAACGCCGCCCGCAGGTCTGGGACAGCTACCGGCACGGTTTGCAGGCCGATCTGGCCATGCTGGACCGCGACCGCAAGCTGCGCCGCGATGTCGAACGCGCGATGGACGGGCAGACGGGCATTGCCTGTTTCGACGCTTGGGCGACCGAGTTGGTGGACACCGGCTATCTGCACAACCATGCGCGGATGTGGTTCGCCTCGATCTGGATTTTCACGCTGGGGCTGCCGTGGCGGCTGGGGGCGGATTTCTTTTACCGGCATCTGCTGGACGGCGATGCCGCGTCCAACACGCTGGGCTGGCGCTGGGTGGCGGGGCTGCACACGCGCGGCAAGCCCTATCCGGCGCGGGCCGACAATATCCACACCTTCACCAATGGCCGCTTCAACCCGCGCGCCCACGATCTGGCCGATGTGACCCAAGGGCTGGAAGCGACGGAACCCGACGGGTTGCCATCGGTGTTGGCCTTGCGGGATGTGGTTGCGCCAAAGGCGGGGGTGCCGACCGGGCTATTGCTAACGGACGAGGATTGCGGGATCGCGGATTTCGATCTGGCGGGGCTTGATATCCGCGCCTGCGCCACGCTGGCCACCAGCCATCTGCGCTCGCCCTTGCCGGTGGCCGATCTGGTCACCCGGTTCGAGGCCGGCGCGCTGGCCGATACCGCCGCGCGTGCTGGGCAGTCGCCCGTAACCCTGCGGGCGGATCATCCTGATGCGCTGGTAAAATGGGCGGCAGCGGCGGGCGTGACCCAGATCGTAACGCCCTATGTCACGCGCGGTGCGACCTATGACTGGATGGCCGAGGCCAAACCCTATCTGCAAGCCAAAGGCATCACACTGGCCGAATGGCGGCGCGACTGGGATGCGGCGATCTGGCCGCATGCCACGGCGGGGTTTTTCAAGGTCAAACAGCAAATCCCGCGCCTGATCGGCGATCTGGTGCCGGTATGACGCCGGTTGTCATCATCGGCGCGGGGATCGCGGGGCTGGCCTGTGCGCGCCGGATCAGCGACGCCGGTCTGCCGGTGATCGTGCTGGACAAAGGGCGCGGGACCGGTGGGCGGGTCGCGACACGGCGGGCGGCGGGGCTGCATTTCGACCATGGCGCGCAATATGTCAGCGCCAAGGGTGCGGGTTTTGCCGCCGTGCTTGGCGCACTTACCGCAAGCGGCCATGTCGGCGCATGGCAAACGGGGCATGTCGGCACGCCCGGCATGTCCGCGCTGGCCAAGGGGATCGGCGCAGGGCTGAGCGTGCGGCAAGAGGCGCTCGTCACCGGGCTGTCGCGCGAGAGCGAAGGCTGGCGGGTGCATCTGGGGGATGAGGTGCTGCCCGCATCGCATGTGATCTGCACCGTCCCAACCCCGCAAGTGGCAGGGATCATCGGGGCGGATCATCCGCTGGCCGCGCAGATGGCGGGCGTCGCGTATGCGCCCAACCTGACGCTGATGGCGGCAATCGACGGGCCAGCGCCTTTCATCACCAAACGGGACCCGGACGCCGATCTTGCATGGATCGCGCAGGACAGCACCAAGCCTGACCGCCCGCAGGGGCCGGTCGCCTGGGTGGCGCAGGCCAGCACTGCCTTTAGCGAAACGCATCTGGAACTCGAGAAGGACGCCATTGCGGACCTGATGCTGCCGTTGCTGCTGGACCGGCTAGGCGCAACGCTTGCGCAGGTCCGCTATGCCGCCGCGCATCGCTGGCGCTATGGGCAGGTGACGCAGGCCGTGGGCGCTCCTTTCCTGCGCGACGATACCGGCACGCTCTATCTGGGCGGCGACTGGTGCCTTGGGCCGAAGGTGGAGGACGCCTGGACCAGTGGCACAGCCA
>DAISXL010000118.1:0-2361 GCA_036825855.1 Yoonia sp.
GGGCGGTGGATCGCCTTGACCGTTTCGCCGGTCTCGTAGACGTGGAATTCCATCCGGTCGAGTTCCTGCAACAGATCGTTGGGGAATTCGATATCGGCCTTGTCCACCTCGTCGATCAGCAGCACGACGCGGCCGGGCGCCGCAAAGGCCTGCCACAGTTTGCCGCGCTTGATGTAGTTGGCCACATCATTGACCCGTGCATCGCCCAGCTGGCTGTCGCGCAACCGGCTGACGGCGTCGTATTCATACAGCCCCTGCTGCGCCTTGGTCGTCGATTTGATGTGCCATTCGATCATCGGCAAACCAAGGGCCGCACTGACCTGCCGGGCCAGTTCCGTCTTGCCGGTGCCGGGCTCGCCCTTGACCAGCAGCGGGCGTTCCAGCGTCACGGCGGCATTGACCGCCATCTTCAGATCCTCGGTGGCGATATAGCTGTCGGTGCCTGTGAACTGCATGATTTCTGCCCCTTTATTGCGCATCAAGCTAGCAGGTCTGCGGCGATCATCAACACCCGGTCACCGGATCAATTCAGGGGGTGACACGGCAGGGCCAAAGGGGTAAACGGCGCTTGAATTGGGACCGCGCCGGAAACCGCCGCCGCCCGCGTCACCCGATCGCCAGACAAGGGAAAAGCAATGAAAGCCGAAGTGTTTCTTTCGAACGATTATCGTCCGGCCGATGACGAACCTTTCATGAACGAACGTCAGACCGAATATTTCCGCCGCAAACTGCTCGACTGGAAGGCCGAAATCCTCGAAGACAGCCGCGACACCGTGGCGGGCATGAAAGACCAGACCCGCAACATCCCCGATGTGGCCGACCGCGCGTCCGAAGAAACCGACCGTTCCATCGAATTGCGCACCCGCGACCGCCAGCGCAAGCTGGTCAGCAAGATCGACGCGGCGCTGCGCCGGATCGACGACGGGGAATACGGCTATTGCGAAATCACGGGAGAGCCGATCTCGCTCAAGCGGCTTGACGCGCGCCCCATCGCCACGATGAGCCTCGAGGCGCAGGAACGCCACGAGCGGCGCGAAAAAGTCCACCGCGACGATTAAGGTGGGGGCGAACGCCGGGCGCACGATCGCCATCATCGGCGGCGGCATCGGCGGGCTGACCGCTGCACTGGCCTTTGCGCGCCAAGGCGCGCAGGTCAGCGTCCACGAACAGGCCCCCGCGATCGCTGAGGTCGGCGCAGGCCTGCAAATCACGCCCAATGGTGCCCGCGCCCTCCACGCGCTCGGGCTTGCGGATGCGCTGGATCATGTGGGCCTGCGCGCCGTTGCCGTCCAGCCGATGGATGCGCTGACCGCACGCCCCATCGCGCGGTTTGACCTGACCCGCCAGACCCCGCCGTACCGTTTCCTGCACCGCGCTGACCTGATCGGCCTGCTGGCAGCGGCCTGCGCGGATGCAGGCGTGCGGATCGTGCTGAATGTACGGATCACGGATCTGGCAGCGGCGGGCATGGCAGACGCGGACCTGACGATTGGTGCGGATGGCCTGCATTCTGTCGCCCGCCCGCTGCTGAACAACCCGGCCGCCCCGTTTTTCACCGGACAGGTGGCATGGCGCGCGATCATTCCTGCGCAGGTAGACCCCATGGCGCAAATCTGGATGGCCCCCGGCCGCCATGTCGTGACCTATCCATTGCCCGGCAACCGTCTGAACATCGTCGCCGTGCAGGAACGCAGCACCTGGGCCGCCGAAGGCTGGCACCACGCCGATGACCCCGCCAATCTGCGCGCGGCTTTCGCCGATGGCGCGCCCGCGCTGCGCGACCTGCTGGCAAGGGTCGAGGCCACAAACCTCTGGGGCCTGTTCCGGCACCCCGTGGCAGAGCATTGGCACAACGACCGGATCGCACTTCTCGGCGACGCCGCGCATCCGACGCTGCCGTTTCTGGCGCAAGGTGCTAACCTCGCCATCGAGGATGCCCTCGTGCTCGCCCGCATCACCGACGCGCAGCCCGATCTGGCAAGCGCATTAAAGGCCTATCAAGGCGCCCGCCGCCCGCGTGTCGCGCGTGCCATCGCTGCCGCCAATGCCAATGCGCGCAATTACCACCTGTCGGGGCTCCAGCGGCGCGTGGCGCATCTGGGGTTGAAAACACTCGGCAAAATCGCGCCGGACGCCTTCATCAACCGCCTTGGCTGGCTTTACAATTTCGACCCTGCATCTTCCGAGTAAAAATATCCCCGCCAGAGGCGACAAGCCCCGTCAGGGGCGCAGTTCCACCCAGACCGGCACATGATCCGACGGCTTGTCGCGGGCGCGCAGGTCTTTTTCGATCCAGGCCCCCGCCAGCAAGTCCGCGCATTGCGGGGTCAGCAGAAAGTGGTCGATGCGGATGCCGTTGTT
>DAISXL010000118.1:2461-7384 GCA_036825855.1 Yoonia sp.
GCGGGGTTGCCGTTGGGCAGGTAAAGCCCGCAAATCCGCACGGCAACATCGCCCACCACCGTCGCTTCGATCCAGCGGGCCTGTTCGTCGGCATCGTCACCGGGCAGGCCGCGGGTCACATCCTCCAGAGGCAGTTTCGACAGGATCGCGACCCCGTTGAACCCCTTTTGCCCGTGAGTTTCCACAATATAGCCGCGATCCTCAATCATCTCGCGGGGGAAGGCCTCGTCCACCGATTTGATCTCTTGCAGGATCGCCACGTCAGGCGCGCTATCGTCCAGCCAGTCGCACAGGGTTTCGATCCGCGCCTTGACGCCGTTGATGTTGAATGTCGCGATTTTCATTACATCGAAAACGATGTGCCGCAGCCGCAGGACGAGGATGCATTGGGATTGTTGATGACAAACCGCGCGCCGATCAGTTCTTCGGAAAAATCGATCACCGCATCGGTCAGGAAGGGCAGCGATATGGAATCGATCACGACCTTTTCGCCCTTGTCCGACAGGATCAGGTCGTCGTCCTTGGGTTCGTCAAGGTCGATCTCATACTGAAACCCCGAACAGCCGCCGCCTTCGACCGCGATGCGCAGCGCCTTGCCCTGCGCGGCAGCGCCGATTTCCGCCAACCGTTCAAAAGCGCGCGGCGTGACCTTGGGAGGAAGCGTGAGCATTGCATCACCTTTCGGATTGTTCATCTTTGACATATAGGCAAGTCAGGCAAACCCGACAACAGGCAAACAAATGACAGCGCCCTATGCGACCGATCCGGCCAACCCGCGCGGCAGGCTTTATGCCGAGGAAGAAAGCACCTTCCGCTCGCCATTTCAGCGCGACCGCGACCGGATCATCCATGCCTCTGCCTTCCGGCGGCTCAAACACAAGACCCAAGTTTTCATCGAACACGAAGGCGACTATTTCCGCACCCGCCTGACCCATTCGATCGAGGTCGCACAGGTTGCCCGCACCATCGCCGCCACCTTGGGCCTGAACGTGGAACTGACCGAGGCGGTCGCCTTGGCGCATGACCTTGGGCACACGCCTTTCGGCCATACCGGCGAAGAGGCGCTCGATGCGCTGATGCAGCCTTACGGCGGCTTCGACCACAATGCGCAGGCCCTGCGGATCGTCACCGATCTGGAACGGCATTATGCCGAATGGGACGGGCTGAACCTGACGTGGGAAACGCTCGAAGGCATCGCCAAACACAACGGGCCGGTGACGGGGGCCATTCCCTATGCGCTGGCCGCCTATAACGCGCGCCACGATCTGGAACTGCACACCCATGCCAGTGCAGAGGCGCAGGTTGCCGCACTCTCCGACGATATTGCCTATAATAACCATGACTTGCACGACGGACTTCGGGCAGAGCTGTTCAGCACAGACGACCTTGCCGCCCTGCCGATCCTGCGCGACTGTTTCGCGCGGGTCGATGCGAAATACCCCGGCCTGAACTATTACCGCCGCAGGCACGAGGCCTTGCGCCGCTTCTTTGGCGTGCTGGTCGAGGATGTGATCGCCGTCAGCCGCGCCAATCTGGCCGATCTGAACCCGCAATCGGTGCACGACATCCGCCATGCGGGGCGCATGGTGATCCAGTTTTCGCCGGCCCTCTGGACCGATCTCAAAGTGATCCGGCAATTCTTGTTCGAACGGATGTACCGCGCGCCTGCCGTGGTCGAAATGCGGGTGGTGGTCACCAAGATGGTGAACGAGCTGTTCCCCTTCTTCATGGACAATCCCGGCGAACTCCCCAAGCAATGGCGCAAGGACGTGGCCGATGCGCCAGACCGCACGGCACTGGCGCGGATCGTCGCGGATTACATCGCGGGCATGACCGACCGTTTCGCCATTCAGGAACACAAGCGCCTGATCGGCGGCGAAACCATCCCGCCCGGCGTGATCGACGGGAATTGACGCGGGCGGCGGGGGTGATACACCTGCCGGATCAAAAATGGACTGATAAAATGAACCTTTTCGCTGATGTGCGGGGCCGTGTGCTGGCCTGTCTTGACCAGATGGTCGCCGATGGCGCGCTGCCCCAGGGGCTGGCGATGGATGCCGTCGCGGTCGAACCTCCGCGTGATGCCGCACATGGCGATATGGCGACCAATGCCGCGATGGTGCTGGCCAAACCCGCAGGCCTGAACCCGCGTGCGATTGCGGACGCGCTGGCGGCCAAACTGATCGCCGACCCGATGATCGCCAGCGCCGATGTCGCAGGCCCCGGTTTCCTGAACATGCGTCTGGTGCCCGCCGCCTGGCAGGGGATCGTCAAGGCCGCGCTGTCGGATACCGCTTTCGGGCGGTCCAGCCTGGGGCAGGGGCAGCGGATGATGGTTGAATATGTCTCCGCCAACCCCACAGGTCCGCT
The DNA here is from genome assembly GCA_036825855.1 of Yoonia sp. Taxonomy (GTDB): domain Bacteria; phylum Pseudomonadota; class Alphaproteobacteria; order Rhodobacterales; family Rhodobacteraceae; genus Yoonia. The sequence goes on from DAISXL010000118.1 coordinate 4,832, forward strand.
GCATGTGGGCCACACGCGCGGTGCGGTCTTCGGTGACGCGCTGGCCAGTCTACTGGCCTATGCGGGCTATGACGTGACCCGCGAATATTACATCAACGACGGCGGCGCGCAGGTCGATGTCCTCGCGCGGTCGGTCTATATGCGCTATCTCGAAGCCCATGACCTCAGCGTCGACTGGCCCGAAGGCACCTATCCCGGCGATTACCTGATCCCCGTGGGCGAGGCGCTGAAGGACAAGGTCGGCGACAGCTATATCGACCAGCCCGAGGATGTCTGGCTGGCCGATGTGCGTCTGTTCGCCACCGATGCCATGATGGACCTGATCCGCGCCGATCTGGCGCAGCTCAACATCCGCATGGACAGTTTCTATTCCGAAAAGTCATTGTATGGCAGCGGCTTGATCGAGAAAGCGATTGCAGAACTTGATGCCAAGGGCCTGATCTATCGCGGCACGCTGGAACCCCCCAAAGGCAAGACGCCCGAGGATTGGGAACCGCGCGAACAGACCCTGTTCAAATCCACCGCCCACGGCGATGACGTGGACCGGCCCGTGCAGAAATCGGACGGGTCCTGGACCTATTTCGCGCCCGACATCGCCTATCACTATGACAAGGTGCAGCGCGGCTATGACGCGCTGATCGACGTGTTCGGCGCCGATCACGGCGGCTATGTGAAACGGATGAAGGCGGCGGTCGCGGCCCTGTCGGATGGCAAGGTGCCGCTCGATATCAAGCTGACGCAGCTGGTGAAGCTTTATAAAAACGGCGAGCCGTTCAAGATGTCGAAACGGGCAGGGACTTTCATCAAGCTCCGCGATGTGGTGGACGAGGTCGGCCCCGACGTGACCCGTTTCCACATGCTGACGCGCAAGAACGACGCGCCTTTGGATTTCGATTTCGGCAAGGTGCTGGAACAGTCCAAGGACAACCCCGTTTTCTATGTCCAATACGCCCATGCGCGGGTCAATTCCGTGCTGCGCAAAGCGGTGGATGCGGGTTTTGCCGTGGATGATGCGACGCTGGCACAGGCCGATCTGTCGGGCCTTGCGCATGACGCCGAACTTGCCGTCGCGCGCAAGATCGCCGAATGGCCGCGTCTGGTGGAAATCGCGGCCAAGGGGCATGAGCCACACAGGATCGCCTTCTATCTCTATGATCTGGCGTCGGATTTCCACGCTTTGTGGAACCGTGGGAATGACGATACCAGCCTGCGCTTTCTGCAGGACGGTGATTCTGATACAACACAAGCGAAAATTGCGCTGATCCGGGCCGTTGCGATTGTTATTTCGCACGGTTTGGGTATTCTTGGCGTCACACCGGCAGAAGAAATGCGGTAACGCAGACCGCCGGACGAGGCAGAGCAGACGACCCGACAAGCCGCAAACGGCGCGGGCAGTGAGGCAGTGATGGCGACATACGAGCAGGGGCTTGCCCCGCAAGCGGGCAGTGGGCGCGGGCAGTCCTGGATGCATGTCATCGGCGCGCTGGTGTCCTTGTCGATGATCATCGGTATCGGGGTCTGGGGCTACAAGCTGATCATGCGCGATGTGTCCGGCATTCCCGTGGTCCGCGCCATGGAAGGCGATATGCGCGTGCTGCCCGACGATCCGGGCGGCGATATTGCGCGCCATGTCGGTCTGGCTGTGAACGAACTTGTCGCCATGGGCGAAGCGGCCGGCCCCGAGGATCGGCTGGTGCTGGCCCCCGCAACGCCGGGCCTGGCTTCGGAAGATCTGGCCGCGCTGCCGATGACCACCGTCGATGACGTGGGCGAGGAAACGATGCAGCCCGTGGCCCTGCTGCCCGATGCCGCCAGCATCGAGGTGCCTGCCCAGAACGTGGGCGCCACGGTCGAGGATGTGCTGGCCATGGTCGCCGAAATCACCGAGGCCGATCAGGCCAGCGCCGTCGCCGCCATGGACCGCGTGCCCGCCTCTGTGCCGGGTGTGGCCCTGTCGCTGCGTCCTGTCGTGCGCCCCGCCGCCTTGCGCGCCGCCGCCGCCGCACCCGCCGCCCCAGCCCCTGCCGCACCTGCCAGTACATCCGAGGTCGCCGTGACGACCGCCAGCTTCGCCACCGGCACCGATCTGGTGCAGTTGGGCGCGTTTTCGACCCCGGCCTTGGCCGCGGAAGAATGGGCGCGGCTTGAATCCCGCTTTGGCGCGCTGATGAACGGGCGCGAACGCGTCGTGCAGGTCAGCACGCAAAGCAGTGGCACATGGTACCGCCTGCGCGCCAGCGGCTTTGCCGACCGCGACGATGCCCGCCGGTTCTGCGCCGCCCTGCAGGCCGAAGGCGCGGAATGCATCGCGGTTGTGGTCAATTAAGTGACGCAGACCGCGGCGATCTTTGGCCCAGCCGCGCTGGAGGTCACACCGTGGGAACGCGGGTTTTTCCGTGAGGCTGACCCGTGGGGCTTTATTCTTTTTGCCCGCAACATCGACACGCCCGACCAGCTGCGCCGCCTGACGGGCGATCTGCGTGACGTGCTGGGCCGCGATGCCCCGATCCTGATCGATCAGGAAGGCGGGCGCGTGCAACGGATGCGCAGCCC
>DAISXL010000119.1:0-7341 GCA_036825855.1 Yoonia sp.
AATGAAATGGTGACCGTGCCGATGTCGAATCCGAAGCGTTTGACATAGGCAAGGTTCAGCAACCGGTCCTCGGCCAACAACCACATCCAGTCATCGAAGGTCACGCGCAGCGTCTCGGCCGTGCCGTCGGCGGAAGGCACCGGCAAATCGATTTCATATTGCCAGTTGAACCTGTCGCCCTGTTCCAGCCCTGTCGCCGTGCCGATCACGCCCGGTGCGGTGCCTTCCCAACTGTCGGGGCCGGTCTTGACCAGTGTCCAGATGCGTTGTTCGGTCGATCCGTCCTCGTACACGAAATCCTCGACCAGCCGCAGGCGTTCGCCGTCCCAGTCGCCCGCAATGGTGACGACAAAACTGCGCCGCACGGTGCCGAGGATGTCCTGAAACTGGCCATAAGCCACCAGATCGCCGTCAAAGAATTCCTCGAGGTTCAGTTGCCGGTCGCTGAGAGCAGGGTCATCGAATGACGGCTTGCCCGTGCAGGCGGCAAGAAACATCAGGGCGGCAAGGGCGATCAGGCGCATGGTCTACTCCGGCTTTTCATTGATACGTCCCGCGGGCCTGTTCGGATGCCTCTAGGCAGCGATGCCGCAATCTGGCATAGCGCGGCTATGCTGGATGAAACCGAAATACACCCGCTGTTCGAAGGCGCGCCGACCACGACGGAGTTCAAGAAACTTCGCAAGCGGATCGTGCGCCAGACCCGCGAAGCGATCGAACAATACGGGATGATCGAACGTCGCACGGACGGAACCACGCCGAAATGGCTGGTCTGTCTGTCGGGCGGCAAGGACAGCTATACCCTGCTTGCGGTGCTGTACGAGCTGAAATGGCGCGGGCTGTTGCCGGTCGATCTTTTGGCCTGCAATCTGGATCAGGGCCAGCCTGGGTTTCCCGCAACCGTCCTGCCCGAATTTCTGGGGCGGATGGGCGTGCCGCACCGGATCGAATATCAGGACACCTATTCCATCGTGATGGACAAGGTCCCTGCGGGGCGGACGTTCTGCGCGCTCTGTTCGCGGCTGCGGCGCGGCAATCTTTACCGGATCGCGCGCGAGGAAGGCTGTTCCGCCGTCGTGCTGGGCCATCACCGCGATGACATTCTGGAAACCTTCTTCATGAACCTGTTCCACGGTGGCCGACTTGCGACGATGCCGCCCAAACTGGTCAACGAAGAAGGCGATCTGTTCCTCTACCGCCCGCTGGCCCATGTGGCCGAGGTCGATTGCGAGAAATTCGCGCAGGCGATGCAGTATCCGATCATTCCCTGCGATCTGTGCGGGTCGCAGGACGGGTTGCAGCGCCAGCAGGTCAAGCAAATCCTTGACGGTTGGGAACGCAACAGCCCGGGCCGCAGGCAGGTCATATTCCGGTCACTGATGAACGCGCGCCCGTCGCATCTGCTGGACCCCAAGCTGTTTGACTTTGCAGGGCTCACGCTGGGTGGCGGGGCAGAGCGTTTCGATCAGTAGTGGGCTTTGACCCTGCGATTGTTGCGCGAAGCCCAACAATTTCGCGTTTTCGTCGCGATCATCCAAATTTTGCCAAATTTGCTTGGTCTGTCTTCCGCAGAACGGACATTGTCGCCATCGACATGGCGACCATCGACGGGAGCAACCGATGAAACTGCTGAAAAGCGTGACTTTTGTTTTGGCGTCTAGCGCCGCGCCGACCGTTTTGACCGCGCAGGTGGTGGAATTGCGGTCGTCTGACAACTTCATCAGTGTCGAAGGCGAGATTACCGGCTTCAACGGAACCATGGTCACTATCCAGTCCACTGTCGGACCTGTCAGTGTACCGGCATCCGGTGTCATCTGTTTTGGGGCCGGCTGCAGCGAGGTTCTGGCCAGCAATCCCTTCGGGCTGACCGCGGAATCGTTTGCAGGCGTTGTCGATGGCACCGAGGCCGAGTCTGCCCCACTGGCCGATGCCTTGACCGTCAGCTTTGCCTTGCCATCCTACGAGGTGATCTATCGCAATCTGGTCACGGCGTTTGCCCAAGCAGGCCAAGCAGAGGGCGTGACAATCGACGATGCGGCGTCTTTGTCTGTCGACGCCTCGGCCAGCGATGGGTCTGCCACGATTGCGATTGCCGCCGAGGGTGCCGCCGGTGACATCGTCCTGACGGCGACCGGTCTGTCAGGCAGCGCCGCGCAAGATTACGTCGGCCCCTCCGGTTGGGCCACGGCCACCACACCCGGCCAGCAGATGGTCGCGCTGCGGGCTTTTGCGGTGGTCACGGCGAATGATGTGGGTGTCGATTCGATCACGATGACCGATCTGGCCGGCATCTATGCTGGCGAAATCACCAATTGGTCGCAGATCGGCGGGGCCGATCTGACGGTGTTGCCGCTGCAACTGCCGGTCACGTCCGAGGTCCGCGAAGAATTCATTGCCGTGGTCATGGATCCCGCAGGCAAGACAATCGCCGACAACGTGTTGACGATGGCCGACGAGTCCAGCATCGCCGCCGCGATCAGCGGTTTTGCAGGCAGCATCAGTGTCGTGAATGTCGGCAACACCGGTGCTGCGCCGGTGCTGCCCGTCGCAGGTGCCTGCGGCGTTGCCGTGGCGCCTACGGATTTCAACATCGCATCAGGTGACTACCCGCTGGTCGGCCCCGTTGTTGCCCGTTTCGACACGACACCCGTCACACCGCTGCCTGCGCAGCTTTTCGACTTTGCCGTGACGGATACCGTGCAGGACGGTCTGCGGGACGCGGGGTTCATCCGGCTTGGGGCGCTGGTGCAGAATCCGGTCGAGCGCAACATCCGTCTGACCGCGCTCTTAACCGCGAATCCCGCCCCGGAAGAGCGTCCGGTCGCCGCACAGATGTTCCAGACCCTGTTCGAGGCCGAGCGACTGACACCGACCATGTCGGGCGGTCCGGCCAGCGGCGCCGAGGGTGCATGGAACCGCGCCATGATGCTGTCGCTTGCGGATATTCTGGCACAGCCTGACTATGCGGGACGGCAGGTGATCTTTGCAGGGTTCGGGGACAGTGCAAACGGCGTTCTTGATGCGGTGGACCGGTCGGCAGGCGCGGCTGCGGCGATGGCGGCGGCATTCAGCGCCTTTGCGCCCTCGGTTGTGGCTGACAATGATCTGACGGTGACCTCCGCCGGTTTTGGCGGCGTGTCCCGCACGACCTGCTATCAGGGGCAGGTCGCCGGACCCGCCCACAGCCGGATCGAAGTCTGGGTGAAGTAGCATCACCGAAGCTTGCCGCTCCTTTGGCTTTGCGTCATCACTGGCAGTCATGGACCTTGGTTTTCATCTTACTGGCATGGGCGTTGCGCGATGATGGCGCTGGGCATGGATCTGGGCGGTACCAAGATCGAATCGCAATTGTTCGCGCATGACTGGCGGCTGGTCGACCGCAGGCGTGCCGCGACGCCGGACACCTATCCTGCCCTGTTGCAGGCGCTTGCGGAAACGGTGGCTTGGGCTGACGGCCTTGCCGGTGGCCCTGTGACTGTGGGCATCGGTGCGGCGGGCGCCGTCAATCCGCGCAACGGCATCGTGCTGGCCGCCAATCTGGCCGCGTCGGGAAAGCCCTTGCCACGGGATCTGGAACAGATGCTGGGCCGCCCTGTCACCTATATCAACGACAGCCGGGCGCTAGCGCTGTCCGAAGCGGTCTTTGGCGTGGCCCGCGACTATCCGTCCGTGTTCGCGCTGGTGCTGGGCACGGGTGTTGGCGGCGGGCATGTCCGCGACGGGCGGTTGCAGGGCGGATCGACCGGCACGGGTGGCGAGGTGGGGCATATGTCCGCCCCCGCCCATCTGCTGCAGGCGCATGGGCTGCCTGTCGTCGATTGCCCCTGCGGGCGGCGCGGCTGCATCGAGACGCTGATCAGCGGCGCGGGCATGGCGCGGCTTTCCAAGGCGTTGACGGGCCGGGCTCTCAGCGCGCCCGAGGTTGTCGTCGCCCGCGCCGATGATCCCGCTGTTGCGGCGGTCTGGCAGGTCTGGTGCGCGCTGACCGCCGATCTGATCCAGACGCTGACGCTGACGCTTGATCCTGATTGCGTGGTGCTGGGCGGCGGCATGTCCGACATTCCCGATGTGGTCGCGGATGTGACTGCCGCCGTGGCGCAGGCGCAGTTCGGCGGTTTCGGCAGCCCTGTCATCCTGCGTGCGGATGGGGGTGCGGCAAGTGGAGCGCGCGGCGCGGCCTATGCCGCATGGCAGGTGGCGCATGGCTGACGGCTGGATCATCCCCGCACAGGTGTTCGACGATGGGCATTTGAAATCGGACAAGGCGCTATATATCGCGGATGGCCGCGTCAGCAGCGTCTGCGATCTGGATCAGGTGCCCGCCGACGCGCCGCGGCAGGCTGTCACGGGTGTCCTGACGCCGGGCTTTGTCGATCTGCAGGTTAATGGCGGCGGGGGTGTTCTGTTCAATCATGCACCCACGCTGGCGGGGATGATGACAATCGCCACCGCCCACCGCCGTTTTGGCACCACCGCCCTGATGCCCACGGTCATCACCGATGCGCCCGAGGTTATGGCCAAGGCCGCAGAGGCCGTGATCGCGTTGCAGCTGCTGTGCGGGCAAGCGGGGCTCCATATCGAAGGACCGCATATCGCCGCCGCGCGCCGTGGCACCCATGCCGCCGCACATGTCCGTCCGTTCGATGACGGCACGTTGGGCGTGGTGCGCAAACTGCGTGCCGCTGGTGTGACCGTGATGATAACCCTCGCCCCCGAGGTGGTGCCCCTCGACCGGATCGCCGCACTGGTCAAGCTGGGCGTGATCGTGTCGCTGGGCCATTCGGATGCGACAGCCGAACAGGCCAATGCCGCCTTTGCCGCTGGCGCGCAGTCGGTCACCCATCTTTACAACGCCATGTCCCAGATGCAGGGACGCGCCCCCGGTCTGGCCGGTGCGGCGATCAACAGCGACGCCTATGTCGGGATCATCTGCGACGGTGTGCATGTCGATGACGCGATGGTGGCGCTGGCCTGTCGCGCCCGGCCTGTCGCGGGGCGCATGGTGCTGGTGTCCGATGCGATGCCGTCGGTCGGTGGCCCCGATCATTTCGACCTTTACGGCCAGCGGATCGCGTTGCGCGACGGCCGTCTGGTCAATGCCGAGGTTAATCTCGCAGGCGCCCATAGCACCATGCTGTGGGGGCTGCAGCGGCTGGTGGGGCAGGTCGGGCTACCGCTGGAACAGGCGCTGCACATGGCGATCACCGCCCCCGCAGCCCTGATCGGCAAGCCGCATCTGGGGCAGGTTGCGGGGCGGTTCATCGACGATCTTTTCGTGCTGGATGACGGGCTTGCGCTGCAACCGCTATCGGGAAACATCCGGCATGATATCGCTTAGCGCGGGCGGGGTTGCTGTTGTGGATGGTATCCAGAGGGTGCAAAAGCCCTTCACGCTACATAGGTACGGCACATGAAAACGCGCATCATCTCTTTTCTTCTGACCTTCGCCCTGTCGGTTTACGCGGTCGGCGCCTCGGCGCAGCAACTGACCCTGCCGCAGATTTCCGATTATCTGAACCAGCTCCAGACGGCGCAGGGCGGATTTACCCAGATCAACGGCGACGGCACGCTGTCGACCGGACAGGTCTATATCAAGCGTCCGGGCCGCATCCGGTTCGAATACAACCCGCCCGAGGAATCGCTGGTCCTTGCGACCGGCGGGCAGGTCGCGATCTTTGATCCGCGCTCGAATACGGGGCCGGACCGGTATCCGCTGAACCAGACGCCGCTGAACATCATCCTGCAGCGCAACGTCGATCTGAGCGCGGCACGTATGGTGACCGGCGTTGTGTCCGACGGGACGACCACCACCGTGACGGCGCAGGATCCCGACAATCCGCAATACGGCAATATCCAGCTGGTGTTCACCGCCAATCCGGTCGAATTGCGCCAGTGGATCATCACCGATGATGTCGGCAACCAGACCACGCTGGTGCTCAACGACCTCGCCACCGGCGGAGAGATCGGGGACATCATGTTCAACATCAATGCCGAAATGCGCCGGCGCGGTTTCGAGTAACGCGCCGCCTTGGCCGGAAATTTCGGCCAGGGTGACCATTGGTGCCTTGCCATGCAAGATGACCCCGCCAGCCAACCCAAGACCGACTGGGCCGAAGACCGCACCGACTGGGCCGAGGACCGTACGCTGCTTGCCAATGAACGCACGTTCGCGGGCTGGATGCGGACCGGCATGACGGCGCTGGCTGTCGCCATCGGTCTGCATGCCGTTTTTGGTGAATTGCAGCCCGCGTGGATCGCCAAGGCGACAGCGTCGGTGTTCATCCTTGCCGCAATCCTGATCTTTGCGGCAGCCGCGCAACGGTCACACAAGGCGCAGGTGCGCATCGACAGTCACGCCTCTGCGTCGCAGCCAGCTTGGCGCATGACGACGTTAGCCGTTCTCCTGTGCATCGCATCCTTGGCGACAGCAGGGGTGCTCTGGCTGATCTGACCGCCGATCAGTCGCCACACAGATAAACCGCGCCCCCAATGACGACGACACTGGCTGCGGCGCCGGCAAGGACCGTCGGCGCGGACAGGGCCGTGCCGAGCGCACTGCCAGCCTGCGGCAAGAGGTTGGCGATCGTGCCGGCATTGCCCGACAGGATCATCGCGCCAGAGCTGTGCGTGACGGCCGACAGGGTCGACGACATCCGGTCTGTCAGCGTGCCGTCCTCGGCGTCCTTGCCCAGCCCGACAAGGCCAAGCGCCTGATCCCTTGTCGCATTCACAACCTTGCAAGTGCGCGAAGGTTCGACGCAGCGCCCAAAGGCATCGCGCCGGCCCTGTGCGGGCATCGAATGGCTTTTGGTGGCGGGATCGTAGTTGGAACAGAACACAAGCCGTTCTTCGGGCGTCAGTTCAGGTGTCAGAAAACCGATGACCACGGCGCCCGGACAGGTGTCGCGGCTGAAAATCCGTTCGCGGAACGAGGAATAGTAGGGTTCAGCGTCGTTGTAGAAGATCTGATACGGCTGCCCGTCGATATTGGTGAAACAACTGACGGTCGCCGCTTGGACAGGCCCCGCAAAAGGCACTGCAAAAAGCGCTGCCGCGCAGAGATTGCGTATGGTCATGGGCTGGTCCTTTCGGATGTTACCGCCGACGGCAGGCCCGCAGCTGCGCGTCATACATGATGGCGCGCTGTTCAACCTCGCCCGCGATGCGGATCAGCCAGGCCTTCGACCGCCATGTGCCGCGCAGATAGCCCTGCCGCCCGTCATGATAGGCCAGATACTGGTTGCGCGTGTCATAAAGAGGAACGCCGGTTTCGGCGACCGTCTTGGTCATGTACCAGCCCATGAAATCGGTGGCGGCGTTGATATCCTCACGCCGGGCGCG
>DAISXL010000120.1:0-7272 GCA_036825855.1 Yoonia sp.
GACGTGCCACAGGTGATGACCGATTTCGCCCCGATCCACAGCCTGACAGCACAGGTGATGGGCGATCTGGGCACGCCCGACGTGCTGCTGCCTCCCGGTGCGGACCCGCATGATTTCGCGCTGCGCCCCAGTGATGCGGCCAATCTGGGCGAAGCTGACCTGCTGATCTGGACCGGCCCGAGCCTGACACCCTGGCTGACGGACATGATCGGCACGCTGGCCCCGAACGCCACGCAAGTCGCCCTGCTGGATGTCGCCGGATGGGACACGCTGCCGATCCGCGATATCCAGAAATTCGTGGTGCCAGCCGCCGAGGACGACCACGATCACGGCGATCATGCACATGATGACCACGGGCATGACGACCATGGGCATGACGACCACGGGCACGATGAGCACGCGCACGACGACCACGCGCATGACGACCATGCACATGACCACGACCATGACCACGGTGATTTCGATCCGCATGCATGGCTCGACCCGACTGTCGCACAGGTCTGGCTGACCGCGATTGCCGACCAGCTTGGCACCGCTGACCCCGACAATGCCGCGACCTATACCGCCAATGCCGAGGCCGCGATTGGCCGCCTGACAGCGTTGGATGCGGAACTGGCGGAACAACTGGCCCCGTTCGCAGGCCTCGCCTATATCCTGCCGCATGACGGCTATCAGTATTTCGAGGCCCGCTATGGCCTGACCGCCGCCGGTGCGATTTCCGGCATCGACGCGCGCACCCCCGGCCCTGCACAGGTCGCAAGCCTGCGTGACCAGATGGCCGACAGCCAGATCGTCTGCGTGTTCAGCGACGCTGAAATCGGCGACCGTTGGGCGACCGTCGTGACCGAAGGCACCGAAGCGCGCACCGCGCAGATCGACGGTGTCGGTGTGGGGCTGGAGGCCGGAACGGACCTCTACGAGGCCCTGCTGCGCCGTCTGGCCGATGACTTTGCCACCTGCCTTGGCGGTGCGTAAACGACCCTAGAAATCCGTGGGCGCGCCGCCTTCCGCCTTGCGGCGCGCCACGAAATCGGCCAGCTCTTCCTTGATGGCCACGTCCATCGGCGGGGCCTCGAAGGTCGCAAGGATATCCTTGTAAAGGTGATGCGCGCGTTCCGCCGTGCCGATTGCCCCCGCTGCTTCCCACGCCTCGTGATTGCGCCAGTCAGACACGAAGGGCTGATAGAAAGCCTGTTCGAACCGGTCCTGCGTGTGTTGCGTGCCAAAGAAATGGCCGCCTGGTCCCACTTCCTTGATTGCGTCTAGGGCGATGTCGTCCGGGCCTGTCGCGGTCAGCATCGGGTCCATGTAGCGCTGGATCATCTGGACCATCTCGCAATCCATGATGAACTTTTCAGGGCTTGCGATCAGCCCGCCCTCCAACCAGCCCGCGGCATGATAGACGAGGTTTGTGCCGGACTGCACGGCAGACCAGAGCGAATTCGACGTCTCCCACATCGCCTGCCCGTCGGCGAGGTTGGCGGCACAGACGCCCGAGGCGCGCATGGGCAACCCGTAGAACCGCGCCATCTGGCCTGTCATCTGGGTCGCGCGCATGTATTCGGGCGTGCCAAAGGCGGGTGCGCCGGATTTCATGTCGACGTTGCTGGTAAAGGTCCCGATCACGCAAGGCGCGCCGGGGCGGACATATTGGAATAATGCTATGGCCGACAAAGCCTCGGCAATCGACAGGGTCACGGCCCCCGCCATTGTCACGGGCGCCATGGCACCAGCGAGCGTGAAGGGTGTCACGATCACCGCCTGCCCCCGCCGGATACAGCGCAGGCAACCGTCGATCATAGGCACGTCGTGTTTCAGGGGCGATGTCGAATTGATGTTGGTGTACATATGCGGTTGGGCCGCGAACTGGTCTTCAGTCAGCCCGCCCGCGATGCGCACCATCTCCATCGCATCCTCGACGCGTTCGCGCCCCAGCGAATAGGCATGCGCGACCTTGTCGGTCAGCACCATCTTGTCGTGGATCACGTCGAGATGCCGGACAGAGGCATGCACATCCACAGGTTCCACCGGATAGCCGCCGGAAAAATGGATGCAGTTGAAATATTGCGTCAACCGCAACAGGTTCGCGCATTGGTCGCGCGTGCCGGACACTTTGCGCCCGATTTCCAGATCGTGGTAATTGGGCGGGGAGGCGACAGCCCCAAACAGGATATGCTTGCCGCCGATGGTGATCTTGCGGTCGGGGTTGCGCGGGGTGATGTCGAATTGCGCAGGCGCATGGGCCAGCATGTCCATCACCCAGTCGCGGCCCATGCGGACATTGGTGCCGTTGACGGTGCACCCCGCCTGCCGGAACAGCGCCAGCGCCTCTTCGTTCAGAAACTCGATCCCGATGTCTTCGAGGATCCGCATCGCACCATCATGGATCGCCTGCACGCCGTCGGGCGTCAGCGGTTCGGTCGGACGGTCGGTGTTGACCGGCAGGTGCCAAGGCATCTGGTCGATGGCCGCTGTGCCGCGCCGTGTCGCATTGCCCGCCCGTCCGCCGCCGCGCCGCCGTGTCTTGCCGTCTGCCTGCATGGTGTTCCCTGCCCTTTGTCAGGACAGGATGGCAAAACCCGTGTGCCGATGATGACAGAAATCCGACAAAGCTCGTCGCATTCAGCCTGCGATCAGCTTTTCCCGCCGCAGCCAAGCGGGAATATCCGCAATCGTGTCCAGCACGGTATCGGCCAGCTCTTCCAGCTCTGCGCGCGGGGCGGGTCCGGTCAGCACACCGATTGTCAGCATCCCCGCCGCACGGCCTGCGTGCAGGTCATGCGTGCTGTCGCCGACCATCACGCAGGCATCGGGCGCAACCCCCGTTGCGCGGCAAAAGGCGATCAGCTGTCCGGGTCCGGGCTTGGCGCCAAAACCGCTGTCATAGCCTGCGACAAAGGCGAAATCCGACCGGATGCCCGCCTTGTCGAGATGGCGCAGCGCGGGGCCTTCGGCATCATTCGTCACCACGCCAAGGGTCAGGCCCAACTGGCGCAGGCCTGCCGTATAGGCGCGCAGCGGCACCGCCTCGACCTGATCGACCTTGGCCGATCCCGCGTTCATCCGCCCGATCAGCGCGGTCTTGTCGACATCGCCGGGGAGCACGTCAAGGATCGCATCGGCGACCACGTCGACGGTCGAGGCGATAACGATGCTGCCGGGAAAGAACCGGCCGTTTTCCATGTCATACCCCAAGGCGGCGGCCAGCCTTTCGCACAGGATCGGGTCGTCGCCTGCCTCTGCCACCAGCATGGCGCGGGTCCATGCGCCCCAAGTGGCGTTGAAATCGAACAAGGTGCCGTCCTTGTCAAAGATGATGCCTGCGATCATGCTCGGGTCCTTTGTGCTTTGGCCTGCCACCCGACCCGACCCGCTGGCCGGTGTCAAGCGTCAGGTCCAATGCACCTGTTCGGACCCCGGCAAGGCATAGCGCGCGCGCAAAGGCATGTCATAGGCCAGCCCCTGCGCATCACAAAAGGCCATGACCCAACGGTCGTCCATCGTCAGGAAATCCAGCACCGCCGCCTGAAATGCCGGTTCCGCTGCACGGTCGCGCAGATCATCGACCGAGGCACCGCTCGCCCCCAGAAAGGTCGTGCAGATCTCGTCCTGCCCGGCCATCCAGCCCAACGCCTGAAGCGCGATCACCTGCGCCTGATCCGGTCCCATGTGTCATCCTTTGTTAACTGAAAGAGTTTCTTAACCAATATGGCGCAATCTGGCTTCAGGAAATGCCTTTGTTTCCGGATTGAGGACAGGGATATGTCAGGACGCATATTGATCGTCGATGCGGTACCTACCAACAGGATCGTTTTACGTGTCAAGATGTTAGCGGCACAATTCACGGTTGCGGCCTGTGCCACCAATGCCGAAGCGCAGGCGATCATCGCACAGAACCGCCCGGATCTGATTCTTGTTAATCTTTCTGACCCTGCCGAGGATCGGCACGGGTTTTGCAGCGGGCTTAAGGCGGACCCCGACACCAGCACCATCGCAATCATCGCCGTGGGCATCGCGGATACATCGCGCGCACGGTTCGCGGCGCTTGATGCAGGGGCCGATGATGTGCTGGCGCGCCCGATGAACGATGCGCTGCTGCTGGCACGGATTCGGAGCCTGTTGCGCGCCCGGTCCGCGACCGAGGAATTGTTCCTGCGCGACAGCACCAGCCGCGCGCTGGGGTTTTGCGAAAGCCAAACCGCCTTTGTCGCGCCGGGGCTGGTCACGCTGATCATGCCGCAGGCCGCGCCGGTGCCCGATCTCATCGCCACCCTGCACAAGGGGTTTGGCCATCCGGTCGTGATCCAGACCGCTGCCGCTGTCTTGCGCGACAACGACGATGCGCCCTGTCCCGATCTTTTCATCATCCCGGCCGCCGATCCGCGCGGCGATGCCGGCCCCTTGTTCAGCCTCGTGTCCGACCTGCGCAGCCGTGTGGAAACGCGGCTGGCCTCTGTGCTGGTCGTGGTGCCTGATGACCGCCCCGAAATGGCGGCCTTGTTTCTTGATCTCGGCGCGGATGATGTCGTGACGCGGGGCGCGCTTGCGCAAGAGGTGATCTTGCGCGCCAAGGCGCTGGTGCGGCGCAAACAGTTGCATGACGCCCTGCGCCGCAACCTGCGCGACGGGTTGCAGGCGGCGGTGACCGATCCGCTGACGGGGCTTTATAACCGCCGCTATGTCGACCATCACCTGACACGGATGTCCGAACAATCCGCCGCTGCGGGGCGCGCGCTGGCCGTGATGATGATCGACATCGACCATTTCAAAACGATCAACGACAGCTATGGCCATGCCGCGGGCGACAGGGTGCTGGTCGCGCTGGCCGCACGGCTGCGCGACAACCTGCGCGCCGTTGACCTGGTCGCCCGCATCGGCGGAGAAGAGTTTCTTGTCGCCATGCCCCGCACCAGTGCCGCCCAAGCGCAAGGGGCCGCCGACAGGTTGCGGCGGCTGGTGAACCAGACCCCGTTCGATCTGGGCGAGGCGCATGCCCCCATTCAGGTCACGATTTCTGTCGGGGTGGCGCTCAGCAGCGAGGCGGGGCAGGACCTCTCCGACACGCACCGGATTTGCGATCTCGCGGATGCGGCCCTTTACCGCGCGAAATCTGCCGGGCGCGACCGTGTGGCGATGGACCTGACGGCCGCCTAGCGGCGCAGTTCCTGTTCCAGACGATCGGCAAAGGCCTGACGGCGTTCAGGTGGCATGGCGGCGATCCGGTCGAGCACGGCCATCCGCGCCCGCGCCTGCACTTGGCTCAGCCGGTCCGCCTGTTCCTCGAGCAGAGCCAGCGTCACGGCCGGATCATAGGGATCGGCCCGCAAGGAGGCTGCGACGGCGGCCATCTGGCCCCGGAAATCATGGCCACGCAGGCTGCGGTCGGCGCGCAATTCGCGCCCGATGGCGCGCCGTTCGTCATCGGACAAAGCGCGCGCGACGGGACCGACGCCAAAGTCGATGCGCGGCGACGCCCTTTCGCCTAAGCGGCCCGACACCATTGCCCCCCCAATGATCCCCGCCACGGCAAGGTTCAGCGCCAGCGACACCACCAGCACACCCCGCCAGAGGCGCGAAGGGCGCGTCTGCACATCAGCCATCGGATAATTCTCCTGCGATCATGAATTCCTCGGCGGACAGGCCCAGACTGACGGTTTCGCCCAAAAGACCTGCGGCGTAATCCGCGACCAAGGGCGGCGGGGCAATCCCGATCCAGATGCCCGCAAGGGTCGCCACCGCCAGACTGCCCATGGCCGGCCAGCCGCCGATCATCGCGCGCAATTGCGCCAGCACCGACGGCTGCGGGCGCAGCACCGGCACGGGGCGCGCGGCATCCGCCAGCACCCGCGCAATCAACGCGTCATCGGGCACGGGCGCCAGATTGCGCGCCTGCGCAAACAGATCGTCCAGCATGTCGTCAGGCGGGTTCGTCATCGTCATACCCCAGTTCTGCCTTGCGCCCCGCCATGATCGCGGAAAGCGCCCGTTTGCCGCGCGCTGTCAGACTTTCGACCGACGCCACGCTGATGTCCATGATCCCAGCGATCTGCGGGTTGGACAACCCTTCGAGATGGCGCAGCGCCACCGCTTGCGCCTGCCGTTCGGGCAATTGCGCCAAGGCATCCGACAAGGCGCGCAGCCTTGCACGGGTCTGCATCTGGGCCGCGACCGATGGCGTGGCATCCAGCGGTTCGGCCACCTCGTCGATGGCCAGATGCCGCCTTTTGCGGAGCCGGTCGGTGCACAGGTTCGCGGTCACGCGGTAAAGCCAGGTCGTGACCTGCGCCTCGCCCCGTCGCCAGTCGGGCGCGATCCGCCAGAGCCGCAGCATGGCGTCCTGAGCGACATCCTCGGCCTCGGCACGGTTGGCGAGCATCCGCAGCGCCTGCGCCAGAACGCGCGGCAACAGGCGCTGCGTCAGCGCCTCGGCCGCGCGAGGGTCGCCGCTGGCATGGGCCAGCAACAGATCCTCGTCCGAGGCATGGGCGTAAGGGTCGGATACCGCCGTCATTTGTGATCGTGCTAGCGGCATCCGCCCCCCGTGACAATCGGCGACAGGCGGGTGGCCTGCCGCGCGGGTCTGGTTCAGTCGGTCTGGCGCGGGCCATGCCGGTCGCCACGCGCCTCGCGCGCGGCCTCGATTTCGGCCAATGTCACCATGCCGTCACCGTCGGCATCGACACGGGTGAACATCCGCTCGGCGCGGGTGGCGGCACGGGTCTGCGCAAAGGCGGTGAATTCGGCCAGCGTCACAGCGCCGTCGCCATCGGCATCCATCGCGGCAAAGTCCGGTCCCTGCCGGTGTCCTTGGGCAGCAGCCGCGCCTGCGGTCACGCCAAGTGTCGCAACCAGCCCTGCGATCATCCATCCATTTTTCATCTTGTGTCCTTCCGGTTTCCGGCGGCCTTGTGCCGCTGACCCAGATTGAACGGAATGACCCGGCGTTTCCGTCGCCAGCCGGTCAAATATTCCGGTCGCAGCATGAAACGGCCCGCCCCGCCCTTTCCTTTTTGCGCATGAAAGGCCATGTAAATCCCAAGCACAGGAGGGTCCGATGACCGATACATCCAGCCATGCCGCCGAACGCCCGACAAAACCCGCCATCATGAACGGCTTGCGCAGCCGTTGCCCCAACTGCGGCGAAGGCAAGCTGTTCGACCGCTATCTGCATGTGGCCGACACCTGCCCCAACTGCGGCGAGGAACTGTTCCACCACCGCGCCGATGACGGCCCGGCCTATCTGGTGATCCTGCTGGTCGCGCATATCATCGG
>DAISXL010000121.1:0-4469 GCA_036825855.1 Yoonia sp.
TTTGGCAAGGCGATCTGGGACATCACCGGCAAGGGCAAGAATGTCGATATGGTGTTCGAACATCCGGGCGAGGCCACGTTCCCCGTGTCGTCGCTGGTCTGCAAGAAAGGCGGTATGGTCGTGATTTGTGCGGGCACCACGGGGTTCAACTGCACCTTTGACGTCCGTTACATGTGGATGCACCAGAAACGCCTGCAAGGCAGCCATTTCGCCCATCTCAAACAGGCGAGTGCCGCCAACAACCTGATGGTCGAACGCCGTCTGGACCCTTGCATGTCGGAATGTTTCGCCTGGTCGGAAATCCCGCTGGCCCATGGCAAGATGCGCCGCAACGAACACAAGCCCGGCAATATGGCCGTGCTGGTGCAGGCGCCGGCGATGGGTCTGCGGACCTTTGCCGATACGATCGAAGCGTCACGGGAGGGGCGCTGAGATCACCCGCGCGCGCCATCGCCACCGGGTGGTGGCGCGCGAAGGGCAGGATGCGCTCCGCGCGGGGATATTTATGCTCGGAAGATGCGGAAGGCGGTGGTGACTGGGGGCGGGCGCGGCTAATGTCGCCTCCATGAACGCCCCTGTGATCACCTTTTCCGAAGACCAGGCCGAGGCTTGGGACAATGTCGCCACGGCCTTGCGCCAAGCGGGTGTCGATCTGGATGACCACCTGCTGCAACCGCCGCAAAGTGATGCATCCTCGGTTCTGGCCGTGATCGGCAAGGCGGGGTCGGGCAAGACGATGCTGCTGGCCCAGCTTTACAAAGCCTTGGCCGAGGCGGGCGTCGATGTGATTTCCGGTGATTGGGAAGGGCGCAAGCGCAAGGACCGCCGCACGCTCGCCATTCTTGCCCCCACCAACAAGGCCGCGAGCGTGCTGCGCAATCGCGGCGTGCCTGCGACGACGATCCACCGCATTCTGTATACGCCCGTCTATGACCCCGAATATGAAAAGATCGCCGAATGGCTGGCGGGGCAGGGCGAACGCCCGACCATCGAAGGGCTGAGCGATGTCGGGCTCGACCGCGCCTGGGCATCCTATCAGGTCAACACCTCGGTGCCGGCGGCCTTGGCGGCGGCAGGGCTGCGCGGCAGCGATTTCATCACCGGCTGGAAACGGCGTGAGGAACCTCTTGATATCGGCTTTGTCGATGAAAGCTCCATGCTGGATGCCAAGCAGTTCGAGGATCTGAAAGAGATTTTCCCGACCCTGCTGTTGTTCGGTGATCCGGCGCAATTGCCGCCCGTGCAATCCAGCGGCGGCATGGTGTTCGAAACCCTGCCCAAAGGTCGCGTGCTGACGCTGAGCCGCATCCACCGGCAGGATGCGGGCAACCCGATCCTTGATCTGGCCCATGCCTTGGCCGATCCGATGCTGGATTTCTACGCCTTCGAGCGGATGGTGGCCGAGGCCGCCGCGCGGGACGAGCGTGTCGTCATGGCCCAACGGGTCGAGGCTGATCTGATGGCGCGCTCACCCTGTCTGGTCTGGCGCAATGCGACGCGGATAAAGCTGATCCATGCGTTCCGCGCCGCCTTTCACGCGCCGCCCGATGCCTTGCTGCCGGGGGAACCGCTGATCTGCGACGGGATCGAACTGCCGTTGAAGCACCGCAAGAAACGGCTCGACCTCGAAGCGCGCGGGCTGATCAAGGGCGCGCAGGTCATCTATCTGGGGCCCGGCAAGAAGCCCGGTTTTTCGCGCCTGCATGTGATCGGGGCGGAAGACCCGCGCATCTCCGCCGCAAGCATCGTCAAGATCGAGCTGGAAGGCGATGCCGAACCTTTCATCCCCTTTGCGGCGCGGATGGGCGCGACCTTTCTGCATGGTGCGGCTGTCACGATCCACAAGGCGCAAGGGTCGCAATGGGACACGGTGCAGGTCTTTGCCCCCGATATCGAGGTCGCCAGCCGCATGGGCCGGATGGAAGCGGGCCAGCCTTTGTGGAAACGCCTTGCCTATGTTGCGATCACGCGGGCGGAAACGCAATTGCGCTGGGTCGTGCGCAACCGGCTGGCGCGGCCCGAAATGGCGCTGGGCGTGGATGATCTGGACGTGCCTGCCACCACACTCGAACTGCAAAGCGAGGAGTCATGAAAACCATCATCATCACGGGTGCCAGCGCCGGGATCGGCCGCGCGACGGCACTGCATTTTCTGGATCAGGGCTGGCGCGTCGGCCTGATCGCCCGCAGGCCCGAGGTGCTGGCCGAAATGGCGCATCCCAATGCGGTCCCCTTGCCTTGCGATGTGACGGATGAGGGGGCCGTCGATGCGGCTTTCACTGCGTTCGGCCATCTGGATGTCCTGTTCAACAATGCGGGCATGTTCGGCCCCCAGACGACGATTGACGAAATCGCGCTGGAGGATTGGCGCGCCGTGCTGGATGTGAACCTGACCGGCATGTTCCTGTGCGCGCGCGCGGCCTTCCGCCAGATGCGCCACCAGACGCCGCAAGGCGGGCGGATCATCAACAACGGGTCGATTTCCGCCCATACCCCGCGCGAAGGGTCGGTATGTTATACGACCACCAAGCATGGCGTGTCGGGCCTGACCAAGACGCTGACACTGGACGGGCGCGCCTTCGACATCGCCTGCGGGCAGATCGACATTGGCAACGCGCGCACCGAACTGGTGCAGGGGCTGGAGGTCAAGCGCGCCGCCGAAGGGCTGCCGCCTTTGCCCACGATGGCGGTCGAGGATGTGGCGCGCGCGGTGTTCCACATGGCGTCATTGCCGCCCGAGGCCAATGTGCAGACCATGATGGTCATGGCCTCCAAGATGCCGCATATCGGGCGCGGTTAGCGCCGCAGCAAGCCGAAGACGGCAGAGGCAAGCCAGCCCGCGCCAACCGCGATGGCGAGCGACAGCAGGCCATAGATGAAGGCCTGTTCATGCGCGAGATTGTACAGCCAGCGTTCCAGCCCGACCTTGTTGACCGGAATCGTGGTCGTGTAATCGTCGATCACCGTCCCGTTGCGGGTCAGGTAGATGCGCACGTCGTAATTGCCTTCGGTCAGGTTGGCGGGCATCGAAATCGCGCTGCGGAACAGCGTGTCCTGATCCAGCGTCACGGCCCCTTCCCGCATCTGGTACAGGTCTTGATCGGTTTTGATGCGGATCAACGCCTCGGTGAACAGGACGCTGTTCTCCACCACGGCGCCCGCCGACCGGATCGCACGGGGGATCGTGATCCGGTGACGCAGGTCCTCGACCTCGCGCAGGATTTCGGTGATCGGGGCGCTGGTCGCTACGGCATAGAAGGACGGGGCGGAATTGACATAGACCGCATCGGTATTGACCCAGATGCCCATCCGCCGTGCCTTGCGCCGGACGGTGACAGGCTCGCTGGGTCCGGCGATGGTGACGATGACGCCAAGGTTGCTGTCCTGTGGCGGGGGGGCCGTGCGGCTGACCGCGCCGAAAACGATGATCTCGGACCCTTCGAACGTCACGGTGATCGCGACCTCGTCGCGGCTGAGGCCCAGCACGATTTCCTCGGCCTTGGCCGGCAGGGCCAGCACCAGCAGCAGGGCAAGCAGGCGGATCATGACCGCCCCTCCGCGCTCAATGAATAAAGTTCGGACGGCATGACCAGCAGATCAAACGCAAGCTTGCCGCAGACCACCAGCACCATGATCGCCAGCAGGACGCGCAACTGTTCGGCCTTCATCCTGACGCCGATCCGCGTGCCGATCTGGGCGCCGATCACGCCGCCGATCAGCAGCAAAAGCGCCAGCAGCACATCAACCGTCTGGTTCGTCGTTGCATGCAGCATGGTGGTAAAGGCGGCGACAAAGATGATCTGCAACAGGGATGTGCCGATCACGACCTTGGTCGGCATGCCCAGCAGATAGATCATCGCGGGCACCATGATGAACCCGCCGCCCACCCCCATGATCGCGGCAAGGATGCCGACCAGCATCCCCACCATGATCGGCGGAATGACCGAGATATAAAGCCCCGACACGCGGAATTTCATCTTGAACGGCAGGTTGTGGACCCAGTTGTGCTTGCGCCGTTGGGGCAGCGCGCCGGGGGTGCGGGCCCTTCTGAGGGCGCGTACGCTCTCGACGAACATCATCATCCCGATGGCGCCCAGAAAGACGACATAGCAAAGCTGCACCAGCAGATCGACCTGACCCAGCGACCGCAGGTAGTTGAAGATCACGATCCCGATCGCCGACCCGATCAGACCACCGACCAGAAGCACCATGCCCATCGGCAGATCGACGGTCTTGCGTTTGAAATGCGCAAGGACGCCAGAAATCGACGAGGCGACGATCTGGTTCGTGCTGGTGGCCACGGCCACCGCAGGCGGAATGCCGATGAAGAACAGCAGCGGCGTGATCAGGAAACCGCCGCCAACACCGAACATCCCCGACAGCACACCCACAACACCGCCCAAACCGAGTAACAGGAAGGCATTCACCGAAACCTCGGCGATAGGAAGGTAAATGAGCATGGGCTGTTCC
>DAISXL010000121.1:4569-7201 GCA_036825855.1 Yoonia sp.
GGGCCGGAATACCACGCATAGATCCCGTCGGCCATCGGCGTGCCCGTGCTGTCCGCCGCCGCGCGCAAGGCGGCGCGGATCGCGGGGTCATAGGCGTCTTTCATCGGGACAAAGCGCGCATCGGTCGGCTCTCCGATCAGCGGGTTCAGGCCGGAAAAGTTGATGTGATCGCTCAGGCACATGATCGACCCCGTGGGCATATCCGCCCGCATCGATCCTGCGGCATTGGTCGCGATCACCGCATGCCCGCCAAGCGCGCGCAGCACTTCGAGCGGCAGGCGCATCACGTCGGGCACGCCCTGTTCGTAGTAATGCGCGCGGCCGCCGAACACGGCAACACGCACGCCTTCCAGATCACCGATCACCAGCTTGGGGTTGTGGCCCGACACGCCCGCATGGGGAAACCCCGGCAGATCGTCATAAGGGATCGCCACGCCGTCCACAGCCTCTGCGATATGGCCAAGGCCGGAGCCGAGGATCAGGCCAAGCCGCACCGGCGCATCGCCCGCCAGTGCCTTGATCTGCGCGGCAAGGGTTTCAGCGTTCTTTGACATAGGGCGCGCCTCCGGCACGGGGGGGGATCGCCTTGCCGACAAAACCGGCCAGGATGATCACGGTCAGGATATAGGGCAGCACATCCAGAAGCTGGCCGTTGACGCGGAACCCGATCACGCCGGTGATGATGTCGGGCCGCAGCGACAGAGCTTGCAGGAACCCGAACAGCAGGCAGGCATAAAGCGCATACCACGGCCGCCATTTGGCAAAGATCAGCGCGGCCAGCGCGATATAGCCGCGCCCCGCGCTCATGTCCTTGACGAAACCGGCTTGCAAGGCGGTCGCCAGATAGGCCCCTGCGATACCGCAAAGCACGCCGCAAATGCCGACAGCGGCAAAGCGCAGCGCGACGACAGACACGCCTGCCGTATCCACAGCGGCAGGGTTTTCACCCACGGCCCGCAGGCGCAGGCCAAACCGGGTGCGATACAGCACCCACCATGTCAGCGGCACCGCGAGCAAGGCCAGATAGACGATGATCGTATGACCCGAGATCAATTCATAATAGATCGGCCCAAGGATCGGCACATCGCGCAGCGCTTCGGCAAAGGGCAGGGTGATCGGGTTGAACCGCCCGTCGCCGGACAGTTGCGGGGTGCGCCCGCCCTGCTGGAACCAGCTTTGCGCAACCACAACGGTCAGACCCGCCGCCAGAAAATTGATCGCGACACCTGAAATCAACTGATTGCCGCGGAACGTGATCGAGGCCAGCCCGTGCACCGCCGACAGGACCAGCGATGCGCCGATCCCCGCCAGGAGCCCCAGCCAGACATCGCCGGTGACAGCCGCAATCGCCGCCGACATAAAGGCCGCAGCAAGCATTTTCCCTTCCAGCCCGATATCAAATATACCGGCCCGCTCTGAAAACAAACCGGCCAGACAGGCCAGCAAAAGCGGTGTCGCCAGACGCAGGGTTGCGTCCAGCATCTGCAGAAGGGTCGCGAAGTCCATTTAGGCAACAGCCTCCATCAGGAAAGGAAACAGCGCGAAAAAGCGGTCGGCCACTTCGGGGTTGCGGCGCAAGGCGGCCTCGGCCTCGGCTTGGGTGATGTCGTTCACCTGCGGCTTGTCGCGGCGCATGAAGAACTGCAACCCCAGCATTGCATCGAACCGGTCATCGGTGATGAACGGATCATGCGGGATGCGGCGCATCACGGCCTCGTTCGGGCGGAAGACGTTGGCGCGGTTCTTGACCGCAAGCAGCGCCACCAGATGCGGCGGTACATCGCCGCCGGGGGTTTGCGCGATCACATGGTGAATCCATTGGTGCAATTCGTCCATCGTGATCATGCCAAGCGCCAGACAGCTTAGCACAAAGCCGAGGTCCGCGCCGGTGTCATCCTCGACACCGATCTTGAAAGGTCCTGCCATCATTGTTTTGCTCTCCTCATTGTCAGGAACAGCCGCTCGAGCGGCATGCGCACCATATTGTCCAGTGCGCCCGTGAACAGGATCACCAAAGCCTGTATAACGATGATCAGTTCACGTGGAATCGACGTCCATAGGGCGAGTTCTGCGCCGCCTTGGTACAGGAAGCCGAAGAGAAGGGCCGCCAGCAGCACCCCGAAAGGATGGCTGCGCCCCATCAGTGCGACGGCGATGCCGATAAAGCCCGCCCCCTCCACTGCGTTCAGGACCAGCCGTTCGGCCTCGCCCTGCACGTTGTTGATGGCCATCATGCCGGCCAGTCCGCCGGAAATAAGCATGGTGACCATGATGATCTTGGTCGGGCTGATGCCCGCATATTTCGCGGCCGATTCCGAATGGCCGAAAGACCGCAATTCATACCCGAGCCGCGTGCGCCAAATCAGCGCCCAGATCGCGACGCAGGCGCCCACGGCCACGAAAAAGGTGACATTGGCCGGTGCGCCACGAAAAAAAGTGGTCTCGCCGAAATTGAACATGTCCTGAAACGACGGCAGGTTCGTGGCTTCGGGGAACCGTGCGGTGGCGGGTTCCATCGACCCTTGCATCTTGAGCGCGCCGATCAGCAGGTAGTTCAGCAAAGCCGCCGCAATGAAATTGAACATGATCGTGGTGATCACGATATGGCTGCCGCGTTTGGCCTGCAGATAGG
>DAISXL010000122.1:0-7062 GCA_036825855.1 Yoonia sp.
TTGAAATAGAACACCTCGTCCGCCAGCTTGATCGGGTCGCCGTGGCGCAGGTTGATTTCCAGCTGGCCAGCGCCGCCTTCCTGCGCGATGCCGTCGATCTCGAACCCCTGGATTTCGGCATATTCGTAGATGTCGTCGATGACAGGGCCGTAATCATCCACCGCGGTCATCGAATAGGCCTGCCGTCCGGCGGCGGGGCGTCCGGTGCGGCCCATCATGGGTTCAATCGC
Source organism: Yoonia sp. (assembly GCA_036825855.1). Classification (GTDB taxonomy): domain Bacteria; phylum Pseudomonadota; class Alphaproteobacteria; order Rhodobacterales; family Rhodobacteraceae; genus Yoonia. The sequence continues at coordinate 231 of DAISXL010000122.1, forward strand.
CTTGGCGGGGTCGATGTTGCGCCCGACCAGATAGAATTCCATCTCGGGGGCGACGACGGGGGTCCAGCCTTCGGCCTTGTAAAGGTCCACCACACGGCGCAGCACGTTGCGCGGCGAAAAGGCGACAGGCTTGCCTTTCTGGTCAAAGGCGTCGTGGATCACCTGCAAGGTGCCATCGGCGGCCCAGGGGGCGGCGGTCGCGGTGGACAGGTCCGGTTTCAGGATCATGTCGGGTTCAAGAAACCCGTCCGGTCCCGATGCCTCGCCCCAGTCGCCGGTGATGGTCTGGAAGAAGATCGAATTGGGCAGGTGGAAATGGCTTTGCTTTTCCCATTTGCCCGCGGGCACGGCCTTGCCGCGCGCGATGCCCGGCAGGTCGGCGATGACGCATTCGACCTCGTCCAGCCGGTTGGCTTCCAGATAGGCGACTGCGGCGGCGGGGATCTTGTCTGTCCAGCTCATGCCAGTTCTCTTTCCTTGAAGAACCGCGCGATCTGCGCGGAAAGGCGGTCACTGTCCACCTGTTTGTCTAGATTGGCACGCACCTGCGCCAGCTGCGCGGCAGGCACATTGCCTTCGCCACGATGGGTCGCCAGACCGTCGATCACCTGCGCGTCGAATTCGGGATGCGCCTGCACGGTATAGACGCGGTTGCCATAGGCCAGCATCGCATTGGCGCAGAAGTCATTGCCGCCAAGGACCGTCGCATCGGCGGGCAGCGCGACCACTTGATCCTGATGCCAGGCGTTCAGGGCATAATCCTGCCCGTTCATGCGGTAAACCTGCCGACCCACAGACCAGCCGCCCGCGAATTTCTCGACCTTGCCACCCAGCGCCTGCGCGATGATCTGATGCCCGAAACAGATGCCGACCAGCGGCAGATCGGCGGCATAGACCGCGCGGATGAAATCCTCGAGCGGGGGGATGAACGGATGATCCTCATAGGCGCCGTGTTTGGAGCCGGTGATCAGCCAGCCGTCGCAATCGGTGACGGCAGCGGGAAACTGCATGTCCACGACATCATAGACCGTGAAGTCAAAGTCGTGCCCATCCAGAAGCCGTTTGAACAGGTCGGCATAATCGCCTGTCGTCGGGCGCAATTCGTCCGGCGCGTGCCCTGTTTGCAGGATGCCGATTTTCATGTTTTCACCATGTGTTGGGTTTCAACGCCAAGTTATCCTGCCGTTGAAACCGCCGCAAGCGGGGACCGTCAGACCGTGTCGAGGTAAAGCTCGAGTTGCTGCTCCTCGGACAATTCGGCGAAATAATGCAATTCCTGCCGCTTGGTCATGACGAAATTGTCCACGAGCGTGTCATCGAAAATGCGCCGCGCCAGCGGGCTGTTCTCGAACGCGTCGATGGCGGCGGCCCAGGTGTCGGGAATCTGCGCCATGTCCTGATCATAGGCATTGCCGGAAATGGGCGGCGGCGGGGTCAGATCATCCTCGATCCCGATCAGGGCGGACCCCAGCACACCGGCCAGGAACAGATAGGGGTTCACATCGCCTCCCGCCACGCGGTGTTCGACGCGGCGTGCCTTGAAACTGCCGCCCGGGACACGCACGGATGCGGTGCGATTGTCATAGGCCCAGCAGACGCCCGTTGGCGCGTGGCTTTCGGGGACCAGCCGTTCATAGGAATTGCCGTGCGGGGCAAAGATCAGCGCAAGGTCGGGGATACCCTTCAGGCAACCGGCAATCGCATTGTGCAACAGCCGCGTGCCTTCGAAGGTATCATTGGCCATCAGGTTGCGGCCTTCGGCATCAACGACCGAGAAATGCGTGTGCAGCCCGTTGCCGGCGTATTCCTCGTAAGGTTTCGCCATGAAACTGGCGGCCATGCCGTGATTGCGGGCCAGACCGCGCACCAGCATCTTGAACAGCCACGCATCATCCGCCGCCTTGAGCGCGTCGGGGACATGTTCGAGGTTGATCTCGAACTGGCCCATGCCGACCTCGGAAATCGCGGCCTCGGCGGGAATGTTCATCGCATCGCAGGCGTCGTAAAGGTCGTTGAAGAACACATCGAACGCATCAAGCGCACGCAGCGACAGGATTTCCGCCCCCGGACGGCGCTTGCCCGACCGCGGCGAGCGTGGCTGGCGGATACCGTCGCCGCTATCATCGACCAGATAGAATTCCATTTCCGTGGCCACCACGGGGGTCAGCCCACGCGCCGTGTATTTTTCCAAGACCCGCGCCAGCGCCTGCCGGGGATCACCGGCAAAGGGCGTGCCATCCTCGTGGAACATCCACATCGGCAACAGGGCGGACGGGCTGTTCAGCCAGGGCATCGGCACATAGCCGCGTTCTGTCGGCATCAGCACGCCATCGGGATCGCCTGCCTCGAACACCAGCGGGCTGTCTTCCACATCCTCGCCCCAGATATCAAGGTTGAGGATCGAGAACGGGAACCGCGTGCCTTCTTCTTCCAGCTTGGCCGCGAATTTGCGCGGCACCCGCTTGCCCCTTGCCTGACCGTTCAGGTCTGCGGCCCCGCAACGCACGTTGCGGACCTCGGGACGATCGTCGATCCAGCTCATCTGATTACCTGTGGTTTGAAACGCAGCTTTGCGCGGACGTTTTGGGGAAGGTGCCGGTTCAAGCGGCTATTGACCACCCCGAAAATGCCGATGACGACCAGCGTCAACACAATGAAATAGCCTGCAAGAATGGGGTAGGGGATAAACGGGTTAAAGGTCTTGTCCGCGAAATACCGGGCATAATACAGCGCATCGCCCCGTTGCTGGATCGCGGGGAAGCCCGAAAAGAACACCAGCGTGGTGGCGTGGAACAGAAAGATCGCCTCGTTTGTATAGGCGGGCCAGCCAAGGCGCAGCATCGTGGGCCATGTGATCCGCCGGAACCGCGCCCAGCCGGACAGGCCGTAAGCGTCGGCGGCTTCCAGATCACCCTTGGGGATGGATTGCAGCGCGCCATAGAAAATCTCGCCCGAATAGGCGGCGGTGTTCAGGAACAACACAACCAGCGCGCCCAGCCATGCGGATGTGAACGGATCAAAGAAGGGCGAGACACCCTTGAGGCTGAGAAACAGGAAATAGGCAAAGAAGAACTGGATGAACAAGGGCGAACCCCGGAACAGGAAGATGAACCACCCCGATGCCTTGCGGATCACCACGCTGCGCGACGCCTTGCCCACGGCCACGGCGGTCGCAAGGAAAAAGCCGGTGCAAAGCGCCACCAGACCGAAATAGATATTCCAGATCATGCCCGACCCGATCAGCGTGAACTGCTGGCAGAGCGTGAAATCACGCTGCGGCAGCAACCGCTCGCCGATACCTTGGCTGCGCAGCCCGTAATCAAGGATCGTTTCCCAACAGCTCATGCGGCAGCCTTGCGCTGGGCTTCGCCTGCGGCGGTGGCCTGTCCGACGGTCAACCGCGCCATGATCCGGTCCAGCACGACCTCGGACACTTTGGTAAAGCACAGATAAAACACCAGCAGCGCGAGGAAATACCACTGCCGCCAGTCGGGGTGCGGATAATCGGTGAACCGCGGCTGTGCGGCCCCGCCCAGTTCGCGCGCCCAATAAACGATGTCCTGAATGCCCAGCAGGAACAAGAGCGGCGTGGCCTTGATCAGCACCATCCACAGGTTCGACAGGCCGGGCAGGGCATAGACCCACATCTGCGGCACCAGCACACGCCAGAAGGTCTGACGCTGGCTCATGCCATAGGCCTCGGCGGTTTCAAGCTGCCCGCGCGGCACGGCGCGCATCGCGCCATAAAGGACATTGGCGGCAAAAGCACCGAAGACGATGGCAAAGGTGAAAGCGGCGACCAGAAAGGCATAGGTGTCATGGACCCATTGCGACGCATTGCCCAAAGGCAGCTTGGCGGCCTGACAGACGACGAAATCATTGCCCTGCCAGACCGGCTGGTCCCAGTCGGGGCATTTGAACCGGTGGCGGATGTATTCGAGCAACTGGTCCAGCGCGATGACGAAGAACAGAAAGAACGCGATATCGGGCACGCCGCGCACGATGGCGATATAGGTCTTGCCGATCCAGCGCAGCGGGGCCACGGCGCTGCGCGCAGCGGCCGCACCGGCAAATCCGAAGGCAAGGGCCGTGGGTGCTGTCAGCGCCAGCAGCAAAAGCACCGTCCAGACAGCATAATAGATCTCAAGATGCTTGCCGGTCGTCAGGTAGCAGGCAAACCATTGGAAACGCTCCAATGTCGCAGGATCTGTGCAAAAGCTGAAAATGGCGGGACCGCACTATCTGGGGGTGAGGCCCCGGCGCGATGGCCGGGGCACAGGTCGTTTAGAACGTGGCCGAACCGGGCAGCCACTTGACGATCAGCGCGTTCAGGCTGCCGTCGTCCTTCATGGACTGGATCGCGGCGCTGAAGGCGTCACGCAATTCGGTATCCGACTGGCGCACGCCAAGACCGATGCCGCCCCCCAGCAGAATGTCTTCACCGACAAAGGACAATTCCGTATCGGTTTCGGCGATCGGCTCAAGAAACGCCTTGTCGGCCAGAACAGCATCCGCCTCGCCGTTGCGCACGGCCGAGATGGTTTCATCCGGTGTCGCGAATTCCAGCAGGGTCGCGCCGGCCATGCTGGTCACGTGGCTGGCCTGAATGGTACCGGATTGCGCGGCAATCACAGCGTTGTCGAGGTCAACCTCGCCAAGCGCCAGGAAAGCGGATGGATCGGGCTGGGTGTAGGGGTCGGAAAAGTCGATGACTTCCTTGCGCTCTTCGGTGATCGACATGCCCGCGATGATCGCATCATAGTTGCCGGACACAAGGTTCGGAATGATGCTGTCCCAGTCGTTGGTGACCCATGTGCAGGTCAGTTCGGCGCGCGCGCACAGCTCGTCGCCCAGTTCACGCTCGAACCCGTCGACTTCACCGGCATCGTTGATGAAGTTGTACGGAGGATAGGCGCCCTCGGTGCCAAGACGCACCACGTCCTGCGCCATCGCCATGCCGCCCAGCAGGGCCATGGTTGCAGTTGTCACGATCAGTTTGTTCATCATACTTCTCCCGTTGATGATTATGCGACTGTCGCGGACAGGAATCCGCGCAGTCTTTCCGTTGTCGGATTTCCGAAAAGCGCGGCGGGCGCGCCTTGTTCTTCGATGCGGCCCTGATGCAGGAACACGACATGGTCGCTGACATCCGCCGCAAGGCGCATGTCATGCGTGACGATGATCATGGTGCGCCCTTCGGCGGCCAGATCCTTGATCACGCGGACCACCTCTTGTTCCAGTTCGGGGTCAAGCGCGCTGGTGGGTTCGTCAAACAGCAGCGCCTTGGGTTCCATGCACAGCGCGCGCGCAATCGCCGCGCGTTGCTGCTGGCCACCCGACAGCTGCGCCGGATAATTGTCGCATTTGTCCCCGATCCCCACCTTGTCCAGATAGGCGCGCGCCGATGCCTCGACCTCGGCCTTCGGGCGTTTGAGAACGGTGACAGGCGCTTCCATCACGTTCTGCAGAATCGTCATATGCGCCCAGAGATTGAACTGCTGGAACACCATCGACAGGTTCGTGCGGATGCGGATCATCTGCGCGTGATCGCCCGGACGGCGGTTCAGACCCGTGCCTTTCCAGGTCACCGCCTCGCCACAAAAGATCACATCGCCTTGCTGGCTGTCTTCCAGCAGGTTGGCGCAGCGCAGCAAGGTGGATTTGCCCGACCCCGATGATCCGATCAGCGACACGACGTGACCGGCGGGGGCGGTGATATCAACGCCTTTGAGCACTTCGAGCGACCCATAGGATTTATGGAGGTCGCGAATCTCGATCACAGGGACGCTGTTGGACACGTTCGGGCTTCTTTTCTTGTTCCGCTGCCGATTAAGCCCGCTTTTTGCGCCTATTGCAACGGTTTGGTGACGGTTGACGATACGTCAGGTCGAAACCGCCTCTGGATCGGGCGGCAGGGGGATATCATAGGCATCCGGTGAAAGCGGAACGACCCCGCGCAGGCCAAGCGTCTGGCGGTGCGTTTCCGGCAAGGCCGCGATGGCGGCTGTGATGGCGGCAAGATAGGGCACGCTGTCCTGCCCTTTGCGCGTGATCAGCGTCATGCAGGGGCTGGCGGGCGTGGTGCCGATGACCTTGACCTGCCCTGTCAGCGGATCGTCCTGCCGCGCCATCCACCATGTCTGCGCGTCGATGCTGGCGAAATCGGCCGCCCCTGTCGCCACGGCCTTGATGCTGGCGGCATGGCTGCCTGTCACCAGCGGCGTGGCGAACAGGAACCCCTGATCCGCCGCCCATTGCTGCGCCGCGCCATAGCCCGATTGCGACAACAGCGCATTCGCGGCCATATGACGGCCGCGCAATTGGACGCGGTCGCTGATCGAACTGTCGCGATGCACGATGAAAACCGAATTGTAATGGCCGGGCGGACAGCCGGGCAGTGCGTAATCCATCGCCGCGATCGGTGTCACACGGTCGCGGAACAGCGCGCGATAGGGGAGGTTGCAGATCTGGCCCAGCACCAGATCGGGATGCGCCCAGCTTGCCTCGTAATCGATGTCCTCGTCCAAGGCGTCAGGCGCAGGCAGGCCGTGGTCGCGCAGGCCATCGCGGATCAATGCCCAGAGGGCGTGGTGCGCCTCCCTGTTGGCAGGGCGCAGATACATCGGCAGACTGGCGATCATGACGGCGTGACGCGTAACCGTGCCGCATTGCTGTCCTGATCGGTGATCCCCAGCAAGGACGCAGTCATCCGCATCATGCTGTCTTCGTGGTCATCGCGCACGCCGTCGGCCATGACGACCCGCCAGAGCGCCTCGATCACGGACAGGCGCTGTTCATAGGCCACGGCATCCTTGATCGCGCGGGTAAAGCG
>DAISXL010000123.1:0-7032 GCA_036825855.1 Yoonia sp.
CCTACGACCAATTGATTAACAGTCAACTGCTCTACCGCTGAGCTACGTCGGAACATGGGGGTCGTATAGCAATGTGATTCCGCCCCGTCCAGAGCGATTTGGGCGGTTTTTCAAATTCCTGTCGCAGGGGGCAAACCCGTCTGGACCAGTTGGAAAACAGCGGTTTCCGCAAGTGCGGGGGCGGCGGTCACGCGGCCTTTGCCATGCAGGTCGATCAGATGCGCCAGCACGTTGCGTTCGGCTGCCTTGACCAGAATCGGGGATAGGTCGGCATAGACCTGCGCCGTGATGGCCTGAGGCGTGGCGGGGCCCGTAGTCAGGGCTGCGATGATCTGCGCCTCGCGCTGCAAACGGTGGGCGATCAGCCATGCCAGCCGCTCTTGCGGGTCGGGCACAGGCGCGCCGTGGCCGGGATAGAAACAGGCGGCAGGTATCTCTTGCAGCTTGCGGCAGGAGGCCATGAAATCGGTCAGATCCCCATCCGGCGGCGAGACGAGCGAACTCGCCCAGCCCATCACCTGATCACCGGAAAACAGCGCATCCCCCCACAGAAAACACAGATGATTCCCGATATGGCCGGGCGTATGGATCGCGGTGATCTGCCCCCAATCGCCGTGCATCACCTGGCCATCGGCCAGCACCCTGTCGGGCATGAAATCGCGGTCGATCCCTTCGCCGCCCCCCGTGAGCCCGCGCGCGGCAAGGGAGGTCATTGCAGCGCTGCGTCCTGCCATGGGACCGCCAAAAGCGCAGACAGGTGCACCGGTTGCGGCAGCAAGGGCAGGGGCAAGCGCGGAATGATCCAGATGGCTGTGCGTGACAAGGATATGGTCAACGCGGCGCCCGCCAATCGCATCCAGCACCGCCGCCAGATGTGAAGGGATCGCAGGGCCGGGGTCGATCACGACCAAGCGGTCGCGCCCCAGCAGATAGGTATTCGTGCCCGGTCCCGTCAGCGGCGACGGGTTGGGGGCCAGCACCAGCGCCAGATCATCACGCAGCATCTGGACCTGCCCCGCGCGCCCCGCAAATTCCGCATGGTCCGGCATCATCGGCACTTTCCGGCGGGGCCAAGGACCGCTAGCGTCGCGCCATGACATTTCGCTGGATCAAGAACGCAATGCCGCGCGGGATTTATGCCCGTGCTGCGCTGATCCTTGTGTTTCCGGTCGTGTTTTTGCAATTGCTCGTGTCCGTGGTGTTCATCCAGCGCCACTTTGACGGTGTGACGCGGCTGATGACAAGCGCTGTCAACATCGACCTGCAATTCCTGATCGACACAGTGAATGACGCGCCGACGCCTTTGGCAGCACGCACCGCCCTTGCCCCCTTGGGCGAGGCGCTGCAGATCCGCACGGACTTGCCCGCGCCTGCGCCGCCCGCCACCGACATCAATCCTTTCGTCGATCTGACAGGGGCCACCGTCATCGACACATTGCGCAGCGGGATCGAGGATGTGCAGGTCGTTTCGCTGGAGGATCGCGGGCGGGTGGCGATCTGGGTTGACACGCGCCACGGCCTTTTGGCGATGGATCTGTCGCGCCGGCGGATGTCGGCGTCGAACCCGCATCAACTGTTGGTCATCATGGTGGTGATGGGCGCGCTGATGACGGTCGTGGCCTATATCTTTCTGCGCAACCAGCTGCGCCCGATCAAGCGAATGGCGCAGGCGGCCGCCGATTACGGCAAAGGCCGGATCACGCCTTTTACACCGACAGGGGCGGTCGAGGTGCGCGCGGCGGGCATGGCCTTTCTGGACATGCGCAACCGGCTGGAACGCCAGACCCAAAGCCGGACCATGATGCTGTCGGGCGTCAGTCACGACCTGCGCACGCCGCTCACGCGCCTGCGCCTTGGCCTGTCGATGCTGGACGAGGCCGAGGCGGTCGATCTTTTGCACGATGTGGATGACATGCAAAAGCTGCTGGATGCCTTCCTTGATTTCGCGCGCGACGATGCGGCGGACAATCTGGAAAGTGTCGTGCCAGCGGCCATCGTGCGCGATGTGCTGCATAACGCGGCGCGGATGGGCGATGATGTCGGGCTGGCCGCGATCGAAGGGCCTGAAGTCCGCGTGAACCTGCGCCCTTTGGCGATCCGGCGGGCGCTGGACAATCTGGTCAGCAATGCGTTGCGCTATGGCACGCGGGCCTTGGTGGGCGTCAGCGTCACCGAACGCGCCGTGCGGTTCTGGGTCGAGGATGACGGGCCGGGCATTCCACCTGAGCTGCATGAAGATGCGGTCAATCCCTTCGTGCGCCTTGATCCGGCGCGCAATCAGGACAAAGGCAGTGGTGTGGGGCTGGGCCTTGCCATCGTGTCCGATGTCGCGCGCAGCCATGGCGGGGTGCTGCGGCTGGGCAAAAGTGCGGCCCTTGGCGGATTGAAGGCAGAACTGGTTGTCAGCCGCTGAAAGGTGTTGCCTAAAATTTCGGCAAATGCCCTGATGCGCGTAATAATCGTGCGGCCAAACCATTGCAGTCTGATCAGATCGCTGTAGGCTTCACCTATGGATAACGCATTCGAACCATTCGATGAAATGCTGGGCGCCACAGGTGCCCGCGCCCCCTATACCGGTTATGACGCGTGGTTCAGCGCGCAGGATCGCGGGCGATTGGCCAAAAAGGCCGCCGAGGCAGAGGCGTTTTTTCGCCGCACCGGCATCACCTTCAACGTCTATGGCCAGTCCGATGCCGAAGAACGGCTGATCCCCTTCGATCTGGTCCCGCGGATCGTGTCGAGCAATGAATGGGCGCGCCTGTCGCGCGGGATTGAACAGCGCGTGCGCGCGATCAACGCCTTTCTTTACGACATTTATAACCGGCAAGAGATCCTCAAGGCGGGGATCGTGCCGATCGAACTGATCGCCAAGAACGCGGCCTTTCTGCCGCAGATGATGGATTTCAACCCGCCGGGCGGCGTTTACACCCATATCGTCGGCACCGATATCGTGCGCACTGGCGAGAATGATTTTTACGTGCTCGAGGATAATGCCCGCACGCCATCGGGTGTCAGCTATATGCTGGAAAACCGCGAAACCATGCTGCAGATGTTCCCCGAGCTGTTCAGCAAGATCAAGGTCAAGCCGGTCAGCGATTACCCCAAATCCCTGCGCCGGTCGCTGGAAGCCTCGGCGCCATCGACCTGCGACGGGCGGCCCTGCGTGGCGGTCCTGACGCCCGGTATCCATAACTCGGCCTATTTCGAACACAGCTTTCTGGCCGACCAGATGGGCGTGGAACTGGTCGAAGGCCACGATCTGCGCGTGATCGACGGGCATATCGCGATGCGCACGACGCGCGGCTATCGGCGGATCGACGTGCTTTATCGCCGGGTGGATGACGATTTCCTTGATCCGATGACCTTCAACCCCGCGTCCATGCTGGGGGTGCCGGGGATCATGGATGTCTATCGCGCGGGCAATATCACCATCGCCAATGCGCCGGGCACGGGGGTCGCCGATGACAAGGCGATCTATAGCTATATGCCTGATATCGTTGAATTCTATACGGGCGAACGGGCGATCCTGAAGAATGTCGAAACGCACCGCTGTTCCGAACCCGATGCGCTGAAATATGTGCTGGAGAACCTGTCCCACCTGGTGGTGAAAGAGGTGCACGGCTCTGGCGGTTACGGGATGCTGGTCGGTCCTGCCGCCAGCAAAAAGGAAATAGCGGCCTTTGCCGCCAAGCTCAAGGCGAACCCCGGCAACTACATCGCGCAGCCCACGCTGTCGCTGTCCACCGTGCCGATCTTTACCAAGAAAGGTCTTGCCCCGCGCCATGTGGACCTGCGGCCCTTTGCGCTGGTCTCGCCCTCGGGGGTGAATATCACGCCGGGCGGGCTGACGCGCGTCGCGCTCAAGGCGGGGTCGCTGGTGGTGAATTCCAGCCAAGGCGGCGGCACGAAAGACACCTGGATATTGGAAGACTGACATGTTGGGAAAAACGGCTGGCGGTCTTTACTGGATGTTCCGGTTTCTGGAACGGGCCGAAAACACCGCACGACTGATCGAGGCGGGGTTTCGCATCGCGCTGACCCGCTCGAACGACGCGGAATCTGAATGGAAATCCGTCATCATCACATCCGCAGCACAACAGGCGTTTGAGGCGCGGCACGACAAATATACCAGCAGCAATGTCGTCAATTTCCTGCTGCGCGATCCTGACAACCCCAGTTCGGTCCTGTCGGTCACGAAATCCGCCCGCGACAATGCGCGTCTGGTGCGCACGGCGCTGACGACCGAGGTCTGGGCGGCGGTCAATGAAACCTGGATGGTGCTGACCGACGCGCTGCGCCGGCCGATCCCCGAAACCGAACTGCCTGCCGTATTGGCGACGATCCGGCAACAATCGGCGCTGGTGCGCGGGGCGCTGGTCGGCACGATGCTGCGCAACGACATCTTTGATTTCTGCCGTCTGGGCACATTTGTCGAACGGATCGACAGCACGGCGCGGATCATCGACGTAAAATACTATGCGCTGTTGCCGTCGCCATCCTTTGTCGGCAGCCGGATGGACAACGTGCAATGGGAAACAATACTGCGGTCGGTGTCGGCGCATCGGTCGTTCCGCTGGGCGGTCGAGGATGATTTCACCGCGCCCGCGATTGCCGATTTCCTGATCCTAGATGACCGGATGCCACGCTCGCTCAGCCATTGCGCGGGGCAGCTGGTCAAGAACCTCGGCCATCTGGCCAAGGATTACGGCGAGGCGAAGGCGTCGCATGAATTGGCCGACCGGATGAACGCCCGCTTGAAAGACCGCGACATTGGGTCGATCTTTGATGAAGGGCTGCACGAATTCGTGGGCTCTATCCTGCGCGAGAATGCGGCGATCGGTATGCAGATCGAAACCGACTACAGGTTCAACAACTGATGCAACTGACGATCAACCATGCCACCAGCTATGCCTATGACATGCCGGTGGATTTCGCGCTGCAAAAGCTGCGGCTGCGGCCTTTGTCGAACACGATGCAGACCGTGGACGACTGGCGCATCGAGATCAGCGGCGGCCAGATCGAGGCCAGCTATCTGGACCATTACGGCAACCACACCGATCTGGTCAGCGTCACACCGGGTGTCGCGGCGGTCGAGATTACGGCGCGCGGGCAGGTCACGACCCATGACAAGGCGGGCGTGCTGGGTCCTGTCTATGGCCGCGCGCCTTTGTGGCATTTTGCGCAGGCCACGCCTTTGACTGCGGCGGGGGCAGGGGTGCGCGATTTTGCACGCAGCTTGGGCAAGATGAAAGACCCGCTGACCTCGCTGCACGATCTGTCCAACGCGATCCGCGCCGCGCTGCCCTACCGCACGGGTGTCACGGGGGCCGACACGACCGCCGAACAGGCGATCAAGATCGGCGCGGGCGTCTGTCAGGACCATGCGCAGATTTTCATCGCGGCCCTGCGCGCGCGCGGTCTGCCGGCGCGCTATGTCAGCGGCTATCTGATGATCAACGACAGCATCGATCAGGACGCCGCCCATGCCTGGGCCGAGGCGCATATCGACGGGCTGGGCTGGGTCGGGTTCGATATCTCGAACGGTGTCGCACCCGATGACAAATATGTCCGCGTCGCGATCGGGCAGGATGCAGGCTCTGCCGCACCGGTCAAAGGGATGCGCAAAGGCGCATCAAACGAGACATTGATTGTATCTTTACAGGTTCAGCAGTAGCTGTGTGATCACCCCCGTTAAGGACTTATCCGGATGACCTATTGCATCGGAATGCAGCTCGACCGTGGGCTGGTGTTCATGTCGGACACCCGCACAAATGCAGGCGTTGATAACTTCTCGACCAGCAAGAAAATGTTTCACTGGCATGTGCCGGGCGAACGGATGATCACTATTATGACCGCGGGCAATCTGGCTACCACGCAGGCCATGATCAGCCTTTTGCGCGAACGGTCGGTCACGACCGAGGACCGCAACCCCAGCATCCTGCGCGAACCCACCATGTTCCAGATCGCCCGACTGGTCGGCGCCACCCTGAAAGAGGTGATCGCCGAAAGCAGCCTCAGCGGGCAATCCGCCGAACAATTCGCGGCCTCCTGCATTCTGGGCGGCCAGATCAAAGGCGGCCTGCCCACGATTTTCCTGATCTATCCGCAGGGCAATTTCATCGAGATCACGCCCGACACCCCTTTCTTCCAGATCGGCGAGACGAAATACGGCAAGCCGATCCTTGTGCGCGCCTATGATCCGACGATGACCTTCGAGGATGCGGTCAAACTGCTGCTGGTGTCTTTCGATTCCACCGTCAAATCGAACCTGTCGGTCGGTCTGCCGTTTGATCTGCAGATCTATGACAAGGACAGTTTCGCCCAGGGCCGGACAATCCGCATCGATGACGACGATCCGGTTTATCAGGCGATATCGAGCGGCTGGGGCGATGCCTTGAAAGAGGCGTTCCAGCATCTGCCATCCTACAAGGTCTGACCGGCGGAACGCTTGCCGCGATCGGGCGTTTGTCATTGCAACGCACGATCAACAAAAGGCAACAAGGCATGAGCATTCTCTGGATCATCATCATCGGCTTTATCGCAGGGCTGATCGCACGGGCCGTGACACCCGGCGATCATCACCCGTCCGGATTTCTGCGCACGACGGCGCTTGGCATCGCGGGGGCGTTTGTGGCGTCCTTTGTCGGGCAGACCTTGGGCGTCTACGGCAACGGGCAGGGGGCCGGTATCATCGGCGCGGCCGTGGGTGCGGTGATTGTGCTGTCGGTCTGGGGTTATCTGCAAAAGAACAGATAAAGACCGCGGGCCGGCGACCCGCGGTCTGTGTGCCTAGAGATCCTGGGCCACGGCGCAGATGTCGCGCATCTGTGAAATCGAGACCTGAATTTCGGTCAGGGCGGGTTCCTCGGACATCATGGCGCCATCGGCCGGATCCTGATTTTCGGTGTCGGCCGTAAAGGGTGTCACGGCCGTATCACCCGTGGTGCCGGTTTCCCCCGACGCGCCGGTCGTGCCCGCGACATCCGATCCGGTAACGACATCGGCAGGGGCCTCGCCTTCAAGCGTGCCGAC
>DAISXL010000124.1:0-6992 GCA_036825855.1 Yoonia sp.
AACCACGGGATCACGACAGAGGCGGATGCCCCCATGTTCCCCGCTGCGTCGCGCTGGTCCCAGATATGGGCGGCACGGTTGGCCTCGTTCGAAGAACAGCTTTTATAGACCCTTTGCCCGTATTCATTAACCGCCGGCGCGCGGTAGGCGGAGCGCACCACAATTGGTCCGAAGGTGGCGACCAGAGGCTCCAACAGGTCCTGCGCCAGCCTGCGTCCGCTTTGCACGGCAAGCACCGGATCGTCGGGGATGTTCTGCAACCCATGGACCGATGCAATCTCGCTATAGAGAAAGTCGCGCATGAAGAAATGCGCTGACAATTGCTCGCGGCCGAGCTTTTCGAGCGTGCGCACAGAGGCGGGTTTACCGCGATAGGACGGCTCCGGCAGATAGAATATGTCATCCACTGGCATCAATCCTTTAGGCTTTCTTCACGCAATCCGTCCGCAAGCAGGTTCAGCCCCAGAACAAGGCTCAGCAGCGCCATGGCGGGCGGCAGGGCGGGGTGGATGAAGATCAAGAGCAGCTTGCGCCCTTCGTTGATCGTTGTGCCCCAGTCGGGGCTTTCGGAGGACAGACCCAGACCAAAGAACCCGAGCGTGCCCAGCAGGATCGTCGTATAGCCGATCCGCAGGCAGAAATCGACGATCAGCGGCCCGCGCGCATTGGGCAGGATTTCCCACAGCATGATATACCACGCCCCTTCGCCACGGGTCTGGGCAGCCGCGACATAATCGCGGGTGCGCAGATCCAGCGTCAGGCCGCGCACGATGCGGAACACCGTGGGCGCGTTCACGAACACGACCGAGACGAAAACAACCAGCACCGAGATATCGAACAGGTCCATCCATACGGGCAGAAAGTCGATGACCGAGCCTCGTTCGTTGATCGCCGACAGATAGAGCCAGCCAAGGATCCCCAGCACCGGCACCATGATCGCGGTGCGCTTGGCAGCTTGCGTGTAATAGCGGGTGTTGATCAGAACGCCGATAAAGATCAGCGGAAAGGCAAAAAGAAACGCGGCCATGTAGGATGGAATCCCTGTCGCCACGATTTCCGGCGTCACCAGCAGGTAGAACAGCAGGATCACCGGAAAGGCGAGGATCAGGTTGGCCGCGAACGACAGCGCGGTATCAAGCTTGCCGCCATAGTACCCCGCAGGCAGGCCCAAGGTGATGCCGACCATGAAGGCAAAGATCGTGGCGAGTGGCGCAATCGCGATCACAAACACCGACCCCACCATGACGCGGCTGAAGATATCGCGCGCAAGGTTGTCGCCGCCCAGCAGGTAATGCGGGATCGCCCCTTCAGTGCCCTCGGGGACGACAACGCCCGGCAGGGCGTTTTTCAGCCCCGAGACCTGCCGCAGGTAATCATGCGTGACGATCATGTCGAACAAGCCGACGAAAGCCGCGACATAGACCCAGAACATCACCAGCGCGAAACCGATCATGCCCACGGTGCTGTCGAAGAGCTTGCCATATAGCCCCAGCCGCCGCTTGAACCGGATCGACATGACAAAGGTCACAACCAGCGCGATCCAGACCGGCAGCAGGCGGCGCGTGATCTCGCCCAAGATCCCCGCACTGCCGTAGGGCATGACCAAAGGCAGGACGACATAGGCCAACAGCACCGCGACGACCGCCCAGAACAGATAGCCCGTTGCGGTTTCCAACGTTCCCAGCAATCCGCCGCGCGCCTGCAATGTGCCGTCGGGATTGGCCTGTAAGGTGACGGGGGCCGTGAACAGCCGCAGCACGGATTGCACGATGAACACCACCGCACCAAGCGCGGCACTGATCGCAAGGGCAGGGTTCAGAAACACCCCCAGACTGCCGGTCCATGTCAAAGGCTCCACAGGGTCCTCCTTTATGCGATGCGGATGCGCGGGTTCAGAAACACATAGCCGATGTCGGAAATCAGCTGTGTGGTCAGCACCACGAACACGGAAACGATGGACACACCGAGCAGAAGTTCGATGTCGTTGTTGCTGGCCGCCTGCACCAGCGTCCAGCCGAAACCCTTGTAGTTGAACAGGGTCTCGACGATCACGACGCCGTTCAGCAGGAACGGGAATTGCAGCATGATCACGGTGAAAGGGGCGATCAGCGCATTGCGCAGCGCATGCCGCAGCACGATTTGCGAGAATGCGACACCTTTCAGGCGCGCGGTGCGGATGTATTGGGCGGTCATCACCTCGGTCATGCTCGCACGGGTCATGCGCGCGATATAGCCCATGCCGTAAAGCGCGATCGTCAGGACAGGCAGAAAGAAATTCTCGAAATTGGCATCATCCATCGCGGCGGTGGCCGTGCCTTTGAACCATTGCATCCCGAAAGTCGCGGTCGCGAAGACCGAGATGAACACAACGCCCGACACATATTCCGGCGTCGCAGTGGACAGGATCGACACGGTGGACAGGCTGCGGTCGGTGCGTGACCCTTCGTTCATGCCGGCCAGCACGCCGATGATCAAAGCACCGGGCACCATCAGCAGCATGACCCAGAACATCAGCTTGCCGGTCAGCCCCAGACGTGTGGCGATGATGCTGCCCGCGTCTTCGCGGAACACGGTGGAATAGCCCCAGTTGCCTTGCAGGATGCCGCAGAATGTGGCGGCCTCGGCAATGTCCTGCCCGCCTGCGGCGCAGCGCGCGCGGACCTGCCCGTCGGTGCCTTCGATCACATAGCCTGGCAGCACACCCAGCCATTGGCCGTATTTCACCGGCAAGGGTTGCAGATAGCCGTTGTTGCCCAGATAGGTCAGTACCGCCTCGTCGGACATGCGGAAATTGCCTTGGGTCTTGGCCAGCTTTTCCAGATTGGGGAAAAGATTGGTCAGCCAGAAGACGATAAAGGTCAGGCAAAGCGCCGTCAGGATCATGATCCCGATGCGCCGCAAGATGAATAGTCCCATGAAGGCCCCTGTCGCTTGCGATAGGCGTGTCGTGCAAAGGGCCGCCCCCGTCAGGGCGGCCCTTGCACCGGATCAGGCGGCGATGCCGATCTTGTAGATATGCGGCAGGTAGGCGATGTTCATGTCCCAGCCCACGAAACCGGGCTTGGCATGCCGGTAGATCGTGCGCCAATAGGGCTGCAAGGTCACACCTTCGTCGGTCATGATTTCCTGCAACCGCTGCATCACGGCGCGGCGGTTGTCGGCATCGGGGATCGCGTTCGCCTCGGCCAACAGGGCATCGAATTCGGCGTTGGAAAAGCCGCTTTCGTTCCAGGCCTCGCCCGAGCGGTAAGCCAGCCCCAGCGTCTGCGTGTCGATGGGACGGTGGTTCCAGTCGGTCGAAGAGAACGGATATTCCGCCCAGTCATTCCAGAAGGTCGCACCCGGAATGATCGTGCGCTTCACGTTGAAGCCCGCGTCGCGCAGCTGGGCTGCGACAGCGTCGGTCGTGTTCTTGCGCCAGTCGTCGTCGATGGAAATCAGGTCCATCTCGAAATCGGCCATGCCGGCCTCTTGCAGCAGTTCCAGCGCGCGGGCGGGATCATGCGGCATCGCGGGCACATCGGCCCAGGCGGGGTGCATCGGGCCTACATGCTGGTTGCGGGCGACTTCGCCGCGACCGGCATAGCCCAGTTCCAGACAGACAGCATTGTCCACGGCCATCGCGATGGCCTGACGCACGCGCTTGTCGGCATAGGGGCGCACGCCGTCGATCTCGGCCCGCTGGTTGGGGCGGATGCAGATGGTGGACGAGGACGCGACCGAGGATTCCTCGAACCCGAGGCTGTTGAAGATCTCGACGAAATCACCCACGGTTTCATAGATGATGTCGACCTCGTCAGCCGCCGCCGCAGCGACCCAGGCCGACGGGTCGGTGCCATAGTCGATGTATTCGATCCGGTCGAGATAGGCGCCCTTGCCTGCGGCATAGCCCCACCAGTCGTGGTTTTCATTGCGCACCAGCGTGGCGCGGATGCCGACTTCGACGGTTTCGGGCAGGTAAGGCCCTGTGCCGACAGGGTTTTCCAGCATCGTGTCGGCGTTGAAATTGGCAGGGGTGATGGCGGCGGGATAATCCGACATGCCCGCGATCAGCGTGATATCGGGGGCGGGCAGGTTCAACTGCACGGTGTGGTCGTCGATCAATTCGATCGCGCCTTCAAGCGCCTGACCGGTTTCGGTGTCGATGATTGCGGAGAAACGCGCGGCCATGGAATTGCCCTCGACCGTCGTGTCGCACCAGCCGGTGATATTGCGCGCCACATCCTCGGCGGTGAACGGTGTGCCGTCGTTCCATGTGACACCCTGACGGACGTTCAGCACATAGACGGTGGCGTTGTCGTTGACCTCCCAGCTTTCCAGCAGCATGGGCTGGAAGGTGCCGTCGTTATTGTATTCCACCAGATATTCCAGCCAGCCTGCGGTCACATAGGTGATCTGCGGCCAGTCAAAGGCGCGCGGTTCCTTGACGGCGCGGACTTCCATCTGCATGCGGACCGTGCCGCCTTGCTGGGCCTGTGCATGGGCAGGGGTGGGGGCAGCCAGCCCCAACAGGCCGTAAGCCGCCGGCACGCTGATCCCCAGCGCGGTTGTGCGCGCCATGAATTCGCGGCGGCTGAGCTTGCCCGCCTTTTCGTCGCGGGCGTATTGCAAGGCGATGGGATGCATCGACTGATCGTGTTTTGACATGGGTTTCTCCCTGTAAAGGCGAACGTTATGTTATTGGCACTGACGTCGTTTAGGCCAGCTATGCGCAACCCCAATGATCGGGTTGGCCCCATAGCGCCGCATTTCACCCCGCGCGTCAACAGGGGCGTTGCAAGATAATTGACCAAAAGCGACATAGCGACGTCACAAAAGCGACATATACCGCCTTTGATCCAGCAGGATCAGAAAGTTAACGCGCGAAGTTGCGGACGTTAGCGCGCCGAAAATCTGATGGAGTCTGCCCGGATTTGTCCTGAAAACTCCGCGCGAAATAGGCCGCCGAATGAAAACCGAGCATTTCCGCGATGCGGTTGATCGGGGTTTGTGTATCGCGCAGCAGCACGCAGGCCTCATAGTGGATCCGCTCGTGCAACAGCGCCAGCGCAGACCGCCCCGAGACCTGCTGGCAACAGCGCGCCAGATGCGTGGGCGTGACGCCCAGTTCGGCGGCATAGCTGCCGACCCCGCGGTCCAGCCGGAAATCGCGTGCAATCAGTTTCGTATAGCGCGCGACCAGCTTGGCCGCGGCGCTGTCGCGGCGGCTGTCGTTGGGGGTCGCGACCTGCGCGCGCGCCTGCCGCTCCACGAAGATCGCGAGGAGCCCCAGCCAGAGTTCCGCCGCCTTCGGGTGACCCGCAGGCTGCAATTCGCGTTCGATCTGGTCGAAATACTGTGCCGCTTCCTTTTGCAGCCAGACATCGAGCAGGCGCAGATGCACGGGCTGCGCGGGCCAGTCGCCAGCCTCGGGGATGGTCAGGATCTGGCCATGCACGTTGGCGCCGACCTCGATGCCATACATCGTCTGCGGCGGCAGATAGATCAGGTTGTTGGGGCCGTAGCCGTTGGTCAGGCCCGCCACGGTGACGCGGCCTTGGCCTTTGGTGATCAGGATCAGCCGCGCGGTCGCATGGCTGCGCATCGCCTCGGTGCGCCAGCGCATCGCGGGGCCGGCATGGGACAATGGCGCCAGCGCAAGCGCTGACGGGACGTGCTGCATCAAGCTCATGAACCTTGCCTCAAGGTTTTGTTTTGCCTGATTCTGTCGCCAATTCGGCCACCGATCAATCCGTTAATATTACCGCAGGAGGAGTGTTGCAGAAATATCGGCGCTGTCGGCGCGCAACGGGTGCCACGCCTTGTGGCGCGCGCGAAACCACGTCCGTTGGCGCTTGGCATATTGCCGCGAAGCGATGATCGCGGCCTCGCGCGCCTCCGGCAGGGTCATCTGCCCTTGCAGATGCGCGATCAGTTCGGGCGCGCCGATGGCCTTGGCCGACTGATGCGCGGGGTTCCAATGCGGCAGCATGGCTTGCGCCTCGTCCAGCGCGCCCATGTCCAGCATCGCATCGAACCGCCGCGCGATCCGGTCGTCGAGCCAGTCTTTCGGTGCATCCAGCGTGATTGCCACCGTCCGGTCCAGCGGCAAAAGCGGCGCAGGCGTCGCATCTTGCCAGTCGGCCAGACTGCGCCCTGTCGCTTGCCGCACCTCCCACGCCCGCTGCACCCGCATCCGGTTGTGCAGGTCGATCCGGTCACGGGTCGCGGCATCCAGTCCCGCGATCAGATCGGGCAGGGCGATGCCGTCAGCCTCGGCCCGGATCGCGTCGGGGGTGGCGGGGATCTCGGCCAGACCACAGGTCAGCGCGTGAAAATTCAGCCCCGTGCCGCCCACGATGATCGGGCGAACGTGCCCTTCCAGCAAAGGCGCCAGATCGCGCAGCCAATGCCCCACCGAATAGGCCGCATCAAACGGTACATGACCGTATAACGCATGGGGCGCGCGGGCCAGATCATCGGCGGATGGGCGCGCGGTCAGCACCTGCCAGCCTGCGAACACCTGCAAGGCATCGGCATTCACGATGATCCCGCCTTGGCGCTGCGCAATCTCCAGCGCCAGCGCGGATTTGCCAGAGGCTGTGGGCCCGGCGATCAGCACGGGCATATCGGGGGCGATGGTCAACATGCGCCATCCTTACCGTCCTGCCGCGACAAGCGCCATTGAACCCCGACCCGTTTTGCGACATTTTGCGCGAAACCGGCGCGACAGGGGAATTGCATGACCGACAAACCGAAAACCACCTATAAACGTGTCATGCTGAAAATCTCGGGCGAGGCGCTGATGGGCGACACTGCCTTCGGCCTGCATCCGCCCACCGTCCAGCGCGTCGCGCGCGAGGTGAAATCGGTCCACGATCTTGGAGTCGAGATCTGCATGGTCATCGGCGGCGGCAATATCTTTCGCGGGCTGCAAGGGTCTGCGCAGGGCATGGAACGCACCACCGCCGATTACATGGGCATGATCGCGACCGTGATGAACGCGCTGGCCA
>DAISXL010000125.1:0-6944 GCA_036825855.1 Yoonia sp.
AAGGGGGTGCGATGTTTGGCTTTAGCCCCGCCATACCGTCCCGGCGCGATTTCGAATGGTGTCCCTTCCTGCGCAAGCTCGGGCGGTCCGGCGAAGCCGTCGAACGTGTGCTGCACGATATCGGTGTCATGGATCATTCCGGCTGGGCGGACTGGGCACCCAGCACGCTGACAGCGACCGGCGCGCCGACAGAGGTTGTATTTACCGCAGACAGCCCCGGCCTGTGCATCACGACCGAGGTGGACGATCCTGCCCGCCCCCCGCAGGACCGTCTGGACAAGGCCTGCCGGATCATGGCCGATCTGGGTGGCACGCCGCCCGGTCCAGCGCTGCGCGATGTCCTTGCCGCCGCGCAAAGCGCGGGCCGAATGAGCTTTGGCGCTCTGCTCCAGATTGCGCAGGACGGGAATGCACGGCAGACGCGGCTTTTGGTGGAACTGCCCGCTGCGGCGGATGATCTGGGGCTGCTGATGATCCCCGAAGTGACGCGCGCCTTGAAAGGGATTGGCCCGTCGGCGGTGCGGCTGGCGATGGTGACCTATGACGGACAGACAGGTGCGCTGACGATGCATGGCACGATTCGCGGCGCGCACCGGGGGCATTTGCCGCTGCTGGCGGATATTGCGCAGGTGTCGCCCGACAATCTGGCGCAGGCAATCGACGGGCTTGCGGCGGCGGCGCCCTGCGGAGGGCTCCCGGTGCGCAACCTGTGTTTCGGCATGACGGCAGGCGTCAAAGGTCAGCCGCCGACGCTGACATTGTCGATGATGGCGCGGGAATTGCTGGGCGATTGCGATGCGACGATCACGGAAAGGATCAATGCCTGTGGCGGCGCGCGGTTGCGTGGCTATGCCACCTTGCTTGACCATCTGGCCCCCGGCGCGGTCCCCGGCGTGACGATACACGGCCGGATCGGGCTGACTGCCCGGCAGAATGCCATGCCGGTCCTGTCAGTCAACGTGGCAGCACCCTGGTCTGACCCGGCATGACGGCCTGTGGTGATTGACCAGCCGCGCCCGATCCCTAAATTGAACCCGACACAACCCGAGGATTGATGCCATGCTGCGACACGCCCTGTTTGCCACTGCCCTGACGCTGACAGCGAGCCATGCTGCGGCGCAATGTGTCGGGACCAGCTATTTCGACCTGCTGTCCGACGACCAGCGCGCCCAGCTTGATGCAGCGACCGCCGACATGCCCTATGCCAATGGGCTGATCTGGGACGCTACCCGCGACGGACAGGTCATCACCGTCGTCGGCACGATGCATATCTACGATCCCCGTCTTGATGCGATTTTCGATATGGTCGCCGACGACGTGCTGGCCGCCGATGTCGTCCTGCTCGAGGCGACACCGGATGACCAGCGCGCGCTTGAAGCCATGGTGGTCGAAGACCCCGGCATGTTCATGATCACCGAAGGACCGACGCTGCCCGACCTTCTGGACGCGGAAACCTGGGCGACCCTGTCCAGCGCCGCAAGCGAGCGTGGCGTGCCGGGCTTCATGGCCGCGCAGATGCAGCCCTGGTATCTGTCGCTGATGCTGGCGATTCCGCCTTGCGCGATGATGGATCTGGCGATGGGGATCGAAGGTCTGGACGGGATGATCAGCGATCTGGCGACCGAAAACGATGTCCCGATGCAGGCGCTGGAATCCTTCACCACCCTGTTCGAGATGTTCCAGACCGGCACCATGGACGAACAGATCGACATGCTGCGCCTCAGCCTTGTCAGCCCTGACATGCAACAGCAGATGTTCGTCGCCATGCTCGACAGCTATTTCAGCAATGATGTCGGGCGGCTGTGGGAAATGTCACGGATCGCGGTTGCCGATACACCCGGCCTTGATCCCGAAACCGGTGCCGCCCTTTTCGCCGAGATGGAGGACATGCTGCTGATCCAGCGCAACCGCAACTGGATGCCCGTGATCGCAGACGTGATGGCCGAGAATGACACGGTCGTTGCGGCCTTTGGGGCGGCGCATCTGATCGGCGACGACGGCGTGCTGCAACTGCTGGAAAACGACGGGTGGGATCTGGTGCGCCGCTACTGACCGGACTCGTCCAATTCATCGCCGTAATCGGCCAGTCCTTTGCGCCCGGCGGGTGTCAGGTCGAACACGCCGCGCGTCACGCGCGTGAACCAGCCATAGTGGTTGTCGGCCATGATCCGCGTGGCCTGCGGCACCTCGGCCCATGTCTTGACCTTGGCCCCCGGGGACGCGCCATGCACCGCCAGAAACCGCGCACAGCGTAAAGCGTCCTGCCGGTATCCTGTCACGATGCCATGCCGCGTGGCACCGCCTGCGTTCGGATCGCCCTGCAAGCGATCGAAGGCGCGCAACAGGCGCGCCCGCTTGCGCTTGGATGTGCGGGCGGCATAGGGGCCGGGGTCGGCCAAAACCTCGACGAACCCGTCGCGCAGGCGCACCGTCATCACCCCGAACCCGATCCGCCGCGCGAGTTTCACATTCGCCGCCAGCGCCTTGGCCTGCCCGCCCGCCGGCACCGCGACATAGACCAGATCGGTCAGCGCCAGCCTGTCCACCGCCTGATGGAATAATCCCAAGGTAAAGCCGCGTTTCAGTTCCACGATCAGCAGATCATCGCCGCGCCGTGCGACGATATCGGCGGCCCCCACCTCGCCTTTGACGTCATAGCCGCGCGCCTGAAGATAGGCTTTGACGGGGGGGTAAAGATCGGCCTCTCGCGGGGCTTTGGGGGGCATGGGGGAAACCTGCACGCGTGTCATGAACGGCATCTATAACAAGGATTGCATGGGGTGACACTGCCTGCCGAGGCTTCTATATACGCCCCAAATCCGCATCCAAAGAAAGTTCTGTTCATGACAACGCTCGTTTTCGGCCACAAATCCCCTGACACCGACAGCACCGCTTCGCCGCTGATCTGGGACTGGTTCCTGAACCACACCGGGATCAGTGCCAAGGCCGTCCTGCTGGGCACCCCCAACACCGAGGCTGCTTTCGTCGCGAAACGCTGGGGTTTCGATCTGCCCGAGATCATCGCCGATGTGGACGCAGGCCAGAAATGCGTGATCGTGGACACCAACAACCCCGCCGAATTGCCCGCAGGCATCAATGGGGCCGATGTCGTGGCGGTCATTGACCACCACAGGCTGGTCGGCGGGCTGGAAACAAAAGGCCCGATCAACATCACGATCCGCCCGCTGGCCTGCACCGCGACGATCATGCACCAGATGATGGGCGATCACGCAGGGCATATGCCCGAAGGCATCAAAGGGCTGATGCTGTCGGCGATCCTGTCGGACACGCTGGCCTTCCGGTCACCCACCACGACACACGTCGACAAAGAGCTGGCCGAAAAACTGGCCGCCGATCTGGGAGTCGACCTGAACGCCTATGCCGACGAGATGTTCGCCGCGAAATCCGATGTGTCGGCGTTTTCCGACGAAGAGCTGCTGCGCATGGACAGCAAGGAATTCGAGACCGCAGGCACCAAGTTCCGCGTCTCGGTTCTTGAAACCACAGCGCCCCGCGTGCTGCTGGAGCGCAAGGCGTCGCTGATGGCTGCCATGCCAGGCGTGGCTGC
The DNA here is from genome assembly GCA_036825855.1 of Yoonia sp. Lineage (GTDB taxonomy): Bacteria > Pseudomonadota > Alphaproteobacteria > Rhodobacterales > Rhodobacteraceae > Yoonia. Next base: position 3,569 of record DAISXL010000125.1, read on the forward strand.
GACCGATGGCGTCGATCAGGTGCTTTTGTTCATCGTCGATATCCTGAACGAAGAAGCCACCTTGCTGGTCCCCAACGACCTGACCAAGACGGTGGCGGAAAAATCCTTCGGCGCGACCGTTGATGGCGACACTGTCGTCCTGCCCGGCATCATGAGCCGCAAACTGCAGATTATTCCTGCCCTGACCCTGTAAAGGCCCGCCATGACCCGGATTATCGAGAGTTTCGCCGCAATCGCGGACCAATACGATGTGGCATTTGTCGATCTCTGGGGATGCATGCACAACGGGATCAGCGCGTTTCCTGACGCTGTTGCCGCCATGCGCGCCTTTCGCGAAGCGGGGCGCAAGGTCGTGCTGGTCACCAATTCGCCGCGCCCGTGGGAATCTGTAGCGCGGCAGATTTCCGCGATGGGCGTGCCCGAGGATGCTTGGGACGCCATCGCCACATCGGGCGACAGTGCGCGCGCCGCGATGTTTCGGGGGATCGTCGGGCAAAAGGTCTATTTCATGGGCGAAAGCCCGCGTGACGACGAATTTTTCACGCCGCTGCGGATCATCGACAATCCGGTAACGATTGAAACCGTGCCACTGGATCAGGCCGAAGGCATCGTTTGCTGTGGCCCATTCGACCCGCTTGCCGATATCGCCGTGAACCGCGCCGATTTCCTTTATGCCAAGCAGAAGGGTCTGAAACTGCTCTGCGCCAATCCCGATATCGTCGTGGACCGGGGCGATGTGCGCGAATGGTGCGCGGGGGCGCTGGCCGCGCTTTACACCGAGATGGGCGGCGAGAGCCTGTATTTCGGCAAGCCGCATCCGCCGATCTATGATCTGGCGCGGCGCAGGATGGCCAAACTGGCTGACCTGCCTGAAGACCCGCGGATCATCGCCATCGGGGACGGTGTGCACACCGACATTCTGGGCGCGATGCAGGAAGAGATCGATTCGCTGTTCATCACTGGTGGTCTGGCAGCCGAAGAAACCCGCACGACGACGCAGCCCGAACCCGACGCTTTGGCGCGTTTTCTGGAAACTGCGCAGACATCGGCCACCTATTCCATCGGTTTCCTGCGCTAGGGCCCTTGATCTTTCTGCGTCCGCAAAGTAATAAAGTTTCAATATCTATCTTTTAGATGACTTTTTGTTACTTGAAGGACCGGACATGTTGGACAACGCACCGCGCGGCACGATCTGTATCGAAGACATCGAAATCGGCATGGTCCGGTCGCTGTCCAAGGTCATCACCGACCGCGATATCGAACTGTTCGCCGAGGTGTCGACCGACCGGAACCCTGTCCATCTAGACGAAGACTACGCGCAGGACACGATCTTTGGCGGCCGCATCGCGCATGGGATGCTGACGGCGGGGCTGGTGTCGGCGGTGATCGGGGAACAGCTGCCCGGCCATGGCACGGTCTATCTGGGGCAAAGCCTGAAATTCCTAGCCCCCGTCCGCCCCGGCGATCTGGTGACGGCAGAGGTCGAGGTGACCGATATCGACCATTCCCGCCGCCGCGTGACGATGAACACGCGCTGCATCGTGAACAACAAAAAGGTCCTGACGGGCGATGCCACCGTGCTCGCCCCATCGCGCAAGTTCGACTGATCTTGCACGCCTCTGCCGGTCGGGATACGCAGCTTTATGCGTATCATCCGCGACAGCGTTTTCATTGATCCTGCCGACCGTGGCGCTGCCGCGGCCATCGGCAATTTCGACGGTGTGCATCTGGGCCACCGCGCGGTGATCGACATTGCCCGGGCTGCGGCGGACGCGGCCAAGGCGCCTTTGGGCATCATGACCTTCGAGCCGCATCCGCGCAGCTATTTCGGCCGCGATACCGGCCCGTTCCGCCTGATGAACGCCGAGGCCCGCGCCAACCGTCTGGCGAAGCTGGGCGTCGAAAAACTATATGAGGTGCCGTTCAACGCTGCCCTTGCCAGCCTGACGCCCCGCGATTTCGCGCAAAAGATCATCCATGACCAGCTGGGTCTGGTGCATGTCGTTGTCGGTGCCGATTTCTGTTTCGGCAAGGACCGCAAAGGCACGGTCGAGGAACTGCAAGCCTTTGGCGCGGAAATGGGCTTTGGCGTGACGATTGCCCCCTTGGCCGCGATTGATGGCGTCAACATCTCCTCCACCGCGATCCGTGCGGCCTTGACCGATGGCCGCCCGCGCGATGCCGCCGCCATGCTGGGCCATTGGCACCGGATCGAAGGCGCGGTGATCCGCGGCGACCAGCGCGGGCGCGAACTGGGCTATCCCACAGCCAACATGTCGATCACCGGATTGCATCCGCCGAAATTCGGGGTCTATGCCGTCAAGGTCGATGTGCTGGAAGGGCCGTTCAAAGGCCGTTATTCGGGGGCAGCATCCATCGGGGTGCGGCCCATGTTCGGGGAAAACGTCCCGAATTGCGAAAGCTTCATCTTTGATTTCAAAGGCGACCTGTACGGCACGCATCTGTCGGTTGCGCTGGTCGAATACCTGCGGCCTGAACTGAAATTCGACAGCCTTGACGCGCTGATCACCCAGATGGACGCCGATTGCGCCCAAGCACGAGACATCCTGACCCATGTCCGCTGATATCCCCCGCAGCGGGCTTGCCCCGCGGTTCTGGGCCAAAAAGCCGATGGACAAGCTGAACAAGCAGGAATGGGAAGCGCTTTGCGACGGCTGCGGCAAATGCTGCCTGAACAAGCTCGAGGATGAAGACACGGGCGAGGTTGCGATGACCCGCGTCGCCTGTCGCCTGCTGGACAACGAAACCTGCCTTTGCGCCAATTACGCGATAAGGCACCAGTTCGTGCCGGAATGTATTGTGCTGACGCCCAAGACCTTGGCCGACAACATGTACTGGCTGCCGCAGACCTGCGCCTATCGCCTTGTGGCCGAAGGGCGCGACCTGTTCGACTGGCATCCGCTGGTGTCGGGCGATCCGCAGTCAGTGCATCGCGCTGGCGTGTCGGTGCAGGGCATGACAATCCCCGAATTCGAGGTCGATGAAGACGACTGGGAAGACCACATCATCGAGGAGCCGCTTTAGATGTTTTTCGCCTCTGACAACGCTGGTCCCGCGCATCCGAAAGTCATGGATGCCCTGGTCAAAGCCAACTCCGGCTATGCCCTGGGCTATGGCGCCGACCCGATCATGGCCGAGGTGCGCCAGCAGATCCGCGATGTGTTCGACGCCCCCGAGGCGGCGGTCTATCTGGTGATCAACGGCACATCGGCCAATTCGCTGCTGCTGGCCACGATGTGCCAGCCGTGGCAGACGATTTTCTGCACCGATGTCGCCCATATCCACGAAGACGAATGCAACGCGCCCGAATTCTACACGCAGGCCAAGCTGTCGCTGGTGCCCGCAACGGCAGGCA
>DAISXL010000126.1:0-6920 GCA_036825855.1 Yoonia sp.
CCGTCGATGAACACGCCCGCGCGGTCCTGCAACGCGACGCAAAACCCTGCCGAGCCGGAAAACCCCGTCAACCAGCGCAGCCGCGCATCGCGGGCCGCCACATATTCCCCCTGATGCGCATCGGCGCGCGGCACCAGAAAGGCGTCCACACCCGCCGCCTGCATCTCTGCCCGCAGATCGGCCAGCCGCGCTGGCCCCTGCGCAGGGTCGGATTGCGCATCAAAACTCTGGAACATGGCGCCCCCACTTCTTTTTTCCAAAAATACTCTCGCCGAAGGCCTCCGGTTCGCCAGAACCGGATCAACCGGCCTTGCGCATCCCCAGAACGCGCGCCCGCTTGCGCGGATCATTGTCGAAAAGGCTGGCGAGTTGTTCGGTCATCGCCCCCGCCAGTTGCTCGACATCGGTGATCGTGACCGCGCGTTCGTAATAGCGCGTCACGTCATGGCCGATCCCGATCGCGACAAGCTCGACCGCGCGACGGCGTTCGATCATCGCGATCACGTCGCGCAGGTGCTTTTCCAGATAATTGGCGGGGTTCACCGACAAGGTGCTGTCATCGACCGGCGCGCCATCGGAAATCACCATCAGGACCTTGCGCTGTTCCTGTCGCGCGGTGATCCGGCGGTGCGCCCATTCCAGCGCCTCGCCGTCGATGTTTTCCTTGAGCAACCCTTCCTTCATCATCAGCCCGAGGTTGGGCCGCGTCCGCCGCCACGGCGCATCGGCAGATTTATAGATGATATGGCGCAAATCGTTCAGGCGGCCGGGGGTCGCGGGGCGGCCATCGGCCAGCCATTTCTCGCGGCTCTGCCCGCCTTTCCAGGCCTTGGTGGTGAAGCCCAGGATTTCGACCTTCACATCGCAGCGTTCCAGCGTGCGCGCCATCACATCCGCACAGATCGCGGCGATGGAAATCGGACGGCCCCGCATCGACCCCGAATTGTCCAACAGGAGCGTCACCACGGTGTCGCGGAAATCGGTGTCTTTTTCGACCTTAAAGCTCAGCGGCGTGGTGGGCGAGGCCACAACACGCGCAAGGCGTCCCGCATCGAGAATACCTTCCTCGCGGTCGAATTCCCACGACCGGTTCTGCTGCGCCTGCAAGCGGCGTTGCAGCTTGTTGGCAAGCCGCGACACGGCCCCTTTCAGCGGGTCAAGCTGCTGGTCCAGATAGGCGCGCAGACGGTCCAGCTCCACCGGTTCGGCCAGATCCTGCGCGCCGATCTCCTCGTCAAAGGCGGTATAGGCGACCTTGTAATCGGGGTCGGCGTCGGACACGGGCGCAGGTTGCGGCGGGTCCATCGGGGCCTCGCCCTCGGGCATCTCGACCTCTTCGCCCATTTCGGCATCGGCCTGGTCATCCATGCTGACCTGCGCCTGTTTGGCGTCCTGCTGGCTTTCCTGGCTTTGTTCGGGGCTGGCTTCGGCCTCCTCGCTGTCGCCCTCATCGTCGCCGCTGCTGTCGGGCTCGTCCTGATCGTCGCTGCCGTCCTCGGCGGCTTCGTCCTGATCGTCGTCAAGCTGGTCGGGGTCATCGCCCAGCTGGTCGCCATAGCCCAGATCGGAAATCAACTGCCGCGCGAAACGGGCGAATTCCTTCTGATCGTTCAGCGTGGCATTGAGGTTTTCGAGCGTGCCGCCGCAATGATCCTCGATGAACCCGCGCCACAGCTGCATGACGTTATCCGCCCCCGCAGGCAGGTCGCGCCCTGTCGCCAGATGGCGGATCAGATAGCCCGCCGCGACCGCCAAAGGCGCGTCCGAGGCTTGGGTGATCTGGTCATAGCCCTTGCGCTTGGCCTCGTTGCCGATCTTGGCGTCGATATTGCCGGCGGTGCCTGGCATGTATTGCGCGCCCACAGCCTCGATCCGTGCGGTTTCCATCGCGTCGTAAAGATCGCGCGCCATCTGGCCTTGCGGCATATAGCGCGCGGCGGTGGCCGCATCGTGGAACCTGTGGCGCAGCGCGAAACTGTCCGCCGTGCCACGGGCCAGCAACACCTCGTCGCGGGTCATGCGGCGCGACACTTGCGGCAGGCGCATCGTGTCGGCCGTCTGGCCGGAGGGATCGACCGAGAATGTCACCGACAGATCGGGATCGTCGGCCATGACCTTGGTCGCCTCGGCCAGCGCCTTCTTGAACGGATCGGCGGGATTGTCGGATGGTTTCTGCATGCCGAAGATAAACCACCGGATCAGCGCAGGAGCAAGGGGGCCTGCGCGCCTTGCGTATTTTTGCACAGACCCTGCGCCGTGGTGCCTGTAGCAACATGACGCAACCTGCCGCATGTAGATGTCATCGCATACCCCATTCTGGAGAGATGACATGACCACGAAACCAAAGATCGCTTTGATCATCGGATCGACCCGCGCCACCCGCTTTGCCGACAAACCCGCCGCATGGATGCTGAAACAGGCACAGGCCCGCACCGATATGGATGTGGAACTGGTCGACCTGCGCGACTTCGACCTGCCGCTGTTCGACGAGATGGCAAGCAACCTCTGGATGCCATCCTCGGACGAACGTGCCGTGAAATGGCAGCAGAAGATCGGCGAATTCGACGGCTACATCTTCGTTGTCGCCGAATACAACCGCTCGATCACCGGCGCGCTGAAGAACGCACTGGATCAGGCCTATAACGAATGGAACCGCAAGCCGATGTCGGCCATCGCCTATGGCTCGGTCGGCGGCACCCGCGCGCTAGAACACCTGCGCAACATCGCCGTGGAACTGCAGATGGTGCCCGTGCGCAACGCCGTGCACATCGGTGGCGGCGACTTCTTCGGCGTGCACCCGCTGGGCGCCAATGCCGAGATCGACACCATCGCCGATCATCTGATGCCATCGGTCAACGCGACACTGGACGATATCGTCTGGTGGGCAAACGCGACCAAAGCCGCGCGCGGCTAAATCCCTTGGCGCAAGGCGGAATCACCTGCTGCCTTGCGCCTTTTCACCCAACCGCATGCGCCGCTGCCGCAGGCGGTCGCTGATCCAGTCGTGCAGCAAGGTCCGGCGGCCCTGATAGCCGGTCAACGACTTTTCGATGGCACGGGCATAGTCCTGCTGGGCCAGCACATGCCCGCGCACCTCTGCGGGAAGCGCATGGATCGGAACAAGCTGGAAGCCGTCGCGCTGTGCCTGCGCGATCCCGCGATCCGCAAGCCTGATATGGCCGAAAGCCGCATCCTGAAATGCGGGTGTGCAATAGGTGCCGGTATCGCCGCGATGTGTGCAACGGGCCGCGATGGGATGAATGCTGCGCCAGTCGGGATTTTGCAGCAACAGCGCGAACAAAGCCAGATCCCAGCCTGAATGACCCATGTTCAGCCGGCCTTTGCGCTGCACGCCGCGTGGTGCGCTCCAGCTTGGCGCGACGCGGTCCCAGTTGGCCCGGGTCAGCCCCACCCCGATCGAACTGAAACCACGGCCTTCGAACACAAGGCTCGGATGGGCCGGATCGGACAGGTTGCCCATGCATTCACAACTGGCGGCCAACAGGTTCAGGCACATCCAGTGCGGTTGGGCATGGGCCGCATACCAATCGGCAAGTTGCAACGCGTCGGGTGCAAGGAGGAAATCCTCCTCCAGACACAGGTTGAATGTCGATCCGGCCGCAAAGGCCGCCATGATGGCCGCTTTCGGATTCTCGCGCACGCCGAGCCGCCGCGTATTGCGCAGCAGCGTCAGGCCGGCGGCGGGCAACAGCGATTGCGCGAGGCCGGCGATCTCGTCCTGATGAGCGCCGGGTTCGATGGCGACATAGACCTGCCAGCCCGCAAGATCGCAGGCGACAAGCGACCGCACCATATTCGCAAACAGTGCGGGACGCGCCATTGCCGTGATCGTAATCGACTTGTGCTGCATCCCCCGGTCGGACCCGCGCGGTTCAGCGCAAGCTCAGGCTCGCCGCACTTTCGGGCAGTTCCTCGTCGAAACAGCGCTGATAGAATTCCGCCACCGTCTGACGTTCCAATTCGTCGCATTTGTTCAGGAACGACAGCCGGAACGCATAGCCCACGTTGCCAAAGATCCGCGCGTTTTCCGCCCAAGCCAGCACTGTGCGCGGCGACATCACCGTGCTCAGATCGCCGTTCATGAAGGCGGTGCGTGTCAGGTCGGCGACGGTGACCATCTGGCTGATCGTGCGGCGGCCCTTGTCGGTGTTGTAATGCGGCGATTTCGACAGAACGATCGCGGCCTCGGCATCATGCGACAGATAGTTCAGCGTCACCACCATCGACCAGCGGTCCATCTGGGCCTGGTTGATCTGCTGGGTGCCGTGGTAAAGCCCCGTTGTATCCCCCAGACCCACGGTGTTTGCCGTGGCGAACAGGCGGAAATAGGGGTTGGGCGTGATGATCTCGTTCTGGTCCATCAGCGTCAGCTTGCCGTCGGTTTCCAGCACGCGCTGGATCACGAACATCACATCCGCGCGGCCTGCGTCATATTCGTCGAACACGATGGCCACAGGGTTGCGCAGGGCCCAAGGCAGGATGCCTTCGTGGAATTCGGTCACCTGCACGCCGTCGCGCAGCTTGATCGCATCCTTGCCGATCAGGTCGATCCGGCTGATGTGGCTGTCAAGGTTCACCCGCACGCAGGGCCAGTTCAGCCGCGCGGCCACCTGTTCGATATGCGTCGATTTGCCGGTGCCGTGATAGCCCTGGATCATGACGCGGCGGTTATAGCCAAAGCCGGCCAGAATCGCGAGCGTGGTTTCGGGGTCGAATTTGTAGGTGCTGTCGATTTCGGGCACGCGGTCTGACCGGTCCGCGAAAGCCTTGATCTTCATGTCGCTGTCGATGCCGAACACGTCCCGCACCGAGATGTCCTCGGTTGGTTTCGCGTGCATGTCTGTGGTGCCGTCGGCCATGTGCCTTGCCTTTTTCGTTGATAGGTCGCAATCAAATCTCGGATGCAACATAACGCAGCCTGCGGCAAGCGCCACCCCGTCCGCGCCGTCCCTGCGATAGAGTGCGCCAAGGGCTGGAATCGTTGATTTGCCAACTTGCGCATGGTAAACTTTCCGTCAGGGCAGGGGTAAGCCGCGACACAGGCGCGTCTGCCGTGTTGCCATCTGCATTTTCAAGAGTGTCGTTGTTTCAGGAGTAGCGCAATGTCGATGCGCCATGTCAAAGCGCCCGTTCCGGCGCCGGACCTCAAGACCGCTGTCTCTGCCGCCAGTTGCGTGACCTGCGCAACCGCGCTTGCGGGCTGGCTGGTGCTGCGCGACGCGGGTCTCTGGCCGCAGGTGCCGGACGTTGTCGGACCCTATGATCTCTGGATGGCCGTTGCGCCGGCGCTGGGCGGGCTTGCGTCCTATCTGATCGCGCGGGGCTGGATCGGGGCTCCGGGCCTGCTGGGCACGGTGCGGGCCTGTTTCGGGGCGGTGGTCATGCTGACGCTGGCGGCGCTGATCGGCGGCAGCCTGATCATGCCGGTTTACGGCACGTTCTATGCGCCGTTCATTGTGCTGACCGCTTTCCTTGCTGCGCCGCTTCTGGCTGTGGTCTGGGGGGGCGGCATTCTGGCCGCCCACTGGATCCTGCTGCGCGAGGATACCCGCCGCCGCGCGATCCTGTCCGAACAGGAAGAACAGGCGCAATCCTCGCTCAGCCCGCTGTCGCAGGCCTATTTCTATCGCAAGTGACTAGTCCGCGTCGCGGAAGTTGCGGCTGACCTTGATCTGGTCCCAGGCCCAGACCACCTCGGACAGCTGTTCTTCCTGACTGCGGTCGCCGCCGTTCATGTCGGGGTGCAGCACCTTGATCAGCAATTTATAGGCCTTGCGGATTTCCTGTTTCGACCAGTTGTCCTTGGCTTCCAGGATCTCGATCGCGCGGCGTTCGGTCGGCGGCAGCTTGCGCCCCACGGCCGCACCGCGCCCGGGGTTGCGCGTGGCATTTGCGCCCAGCACCTGATGCGCGTCATCCACGCCTAGCCGGGCCCAGGCACGTTCCTCGACCGACCGTTTGAACGGCTTGGTGGGCCGGTCCCAGACGCGGTCCTTGTCCATCTGCGCGGCGAGTTCGGCCTCGGACGTGGTGTCGAAGAAATTCCATTTCAGGTTGTATTCGCGGACATGCTCCTGACAGAACCAGAAATAGTCATCCAGCACATCGGGCGATTTGGGCGCGCGGAACGGCGCGGGCCGGTCGCAGCCGTCATGATCGCAGATGCGTGTGGAAGTTTCAGACGCGCCCGACATTCCACGCCGCCCGCGCGGGTTCTTTTTCTTGGAACCCGATACAGACATATCGAAACCGAAGGGGTCGTCTTTTTTCATGGTGCATCTCTTCTTTCCGACTCGGACGACAGACTGTAGACCCCTGAGCGACAGAGAGAAGAGGGCAGAGGGAAAATAATGGCGTTGCAGGCTGAAATTCACGCAAGACTGATGACGCTCGCCCCTCAGACACTGGATGTGATCAACGAAAGCCACAAACACGCAGGCCATGCCGGTGATGACGGGACGGGCGAAAGCCATTGGCGTGTCGTGATCAAGGCCGCGTCACTGGATGATATGTCGCGCATCGCACGGCACAGGGCGATCCATGCGGCCATCGGCCCCGACCTGATGGGCCGGATTCACGCGCTGGCGATCGACCTGCGCTGATCAGTCTTTTTCGGTGGTCTCGGCGGTGGGCGTGTCATCCGAGACGACGACTTTTTTCTGCACCTTCTCGACAGGGGGTGTCACCGGGGGTGCGGGGCGCTGCGGTTTCATCTTGGGCGCGGTGTTGACCACCTTCGCGCGGCGAAACACCAGCATGTTCTGATAGACCGTCGTCTTGCTCATCAGCCCTTCGCGTTGTTCGCAGGGCAGGGTGTCGGCACGGATATATTCCCAGCCATCGACGGCGAGGTCGTTCATCGCGGTTTCCAGCGACAGGGCAAAGCGGTCCTCGGGCGT
>DAISXL010000127.1:0-6650 GCA_036825855.1 Yoonia sp.
TGGTGCATTGCGCCAGCCTTGTGCATGACGACCTGCCCTGTTTCGACGATGCCGATATGCGCCGTGGCAAGCCCGCGTTGCACCGTGCGTTTTCGGAACCTTTGGCGGTGCTGGCGGGTGACAGCCTGATTATCATGGGATTTCATGTGCTTGCGCGTGCGGCTGGCGACGCGCCTTTGCGCGCGATCACGCTGCTTGATATCCTTGGCACCCGCACCGGCATGCCGTTTGGTATCTGCGCGGGGCAAGGCTGGGAAAGCGAAAGCCAGATTGATCTGTCCGCCTATCATCAGGCGAAAACCGGGGCCTTGTTCATCGCTGCAACCCAGATGGGGGCCGTGGCCGCAGGGCAAGAGGCCGAACCCTGGGCCGAACTTGGTGCGCGGATTGGCGAGGCGTTTCAGGTTGCCGACGACCTGCGCGACGCTTTGTGCGATGAGGCGGCGCTGGGCAAGCCTGCGGGGCAGGACGATTTGCACGGGCGGCCCAATGCGGTTGCGGCCTATGGTGTGCAGGGCGCGGTCAAACGGTTTGACGATATTCTTGGCGGTGCGATTTCATCGATTCCCGCCTGTCCGGGCGAAGCGGCGCTGGCCCAGATGGTGCGGGCCTATGCCGATAAACTGGTGCCTGCAGGGGCGCGTGATCGGCGCACCGTTCCGGGCGAATAATGACGGATGCGGCTGTGATAATGCCGGTATCCGGGCCTGACCTTGACCGCCAAAGCGCGTCGCGCTTCACCCGTCTGGTGGCCTCGCCTTCCTTTCAGAAATGGGCGGCCCGCTTTCCTCTGACCCGCCGGTTTGTCCGATCCGAGGGTGAGGCGATGTTCGATCTTGTCGCCGGTTTCTGCCATTCGCAGGTGCTTTATGCGCTGGTGGCGCTGGATATTCCCAAGCTTTTGCTGGCGCATGAGCTGCCCTTGACCACCTTGGCGCAACAAGGGCGGATGCCGCCTGACCGCATGGCGGTGCTTTTATCGGCGGCTGTGGCGCTGGGGTTGCTCAAACAGCGCAAATCCGGCCTTTACGCGCTGACGACGCGGGGCGCAGCACTTGCCGGGGTGCCCGGTCTGGCGGGGATGATCGCGCATCACGATGTGCTGTACCGCGACCTGGCTGATCCTGTTGCGTTTTTTCGCGGCGAAGTGGACACGGAACTGGCCGGTTTCTGGCCTTATGTCTTTGGCGCGGGTGCGGCGACCGACCCCGGCAGCGCCGCCAAATATTCGCGCCTGATGGCAGATAGCCAGCTTTTGGTGGCCGATGACACGCTGGCGGCGGTCGATTTTCGCGGTGTGACGCGGTTGATGGATGTGGGCGGCGGGACGGGCGCGTTCCTTGCCGCGGTTGGTGCGGCCTATCCGAACCTGTCGCTGACCCTGTTCGATCTGCCCGCTGTCGTGCCAGCGGCGCAGGACAGGTTCGCGGCAGCAGGAATGGCGGATCGCACACAGATCGTGCCGGGGTCTTTCCGCGACCAGCCGCTGCCGCAGGGGGCCGACATGATCAGCCTTGTGCGCGTGCTTTACGATCACAGCGATGACACCGTGGCGGGCTTGCTGGCTTCGGCCTATGCCGCTTTGCCACCCGGCGGGCGCATCCTGATTTCCGAACCGATGACAGGCGGCGCTGCACCGCACCGCGCGGGGGATGCCTATTTCGCGCTGTACTGCATGGCGATGCGCACGGGACGCGCACGGTCGACTGACCGGATTGCGGCGCTTTTGCAACAGGCCGGATTCGGCGGCATCCGAATGCCAAAGGCTGCGCGCCCCTTCATCACCTCTGTCGTTGAAGGTGTAAGGTAAAGTTTACACTTGTGGTGTCTAAAAGAATTGACACCGTGCGGCAAAAAGATACACTCATTTCAAGAGGACGCGCTGCTGTCAGGTCAGATCGACCCGCCGCACTGCCGGAGAGAATACGTGGAAACAAGGGCCGTCATATTGTCAGCACCCCGCAAGCTGGGGCTTGATACGGTGGGAATCACACCCCCGGCGCGTGATGATGTTGTCGTCCAGATCCGCCATTCGGGCATTTCCACCGGCACCGAAAAACTGTTCTGGTCCGGCGAGATGCCTCCGTTCCCCGGTATGGGCTATCCGCTGATCCCCGGCTACGAGGCTGCGGGCGAGGTGGTCGAGGCTGGCCTCGACAGCGGTTACCGCGTGGGTGAGCACGTCTTTGTCCCCGGTGCCAACTGCTATGAAGGCGCGTTCGGCCTGTTCGGCGCTGCCGCACAGACCATCGTGACCAAGGCCTCGCGTGTGACGCGCATTGACCGTGGTCTGGGGGCGGGTGGCGCATTGCTGGCACTGGCCGCAACGGCGCGGCACGCGATGGCAGGCCCGAACAAATCGGTGCCTGACCTGATTATCGGGCATGGCGTTCTGGGCCGTCTTCTGGCGCGGCTGACCATTGCCGCGGGCGCACCGGCGCCGACCGTCTGGGAAGTCGACCCTATCCGCATGGCGGGTGCCAAAGGCTACGAGGTGATGACACCCGAAACCGACACGCGCCGCGATTACAAATCCATTTATGACGCCTCCGGTCGTGGCGACCTGCTCAACGACTGGATCGGGCGTATCGCCAAAGGGGGCGAGATTGTGCTGGCGGGGTTCTACACCGCGCCGCTGCAATTCGCCTTTCCGCCCGCCTTTATGAAAGAGGCCCGTTTCCGCATCAGCGCGGAATGGACCGCCGACGACATGACCGCCACCCGTGCGCTGGCCGAAAACGGCACATTGCAGCTGGCGGATCTGATCACACACCAACAAGCCGCCGACACCGCACCTGCCGCCTATGAAACGGCGTTCAGCGATCCGGCCTGCCTGAAAATGATTTTGAACTGGGGAACCGCATGAAAGATGAAATTCCGAACCTGAAGGATTTCGATCAGCGTCTGCGCGATGAAGCCCATGAGGAACCTTCGCTGGAAATCCCCCAAGGTGAGCCAACCTCGAAAACCCAGATCATCGCGATCTATGGCAAAGGCGGGATCGGCAAGTCGTTCACGCTGGCCAACCTGTCCCATATGATGGCCGAAATGGGCAAGCGCGTGCTGCTGATCGGCTGCGACCCCAAATCCGACACGACCAGCCTGCTGTTCGGCGGCAAGGCCTGCCCGACAATCATCGAAACATCCGCCAAGAAGAAACTGGCGGGCGAAGAAGTCGCCATCGGCGATGTCTGTTTCAAACGTGGCGGCGTGTTCGCGATGGAGCTTGGCGGGCCAGAGGTTGGCCGCGGTTGCGGTGGACGCGGGATCATCCACGGGTTCGAATTGCTGGAAAAGCTGGGGTTCCATGACTGGGACTTCGACTATGTGCTGCTCGATTTCCTCGGCGACGTGGTCTGTGGCGGTTTCGGCCTGCCGATCGCCCGTGATATGGCGCAAAAGGTGATCCTGGTCGCGTCCAACGACCTGCAATCGCTGTACGTTGCCAACAACGTCTGCTCTGCCGTGGAATATTTCCGCAAGATGGGCGGCAATGTCGGTGTCGCCGGTCTGGTCATCAACAAGGACGACGGCACCGGAGAGGCGCAGGCCTTTGCCGAAGCCGTGAAAATCCCCGTGCTGTGCGCGATCCCGCAAAACGACGATCTGCGCAAGAAATCGGCGAATTACCAGATCGTTGGCAGCTATGACAGCGAATGGGGCCCGATGTTTGCAGGCCTCGCCGATGCGGTCGGCATCGCGCCACCTGTCCGCCCGACCCCGTTGAACCAGGACGGCCTGCTGGGCCTGTTCGATGCCAAGGACACCGGCGGCGATTACAAGCTGGTGCCTGCCACGGACATGGACATGCGCGGCAAGAACGCAGTGCCCAAGGAAAGCCTGGAGGTCATCTACGATGACGCCTGAGCCGTCCCGCCAGACCCGTGACGAGGTGCGCCAGATGCTGGCGCAGGCCCGCCACCACCAGATCCGGCGTTTGCTGGACGATATCGCCCACGTTCCGGTGAAGGAGGCGCAACATTATGACGCTTGATCACCAGACCAAAGGCTATGAAGTCGGCTATGACGAGGCCGGACAGGTCCGCATCATCGAAGGCGAGGCTGTTGCCGCGTCCCCCGAGGTTGCGCAGACAGCATTGGCTGGCGGCTGTTCGTCGGGCGGCACGATGAAGGACGCGGCACGCGCTGCGGGCAAATCCGATATTCTGGACCAATATGCCAAGGACTATCCGCAAGGACCCCACGACCAGCCACAATCCATGTGTCCGGCATTCGGGTCCTTGCGCGTCGGCCTTCGCATGAAACGTGTGGCTACTGTTTTGTCCGGCTCGGCGTGTTGTGTGTACGGCCTCACGTTTGTTTCCCACTTCTATGGTGCGCGCCGGTCGGTCGGCTATGTGCCGTTCAATTCCGAAACACTGGTCACCGGCAAGCTGTTCGAGGATATCCGCGAAAGCGTGCATGATATGGCCGACCCCGACCGCTATGACGCGATCGTGGTGACGAACCTCTGCGTGCCGACAGCGTCGGGCGTGCCGCTGCGGTTGCTCCCGCGCGAGATCAATGGCGTGCGGATTGTCGGCATCGACGTGCCGGGGTTTGGCATTCCGACCCATGCCGAAGCCAAGGACGTTCTGGCCGGTGCGATGCTGGCCTATGCCCGTGACGAGATCAAGGCAGGCCCCGTCGCCCGCCCCGTCGGTGGCAAATCCGACCGCCCGAGCGTGGCCCTGCTGGGCGAGATGTTCCCCGCCGATCCGATGATGATCGGCGCGATGCTGGCGCCGATGGGTCTGGCCGCTGGTCCTGTCGTGCCCACCCGCGAATGGCGCGAGCTTTATGCCGCCCTTGATTGCGGTGTCGTTGCGGCGATCCATCCGTTTTACACCGCATCCGTCCGTGAATTTCAGGCGGCTGGCCGCACGGTCGTAGGCTCCGCCCCTGTCGGCTATCACGGCACGGCCGCGTGGCTCGCCGCGATTGGCGAGGCGTATAACGTGCCTGCCGCGCAAGTGGCTGCCGCACAAAACGCCTTCCTGCCAGCGATTACGGCCGCCCTTGGTGGCGCGCAGATCAAAGGCACCGTGACCTTGTCCGGTTACGAAGGTTCTGAATTGCTGGTTGCGCGTCTGCTGATCGAAAGCGGCGCGGATGTGCCTTATGTCGGCACGGCCTGTCCGAAAACGCCCTGGTCCGCCGATGATGCCGCATGGCTGGAAAGCCGGGGGGTGAAGGTGAAATACCGCGCCTCGCTGGAGGATGATCTGGCGGCTGTGGATGCGATCAACCCCGATCTGGCGATTGGCACCACACCTGTGGTGCAGCACGCCAAGGAGCGTGGCACACCCGCGCTCTATTTCACCAACCTGATTTCGGCGCGTCCCCTGATGGGGCCAGCTGGGGCGGGATCGCTGGCGCAGGTCGTGAATGCGGCGATTGCGGGCAAAGCGAAAATGGACACGATGCGCGCCTTTTTCGAAGGTGTGGGTCACGGCGATACCGCCGGTGTCTGGGAAGGCGCGCCCAACCTGCGCCCCGATTTCCGCGCGATGCATCAGAAAAAGCTCGACAAGCAGGCGCGTGCGGCTGCGGCGGAGCAGATGATATGATGGCGCTTGTGGCATATGTCGCAGGGGGCGCTGCCCCCGCTTCGCTCCCCCGGGATATTTGGGCTCGGAAGATGGGGGGTGCGGCATGCTGATTATGGATCATGATCGGGCGGGCGGCTATTGGGGCGCGGTTTATGCGTTCTGTGCTGTCAAAGGATTGCAGGTCGTCATCGACGGGCCTGTGGGCTGTGAAAACCTGCCGGTGACATCGGTGCTGCATTACACCGACGGGCTGCCGCCGCATGAATTGCCGATTGTCGTGACTGGCCTTGGCGAAACCGAGATGGGCGAAGGCACCGAGGCTGCGATGAAACGCGCATGGGAGGTGCTTGATCCAGCGCTGCCAGCCGTGGTGGTGACAGGGTCGATTGCCGAAATGATCGGTGGCGGGGTCACTCCGCAAGGCACCAATATCCAGAGGTTCCTGCCGCGCACGATCGACGAGGATCAATGGGAAGCCGCCGATCGCGCGATGACCTGGATCTTCACCGAATTCGGCATGACCAAAGGCCGGATGCCGCCCGAGAAAAAGCGGACCCCGGGCGAGGCGCCGCGCGTCAATATCCTTGGGCCGATGTATGGCGCGTTCAACATGCCATCCGATCTGGCCGAGATCCGGCGTCTGATTGAAGGCATCGGCGCCGAGGTCAATATGGTGATGCCGCTTGGTGCTCATGTGGCCGAGATGCGCAATCTGGTGAATGCGGATGTGAATATCTGCATGTACCGCGAATTCGGGCGCGGGTTGTGCGAGGTGCTGGGCAAGCCCTATCTGCAGGCACCGTTCGGGATCGATTCAACGACGAAATTCCTGCGCAAGCTGGGCGAACTGACGGGGTTGGACCCCGAGCCGTTCATCGAGCGCGAGAAGCATTCGACCATCAAACCGGTCTGGGATCTGTGGCGGTCGGTGACGCAGGATTTCTTTGCCACGGCGGAATTCGCGATTGTCGCGAATGAAACCTATGCGCGCGGTATCCGCCATTACCTTGAAGGCGATCTGGGCTTTCCCTGTGCCTTTGCGGTCGCGCGCTGTCGCGGCAAGAAGACCAACAATGACGAAGTGCGCAGCCTTTTGCA
>DAISXL010000128.1:0-6592 GCA_036825855.1 Yoonia sp.
CGCTCGACGTGCAGGCCGGGCTTTACGGTGTGCCAAAGGCGTAGCGGCGGACGGCGGAAATCCTTAATCTGATCGGGCTGACCGACAAGGCGGATGCCTATGCACGTTCGCTCTCGGGGGGGATGCGGCGCAGGCTTTTGCTAGGCAAGGCGCTGGTCCACAGCCCCCAGATCCTTGTGCTGGACGAACCGACCGCAGGTGTCGATATCGCGCTGCGCAATATGCTGTGGGACAATGTGCGCAAGCTGAACGAAGACGGGATGACCATCATCCTGACGACGCATTACCTCGAGGAAGCGCAGGAGATGTGCGACGAGATCGCGATCATCAACCACGGCGCTGTGGTGATCCGCGACAGCACGGCCAATCTGCTGGGGCGGCTTGACAGCAAGACGCTGGTCATCACGCCGACGCAGGCCGCCGCCCTGCCCGCCTTGCCTGCGGGGATCACCGGACAGCGCCATGACGACGGACGGCTCAGCTTTACCTATAGCGCAGGCGCGACACCCGCCGATGCGATCCTGTCGCTGGTGCGTGATGCGGGCATCACCATCAAGGACGTGCAAAGCCGCGAGGCTGACCTTGAAGACGTGTTCCTGTCGCTGACATCCTGACATCTTCCGAGCTTAAATATCCCTGCCAGAGACCAGCCCGTCGCAGACGGGCTGTCAACCTTGGAGCATCCGCCCCAATTGCCGCCCACCGATGATATGAAGGTGGTAATGCGGCACATCCTGCACGCCGTGGATGCGGGCATTCGAAATCGCGCGGAACCCTTGGGCCACATCTGTCAGGCGGCAGACCTCGGCCACGGCCTGCATGAAACCGGCCTGTTCGGCAGGTGACGCATCGCGTGCGAAATGGTCAAGGCTGACATAGGCCCCCTTGGGGATCACCAGCACATGCACGGGCGCTTGCGGGTTGATATCGTTGAAGGCCAGCGCATGATCGTTTTCATAGACCGTCTGGTTGGGGATTTCCCCGCGCAGGATTTTCGCAAAGATGTTCTGGTCGTCATAGTCAAAGGTCATCGGTCTTCCTCAATCGACAAACAGGCGCGGCGTCTGTGCCAGCGTCAGGGCGGTCGCATCATCCACGCCCAGAAAGGCCGCGATGGCGGCGGCATTTTCGGCCTCGGATGCTGTCTCGCGCAGGCGGCCTGCGTTGCGGAAACGGGCATCGCGGATCGCGTCGCGTTCATGGATCATGTCACGCCGGATCGTGGGCAGCAAGCCCGCGAAGGTGGCGGGCGATGTCTGCGGCCCCGCCAGCCCCACGCGGATCGCATGGCCCACCAGATAGTCATCGCCCAGATCGCAGTCGATCTCGAGCAGGCGGACATCGGCGCGGTCGGCGTGGAAATCCGCGATCACATCAAGATTGGCCGTGTCCAGACAGATCACCGCCTTGTCGGCCCGCGCGTGGTCGAACAGCATCCGCAGAAAGGCGCGCCGGTGGCGTCCGCGTTTGGCCAAGGATTTCTCGATCCCGCCCATGTCGGGCAAGGGCGTGTTGTCTTCGTTGAAAAGATAGTCATAGGCGGGGATGTCGGTATGGTGGCGGATCGCCTCGGTGAGGCGCTTGGCGACGTGCCATTTCTTGCACAGGATGATCCGCAAGGCACGGCCCGCGCCGACCGACGTCTCGGCCTGCCAGAACCGTGGCGCAAAACGACGCCCGGTCCGCCCCCGTTCCGTCAGAAAGCGGAACAGGGTGCGGCCTTCGTTCGAAATCGTGAAATCCGTCCGGTCACTGGCATAAAGCGCGCCGAGCGCCTGTTTCAACCGCGTCGCATCGGGGCTGATCTTGCGGGCAAACAGCGCGTCCTGCGCCAGCAGCAGATCCTCCTGATCGTTGTAGAATGACACGGGCATCCCGTAATCGCTGAACATCAGGAAAGTCAGCGTACGGCTTTCGATCTCGCGGCCGGGGACCAGATGCCGCACGAGGGTCTGAAAGAACGTCTCGTCGGGGATCCATGTGGTGCGGAAAAACCGCGTCACGTCGGGGCGCTGGCGGACAAAATCCAGCACCGCCTCGGCGCTGCGGCGGCGCAGGCACCACCACTGGCTGCCGATCATCACCTGAATGCCGGGCGGCACAGGTCGCGTGATATTGAACCGGCGCTGCAGCGCAAAGGCCGCGTAAAAGCGGCGTTTTTGCGTCCGCTCGTTGAAATAGTGGCGGTAGATCAACCGTTCCTCGCGGAACCCGGTCTTGATCCAGTCGCTGTTGAAGAAATCGAAGCTTTCGATGAAATCCTTGTCATGTGCGTCAAGAAACCTGTGGGCATAACGTGCCGATTTGATCGGCATGCAATCGCCCGAGACCATGTAGAAATGGGTGGCGCGGTCGAAACTTTCCAACGCCACCTGCAGGGTGCGCAGGGTCGCGTCCACAAGGCTCCATTCGCCCCAGCCGCATTTCACGCGACGCGTCGCGAATGCCACATTGGGATTGCCCGCAAGCCCCGCCGTGATCCGGCGGTAATCGGCGGCAGCGGCAGAGGCATCGAAATGGATCGCCACGTAATCACCGGCCGCCGTCAGCCGCGCCACCTGATCCAGAATGGCATCGGGGTCTTTGTGACACAGCAGGATAAAGGCGACACGGGCCATGATGATCGTTCGTTCCGCAAAGGGCTTTGTCGCGTCTTAGCGCGAAGAGACATTGAAGTGACAGGGTTTCTTTGCCTTTATATCGCCAAGCGGGAATATCCTGCCGCAAGGGAGCACGTCTTGGCCAATTTTCCGGGAACCTGGATGACCACCAGCGAAAGCATGGTCTATCGCGTCGTGCCGAAATGCGCCTGTTCGACCATCGGGCAGATCATGTATTATTCCGATCACGGCACCTTCTTTGACGGCGATATCCATGACGCCAGGACCGGCCTGCACAAATGGGCGATGGAAGACAGCCAGCAGCCGATCCGTGACAATGTGCTGGCGCACAAAAGCTTTGCCTTCACCTGCGTGCGCAACCCTTATACCCGCATCCTGTCGTCTTTCTTTGACAAGATCTGCGGCGTGCAGCGCAGCGGCAATTACTATCGCGGCAATCTGGTCCCGCAACTGATCCAGAAATACGGGATCGACGTGGGCAATCCGGCGGATGGATTCGCGTTCGACCAGATCAAGAGCTTCCGGCGGTTTCTGCTTTTCGCGCGCGACACGATCCGCTTTCGCAAACCGATGGAGCCCGACATCCACTGGTCTGCCATGTCCGGTCATATCGCGACCTTCATCGCCAATGGCGGGCGGTATGACCATATCTTCTGGACCGAAAAGTTCGACGACGGAATGCAGGTCGTGCTGGACCGGACCGACCGGCCCCATGCGATCGATCGGGCCACGATCCCGCGGTTCAACGAAAGCGAAGGGCACGGGCCCAAGCGCCTGCATCCGGTCGCGGATTACTTCGACGATCTGTCGATGCATCTGGTCTATGAAATCTACAAACGTGATTTCCGGCTGTTCAGATACGATTTCGAAAATCCGGGCAACAAGATGCCCGTGGGCGAGATTGACCTCGATGAGGTGCATGCCAAGCTGGGCCAGTAAGGGGGCTGTCTGCCCCCTCGGCGCTGGCGCGCCTCACCCCCGAGGATATTTGATCTCGGAAGATGCAGCTTAATCGGATTTTAAGGTTAACGCGGCAATCTGGCGACGCGGTACAGGCAGGGATGCCGTTGACCGCCGACGAAGATGCCGCCACCTTTTGCGCAGCGCCGGGCGACGGACGCATCAGGTGGCGGTTATCTTTTCATCTTCCGAGCACAAATATCCCCGCCGGAGGCATCAAAGTTTTTCTCGACAACCGCACGCGCCGCCTTATCTGACGTCGATCAGTTGAAGCGGGGAAGATGACGATGTCGGTGGTTCTGGTGCTGGGCAGCGGCCCGAATGTCGTGCAAACCCGTGACTGGCCGCGTGCACCGTTTGACCGCATCGTCGCGATCAACAACGCCTGGGCCGTGCGCAGCGACTGGGATGATCTGATCCACCCCGATGATTTTCCGGCAGAGCGCATGCCCGACATGCTTGCGCCGCACCAGCGGATCATCAGGTCGGCCGATTACGTTCCGTTGCAGAACAGCTTGGGCGGGTTTGTTTATGCAGGCGGGACGATGGCCTTTACCGCAGGCTATTGGGCGCTGGCCGCGCTGCGCCCGCGTGTCATTGCAATGATGGGTTGCGACATGGTCTATCCGGCCAGCAAACAGACCCATTTTTACGGCACCGGCACGGCAGATCCGCTGCGCGCGGATGTGACGCTGCGCTCGCTCGAGGCGAAATCGGCGCGGTTCATGGTCATGGCCGCCGCACGCGGTTGCGCCGTCGTCAACCTGTCGCAGGATGAAAGCCGGCTGGTCTTTCCGCGCGCCACGCCGCTTGCCGCGGCCATCGCGCGCCCGCAATCCTATGATCGCGCCGATGTCGACGCCGCTCTCGCGGAGGAACGGCGCCTTGGCTATTACGTACCCTCAGGCAAATACTGGAAAGAAGAGCACCGTTTCGATCCTGCGGCGATTGACGCGCTGGACATGCGCTGGCTCAAAGCAGCCGGTGTTCTGCAAACAGCGTCCTAAGATCGGTTTCCGGCCGCGCGCCGATATGGCTGATCACCTCGGAGGCGGCGAGATTGCCCATCTTGCCGCAGGTTTCCAGATCGTACCCTGCGGTCAGCCCCCAGAGGAACCCTGCCGCGAAAAGATCGCCCGCGCCTGTCGCATCGACGATATCGGTGGGCACGGCGGGCACATGCCAGCGCGCGTCCTCCGACAGGATATGCACGCCGTTGCCGCTGTCGGTGCAGGCCACCATCGCCACATCCGCCGCAGCACGGGCAAGGGCCGCTTCGAAATCGGTGGTCTGGTACATCGACAGCATTTCCGCGCGGTTGCAGAACAACAGGTCCACATGGTCGCGGATCATCGTGGCAAAGGCATCGCGGTGCCGTTCGATGCAGAACGGGTCTGACAGGGTGATCGACACACGCCCCCCCGCCCCCTTGCAGGCCGCAATCGCCTTGGCAAAAGCTGCGTGGCTGTCGGGGCCGTCAAAACGGTAGCCTTCCAGATAGATCCAGTCGGCATCGGCCATCTGGCCTTCGTCAATATCGTCGGGGGACAGGAATTCGGTCACGCCGAGATAGGTGTTCATCGACCGCTCGCCGTCGGGCGTCACGATCACGATGCAGCGGCCGGTTTCGGCCACTTCGGTCTTTGGCGCGAGGCGGGTTGCGTAGTCGGCCCCCTGCGCGCGCAGGTCATGGGCAAAGATCGCGCCGAGCTGGTCGTCCTTGACCTTGCCGACATAGGCGGTGCGCCCGCCAAGCTGCGCGATCCCCGCGATGGTATTGGCGGCCGATCCGCCGCTGATTTCCTTGGCCGGGCCGATCCGGTCGTAAAGGTCGACCGCGCGGTCCATGTCGATCAGCTGCATGATGCCCTTTTGCACACCCGCCTGATCCAGAAATCCGTCGTCGGCACGCGCGAGCACATCGACCATGGCATTGCCGATGCCGACAACCTGATACTTTTTCATAGATTCTTTTCCTCAAAAAGACAGAGATCGCGGATCAGACAGACACCGCATTTGGGGTTGCGTGCGACACAGACATAGCGCCCGTGCAGGATCATCCAGTGATGCGCGTGCAGCTGATAATCCGCCGGGATGTGATCTTCAATCGCGCGTTCGACCGCATCGACATCGCGCCCCGGGGCCACACCGCTGCGGTTGCCGAAACGAAAGATATGCGTGTCCACCGCCTGCGCGGGCTGGCCCCACCACATGTTCAGCACGACATTGGCGGTCTTGCGCCCCACGCCGGGCAGTAATTGCAGGGCGGCGCGGGAATTGGGGACCTCGCCGCCGAAATCGTCGACAAGGATCTGGCTCATCTTGATGATGTTCTTTGCCTTCTGGCGATAGAGCCCGATGGTCTTGATATGCTCGGTCACGCCGTCCAGCCCGAGATCGAGCATCTTCTGGGGTGTGTCGGCGACGGCAAACAGGCCGCGCGTGGCTTTGTTCACGCCCTTGTCGGTCGCTTGCGCCGATAAGGCCACGGCGACGACCAGTGTAAAGGCATTGATGTGTTCAAGCTCGCCTTTCGGCTCGGGCTCGGCGGCCTGAAAGCGCGCAAAGATCGCGCGGATGGAATGATAATCAAGCTGCTTTGCCATTCCATCGGTATGCAACGCCCTTTGCGGCTGGGCAAGCGCAGGATGCGCAATAATCGGGTCGCGGGGCGCGCGCGGACTCACTAATGTCGGCGGTATGGAACACACGGACACCTATCATTACAACGTCATGCGCCGCGCCATAGCGCTGATCGATGCAGCGGGTGACGCGCCTTTGTCGCTGGCCGATCTGGCGGGGCAGATGCAGATGAGCCCTGCGCATTTCCAGCGGCTATTTTCGTCATGGGTGGGTGTGTCGCCCAAACGCTATCAGCAATATCTGACCCTCTCGCATGCCAAGACCCTGTTGCGCGACCGTTTCACCACGCTGGACACTGCCCATGCCATCGGGCTGTCGGGCAGTGGGCGGCTGCACGATTTGTTCCTGCGCTGGGAGGCGATGAGTCC